>NZ_KB902782.1:0-163279 GCF_000379585.1 Bradyrhizobium sp. WSM2793 | reverse complement strand
GATCTGGCTCGGCAGCTGATTGGCATAGCGGACCGGCCGCCGGGAGCGATCGCTCAGGGCCTCGAGACCGTACTCCTTATAGCGATCGAAGATCTTGTAGCCGGTCTTGCGCGATATGCCGAACTCGCGGCAGACCTCGGACATGGCTTCTCCTTCCAGAAGCCGGGCGACAAAGCGAAGGCGTTCTTCCATGACCGAACTCGCTCTCCACGGCATCGCCACCTCCCGCAGAACAAAAGCGGAAAGTGTAACCCATGTGTCCGGTACGTTCTGTCACCTATGTCTCGGGCCGCTCAGCTCATCCGATCCAAGAAGCGCAAGCCTAGGTCCCGGCCATTGCATCCGGCGCATTGCGCGCGATGCCGGTGTCCTTACGATGCTGCCTGGCTGGGGTGTGGGCGTTGGGGGCAGGCAGGGGCATGGCGAACGGAACCGGGGCCGCGGATCGGAGCGACTGGGTCCGGCTGCCCGGTCTCGTCATCCCAGCGGCGCTGATCACCGCCATCGTCGCCTCCAAATCGCTCGACGCGTCGCGGCTGCACAGCCGGCTGTCCGTTCCCCCGCTCTATGACGATGTCGCCTATTTCGAAGACGCGGTCAGATGGGTGAATGCCTTTGGAAGCCGCGGCGTCGCCGGCAGCGTCTGGGACTTGCTGCATCACCATGCGCCGTTTTCGACGCTGGTGGCGGCCACCGGTTTTTGGTCGTTTCCCGGAAGCTATGTCGGTCCCTATCTCGTTCATGCCGTGATCGTCTTCGGCTTCCTGCTCGGGATCATCTGGCTGGTTCGGCGACGGCCGGTCCTCGAGATCGCATCGTGTCTGATCGCAGCATTGTGCGTGCCGGTGCTGTGGCACACGATTACCGAGGCGCGTCCCGATCTGCCCTCGGGACTTACCGTCGGCCTTGCTGCCGGTGCCATCGTCTATCGCGGCGTGCTCCGGCGCAGCGCCCGGTCGCTGGCTGGCCTCGGCGTTGCCTGCGCACTCGCCGCCTGCATCAAGCCGACATCGTTCCCGGCTGCGCTTGCTCTGCTCGGCAGCGCGTTCGCGATCCGGCTGGTCGTCGATTGCATCCAGGCCGGCGGATTGCGCCTGTCGATCAGGACTGCGCTCGGCGCGCTCGCGTGGTTCGTGCTGCCGTTGATCGCGACCACGGCCGTGCTGATCGGACCCGCATTGGTCGAGACCGTCACCTACATTCTCAACGTGTTCGTCGGCCAGCGCGACCTCTGGACGACGGGCGAAGGTTTCTGGCCCGGACTGCTACGCTTCTCCATCGGTGGAGAGGGACAGTTCGGCCTGCACTATTGGCTCGCCATCGGGTTGGCCTTGATGCTGCTGCGCTTCGTGCTCGCTGCGATCCAGGGCCGGGCCGCGGTGCTGGATGCCGTCGTTCTGCTCGCGACCGTGCTGATTGCCTACGCCATTCCGTCCGTTGCCGAGATCAAGACCTACTTTTTCGGCGCAATGTTCTACGGCGTGTTCATCGTCGCGACGGTCCTCAATGGCTGCGCCAGCATGGCGTCCATGGAATCGCTGCTTGCGCGCACGGCCCTTGCGAAAGACATCCGTCGCCATCTGCTGACAGCGGGCCGCGTGCTTGCGCTCGCGATCGCCCTCGCGCTGTTCGTCAAGCACGTCGTGATCGGTCAGCTCAGCGTGGCGACGCCGCTGAGCGCGCAGCAGCAGGACAGCATCCGCGCATCGACCGAGCGTCTCTGGTCGCTTCTGCGCGACGTCAAACCGCCGCCGTCGGGCCCGCTTTACGTCGGCTTTTCGAGTCCCTATCCGGTGACGCCCGCGACCATTCAGTTGTATGCGGCGCAGGCGCGGATGAATCTCGTCGTCCGCGGCGAGATGCTGCATCGAACGGCAGCGGCCACCGCAGACGCGCTTCTGCAGTCGAATATCCTCGTCGTCTCGAGCTCGATCCAGCATACGCTGGTCGGACCGCGGGTCGGCGATGAGCTCATCGCCCGCATGGACGCGGAAAAGGGCGTCTGCCTGCTCGACAGCATGAGCTTTCCGGACGTGACGCTGCGGGTTTATCGGCGGGGGTGTTGATCGCAGCCGGCCGGTTCGAAATTGCTCCGCGATTGTGTGAGGCCAATCACTTAACCCCGGACACCTTCCCCGTAATGTCCCGGGCACGCCATCACGGGGAGATTTCACATGCGCAAGATCATTCTGGTTGCCGCCATGGTCCTGGCTTCTGCCTCTGCCCAGGCAGACGGCTCCCGCAGCCTGTCGCTGTCCGCGGCGGGCGCCCAGGCTCCCGCTCCACTGGCCACGCCAACCTCGGCGACCACCTCCACGCCGCAGGCGAGCGAAGCTGCGCCGGCCACCGAGGCGCCGAAATATTCCGATCGTCCGCCGGCAGTGTCGCTCTCTGCGCCGGCCGCCACGGCCACTCCGACCGCTCCGGCGGCGACCACGCCCACGACCACCCCGGCGCCGGTCGCGACAACCAAGCCCGCCACCAAGAAAACGGCAAGGGCGGACAAGCCGAAGTCCAGGCGCTGGACCGAGCGCCGCATCATCAGCGAGCTGCACCGCCACGGCATCTATTGGTAAGCCGCTCGCCAAAAGCAAATGGCCGGGACAAGCCCGGCCATGCGCAGTTTTGAATGTGGTCGAGCTTACTGCGACACCGTCTGCACCACGCTTCCGATCGGACGCGTGTTCGTGCTCGCGGTCGGCACCTTCATGTCCTTCATGATCGCTTCGTCATATTCCGGCAGCGTCTGCAGCGTCGTCTTGGCCTTCATCTGCACGACCTTGTAGCCGCCGGCCTTCAACCGCGCGAGCAGCGTCGGCAGGGCTATGCCGGTATTCTTCTGGAAATCGTGCATCAGGATGATGCCCTTGCCGAGCTTGTCGAGCCGGGTCATCACCGTCTCGATGATCTTTTCCGGCGTCGCGCCCTTGCGGAAGTCGAAGGAGTCGACGTCGGTCGAGAACATCGCGACGTTGCGGGTGCCGAAATAGCTCACGATCGCCGGATTATGCTGGAGCTGCGGAAAGCGGAAGAACGGCGCGGGGTTGGCACCGAGCGCGAATTTCACCGCGCTGATGCCCTTTTCGACCTCGTCCTTGGCCATCTGCTCGGTCATCTTCTTGCCGTTCAGATTGACGTGCGACCAGGTATGCGTGCCGACCGTGTGGCCCTGGGCCAGCACCTGGCGCAGGATTTCCGGATGATAGGTCGCGTGCTTGCCGACCGAGAAGAACAGGCCCTTGGTGCATTCATCCGCCAGCGCCTTCAGCACATTCGGCGTGTTCACGGGCCAGGGACCGTCATCGAAGGTCAGCACGACCTCCTTGTCGGTGAGGAAGTCGAATTGCTTGAAATGGTCGAAGCCGAAGCCGGGGCCGCCGGTGGTGTCGATCTCGACCACGCGGGAGACGCCCAGCGCGTTCGGATTGGCGCAGGTCGATTTCTGCTGAACCGGCATGGCCGGGGCGGGCGCGGGTGCCTGAGCAACCGTTGTCGGCTTGGCCGCGATCGTCGCGGTGGTCTCGACGTCATCCCTGGCGGCGAGCTTCGCCGGTGCCGGCAATGGATCGGCGGCACGGGCGGCAATTGTCTTGGGAGCGGCCTGATCGGCGCGCGAGGAATAATAAAACCAACCGCCGGCGGCGATCACGACCGCCGCAACTACACTGGCCAACATCAGGCCCAACGCATTACGCATCGCTACTCTTTCCAATTACGCAACCAAACCGGCGGAATTTCCCGCGCGACGAGCCATTAATGCGAAGTAACAGTTAACGTGACACCAACACGACGGCGGTTGTGGAGGAATTTCAGGGAGGTGCGCCAAAGTGACCGACATCACAGTCGGGGTGCAGCCCGTGACCATCATCACAGTGGAAACTGTTTTGCTGGAGCATCGTAGTTCCCATCAACAACGGGCCCCGTTGCGACGGTGCCAATGGGAGCTTCAAATGACCAAGTCTCTTGACACCAAGCCTCTTAACACCAAGTCCTTCTCTGCCAGTCTCCGCGACACCAGCCTGGCGCTCGGTTTTGCCGCCATCGTCTCGCTCGTCGCGACGAGTTCGAGCTTCGCCTTCTCGGCCGAGGCGCAGCAGCAGTGCACCGGCGACGCCTTCCGCCTGTGCTCGTCGGAAATCCCCAACATCCCGAAGATCACGGCGTGCATGATGAAGCATCGCTTGGATCTCAGCGCCGGCTGCCGCGCGGTGATGGACAAGGATCTCGCCAAGGGCGCGTCGCGCAAGGTCGCTGACGCCCAGGACAAGCAGTAAGAGCACGCAACACTGCAATCGTTGCGTCGGTTAGCTCCCCTCGCGATACGCCCCGGCGTCAAGCCGGGGTCACGCGGAAGCGCCATGCAGCCTGCCAATAAAGCCGTTGCGGCTGAGGGATCGTCGCACTAGCTTCGCCTGCACATTCTTCCGGGTAAGAGGCATTACGCGATGACCAGATTTCTTTTCATTCTTCCTTTGCTGCTCGGCGCATCGGTCGCATCCGCGCAGCAGCAGCCGGGCCACGATGCCTGCGCGCGCGACGTCACCCGCTTCTGCCGTGCCGTGATGAACAATGGCGATGGCGCCGTGCTCGCCTGCCTCAAGCAGCACCGCACGAAGCTGAGCAAAGGCTGCGACAAGGTGCTGACCGAGCACGGGCAGTGATTGTCGTCCCGGCCTAGATCGCAACATTTCGGGCCCTACGGAGCGTCCATGGTCATTCCCAACTGCCGCTTACCTGATCGTCATATGCTTGCGATCAAGCCGCCGTCAACGCGAATGACGCTTCCCGTGATGTAGCTAGCTCGATCACTCGCCAAGAACGTGACGACGTCGGCATATTCTTCAGGCCGACCGTAACGGCCAAGAGGAATCGACGCCACGCTCTCTTCGGTGACTTTGTCGACACTCCGCCCCTCCTTCTTCGCTTTCGTTTCGTCCAGGAAGCGGATCCGACTGGTTGCAATGCGGCCAGGCAACACGATGTTCGCGGTAATGCCGTCGTCTCCAACTTCCCGAGCGAGAGTTTTCGACCATCCGACGAGCGACAGCCGCAGCGCGTTCGAAATGCCGAGGTTCGGAATCGGCGAGACGACGCCTGAGGAAGTACTGGTGATCACCCGGCCCCATTTTCGCGCGCGCATGCCTGGTAGAACCCTGTCAGTCAAGGCAACAACCGAGAGCACCATGGAATGGAAATTGGACGACCAAAGCGCCGGGTCTTGACCGGCAGCAGGCGTCGGCGGCGGGCCACCGGTGTTGTTGACGAGAATGTCCACCGGGCCGAACGCCTTCTCGATCGCACTGACGTTCCGGTCGATAGCCGAAAGATCGGCAAGATTCCAGGGTAGTGCCAGGCTTGCACCGTTCTCGCGCAAGATCGCGGCACTCCGCTGCTCGAGAGCCGCCACATCAATATCGCCGAGCGCCACGCGAACACCCTCATGAGCCAAGGCGCTCGCGATCGCACCGCCGAGGCCACCGCCGGCGCCCAATATGAGTGCGGTTTTTCCCGCTAGACCCAAATCCATTTCGATTATCCTTCGGCTTGGTTGATGTTAGTTTGATTAGTTGAGCCAATATTCGCCGGATGATCTGACCACGCGATCGCGGCAGACGCTGGACCCGCGACAGGAACCCAGGCGAGCTTGGTGCGCAAATTCACAGCCAAGATTGCTCGATCAGTGAGAGAGTATCTTCGACAGAAACTTCTGCGCGCGATCGCTCCGCGGCTTATCAAAGAAGTCAGCCTTGTCCGCGTCTTCGACGATTTCGCCGCGATCCATGAAGATCACTCGATTGGCTACCTTTCGGGCAAATCCCATTTCGTGGGTCACCACCATCATGGTCATACCTTCACGTGCGAGGTCCACCATGACGTCGAGCACTTCGCTGATCATCTCAGGATCAAGCGCAGAGGTCGGCTCGTCGAACAGCATGGCGATTGGATCCATTGCCAGCGCGCGTGCGATAGCCACGCGCTGCTGCTGGCCGCCGGAGAGTTGGGCCGGGAATTTCTGCGCGTGCTCCTTCAGGCCGACACGATCCAACAGAGCCATACCCTTCACCACCGCCTTTTCATGCGATCTGGCCAGCACCTTTTCCTGAGCCAGGCAGAGATTGTCGATGATCTTGAGGTGAGGGAAAAGTTCGAAATGTTGGAACACCATGCCGACGCGCGATCGGAGCTTCGGCAGGTTGGTCTTGGCATCATTGACGATCGTTCCATCGATTATGATGTCGCCGCCCTGGAAAGGCTCCAGGGCATTGACGCACTTGATCAGCGTGGATTTCCCCGAACCGGAGGGACCGCAGACCACGACCACCTCGCCCTTGGCGACGTTCGTGGTGCAATTCTTGAGCACCTGAAAGGTGGTGCCGTACCATTTATCGACGCTTCTGATCTCGATCATGATTGGCTCTATCGAATGATGGCAATGCGCGACTGCAGGCGGCGGACGCCAAAGGATGCGACGCAGGAGATGGCGAAGTAGACGGTTGCTGCGAACAGATACATTTCGACCAGCCGGCCATCGCGTTGTGCGACCTTGCTCGCAGCACCGAGAAAGTCCGGAATCGAAAGCACGTAGACCAGCGACGTGTCCTGGAACAGCACGATGGTCTGGGTCAGAAGAACCGGGAGCATGTTCCGGAAAGCTTGCGGCAGCACGACGTAGCGCATGCTTTGTGCGTAGGTCAGGCCGAGCGCACTTGCAGCTGCCGGCTGTCCGCGCGAGATCGACTGGATTCCAGCCCGCATGATCTCGGAGAAATATGCCGCCTCGAACATGATGAATGTGGCGAGCGAGGACGCGAACGCGCCGATGCTGATCGGGCGCGAGGCGCCGGTCACCCATTGGCCTATGTACGGGACCAGGAAATAGAACCAGAAGATGACGAGTACCAGCGGCAGCGACCTCATGAAGTCGACATAGAGGCCCGCGATACGTCCGAGCGGCGCGCGACCGGACAACCGCATCAGGGCGATGGCGGTGCCGAAAATCAGTCCACCTAGGGCTGAGAATGCCGTCAGCATGAGCGTGAAGGTCATCCCCTCGTAGAACAGATACGGCAGGGCGCGGCGGATGACGTCGAAATCCAGATTTGCGAGCATCCTCATTTCCCCGTGACGTAGCCGGGTATCGCGACGTAGCGCTCGAGCACGCGCATTCCGATCACTACGACCACGTTGACCAGAAGGTATAGAATGGTCGCCGCTGTGAACGCTTCGAAGACCTGGAATGAAAACTCCTGCATCGAGCGCGCTTCCCCGGTCAGTTCGAGGAGACCAATGGTGATCGCGACGGAGGTGTTCTTTATCGTACTTAGGAACTCGGAGGTCAGCGGCGGCAGGATGATGCGAAATGCGATAGGCAACAGGACATAGCGATAGCCCTGCACTGTAGTCAGCCCAAGCGCTGTCGCCGCCTGCCTCTGGCCGCGGGGTAGCGAGCTGATGCCGGCCTGAAGCTGCACCGCAATGCGTGCCGACATGAAGAAGCCGATGCCGATCGCGGCAGTCCAGAACGGCGCATTCGGCAGGTGTTTGAGCCACAATCCCGCGGACTTCGGCAGAAATTCCGGCAGGACGAAGAACCACAGGAATAGCTGCACCAAAATCGGGATGTTGCGGAAGAACTCGACGTAAGCAAAGCCCACCCAATTAGCGCGCTGCGATGGCAGCGTGCGCATCACGCCGACCACAGCCCCTGTGACCAGCGCGATGAACCAGGCTAAGAGCGCCGTTTCGAGAGTGACCACCAATCCCGACAGCAACGTATCTAGATAGGTGCCGGTCCCCAACGGATTTGGCTGGAAAAAGATCATCAAATTCCAATTGTAGTTCACGACCCCCCCACGCCGACGGACATGTTGCAACTCCTGCTTTCGTGCTGATCTACGATCGAGAGATGCGTTCTCCTTTCGAAAAGACCCATCACCTCCAAGGCGAGCTCTCGCGCCGCGTTGAAGAACAGCTGCCCCAGAGCCCGGTCAGCGCGACGCGTATTCCTCATCCGTCGCACAATCGACGCCGTCTTACCGCCGTCAGAACTTTGGGCTCGTGGCCTTTCGCAGCGGAGGTCTCAATCCGTGAATCCAAGTCGGTCCGCGCTCCCGAGCGCTGCCCGATCACCTGTAGTCGTCCGGATTCGGGGAATCAGACGGATTGGCGAACTCGTGCTTCAGCTCCGTCGATATCGGCGTGTTGAAGTTCAAGCCTTTCGGCGGGATGTTCTGGGTGAACCATTTGTCATAGAGCCTCTGGCCTTCCGCGCTTGTGTAGAGTTCTGCGGTCGCGGCATCGACGACCTTTTTGAAGGGCACGTCGTCCCTGCGAAGCATGATGCCGTACGGCTCGGGCTTCGAAAACGCGTCGCTCGAGATGACGTAGTCCGACGGGCTCTTTGAAGTCGCAATGAGACCGGCGAGCAGGACGTCGTCCATGACGTAGGCGACGGCGCGATCAGTCTCGACCATCAGAAATGCTTCAGCGTGGTCCTTGGCCTGAATGATGGTAGCGCCGAGATGGCGGGTGAGATTTGCTTCGATGAGCTGCTTGACGTTGGTGCTGCCGGCTGCCGATACGATCGCCTTACCCTTCAGGTCGTCGATCGATTTGATGCCGCTGGACTTCTTCGTCAGATATCGGCTGGCGGTGAGGAAGTGCGTGTTGGTGAACCAAACCTGCTTTTGCCGTTCAGCATTGTTGGTCGTCGAACCGCACTCGAGATCTATCGTTCCATTAGCCAAAAGCGGAATGCGTGTTGCCGCAGTCACCGGGTTGAGCTTGACGTCGAGCTTGTCGAGTTTGAGCTCCTTCTTCAGAGCGTCGACGACCTTGTAGCAAATATCCATCGCGAAGCCGATCGGCTTCTGATTGTCGTCCAGATAGGAAAAGGGGATCGAAAAATCCCGGTAGCCCAACGTAATCGAGCCGGTGTCCTTAATGTTCTTGAGAGTGCCCGTCAGCTCCTCGGCGCCTGCCGCTCCGGCGGTAAAGGTGGCAACGAGCGCGAACCCGAGATTGCAGAAATACTTCACTTCATGTCCCTCCTTTGATGGAGCCGCCCGGACCGCGTTGAAAGGCCAGGCAACCACGACCGCCGACGATGCCGCTACACGAGCGAAGGCTCGTCCGATCGGCCGTCATTTCCGCCCCGTGCTTAAGTCGGCCAATTTCGAAACAGGCATCACAAGGCGACAGGGCCGGTGAGCTCATGACGTTGCAGCCCACGAAGCCGTGTCGTCCCCGAGCGAATACCGACCTGATTTCCGTGAAAACGCCGGCCTCGATAAGTGACCTTGATTGCTCTAATTGAGATCAACAGTACAATTGCGAATGTGATCGCGTCAAGGGTTTTCATGCAGATTCGGCTCAATTCGTCTCGCAGGAGCGCCGGAGCCGCCTCATAGTATTGTATTATTGATGCATTCGGGTCGCGCCTGATGCCTGCGCGAGCACAACTTGGACGGCGCTTCGTAGGAGATGCGCTCGTTATGCGGCCGTGTCAGCAAGGCGGAGCTTGCTCACGTGCATGCCCTTCGTGCGGGGGCGTACGTTCCGCGACGTCGAACCGCTAGCTCCGTGCGATATCCAAGTGCTTCTTAGGCGCAGCCCTGAAAGCCGCATTGAGGTGCTCGGCCATCAGTTGCGCGGCCGCGCGCCTGTCGCCGGAGCCAATCGCGTCCAGGATCTTCAGGTGCTCTCGACACCAATCTTTCACACGCCGGCGGTTTGCATATCCGCCGAATTCCAAGAGCCGACGCATGCGGTTCTGCTGCTGGATCGCCTGCACGAAAAAATTGTTGCCGCTAAACTCGGCGATCATCTCGTGGAACTGAGCGTCTGTTTCGAACAGCAGCGTAGATCTAACCGTTCCGATATTTGGATGTGCCTCCAGGAAAAGGTGCTGACGTCGAGCCTTTTCTAGCGCAACGCTGTCCACTTGGAATGTGTCGAGCAGAATTCCGGCAGGCTCGATCGTCTTTCTGAAATCATAGCTGCTGCGTAGAGCAATTTGCGAGTCTATGGTCGGCTGAAAGGTCCAGCCGCGGCCGCTATTTCGCGAGAGCAGCCCATCGTTTTCTAATTGCGTAAGTACTTTCTGGAGCAATGCACGATCGACCTCGTATCGCCGCGCGATTTCGGACTGAGTGAAGGATTCGCCCAATTTGCCCGATAACCGCTCGTCGACGATCTTGGCATAGAGGTCCTGCTCTGCCGTCGTGGGCACCTCCATGTCTACGGCATGAAGCTCTTGGGGCCCCGCCTTTAGAAAAAAGCCCTGGTTCTTCCTGGATTCCAGAATCCCTTGCTTCTCAAGCAAGCTGAGCGCCGCCCGAGCCGGCGTTCTGGACACTCCCAGCATTTCGCTGACGTGTTGTTCACGCAGGTGATGTCCGGGCCCAAAGCGAGCGTCGCGCACAAAATCCAGTATTTGATTAGCGAGTCGATAGCTGGATCGAGACATCAGTTCGAGCCTACCTCTAGTTGAGACCGCGCTGTCCAGGTGACTTAGAGTCCACGGCTCGCATCCTATGTGTGGTTGTCCGAGCGCATTCCAAAGCAGCGAACACCAGATACTGATCTTCTAGGCAATACAGCTCTAAAAAACGAGTGTCGGAAAGCCTACGGCGGGATTTTGCATAGGAAACCCATCTCCGCTTTCAGCGCCAATCCTATCCGGAGCGCCGATCGCCAGACGCCTGGGGCAACGCCAAGCCTTGACTCAATATTTTCGTAATTGTACTATATGTCTACATTAGAACAATTACTATTCCGACCAGCCCCACAATGGAGAAATCATGAAGCTCGAGACTAGCGCCAGCGGCGTCTATCCGATCGCGCCGACGCCATTTCATGAAGATGGCCGAATTGACTTTGCATCCATCGATCGCTTGAGCGACTTCTATACGGAGATCGGTGCGACGGGGATGACCGTACTGGGTGTGCTCGGGGAGGCACCCAAACTCGACGGCGCTGAAGCATTGGAAGTCGCCGCCCGCTTCGTCAAGCGCGCCCCCAAGCTTCCGGTGATCGTCGGGGTCACTTCTGCCGGTTTCGCTGCGATGCGCACGCTGGCGTCCGCCGCTATGGATGCCGGCGCCGCCGGCGTCATGATCGCTCCGCCGAACACCCTGCGGACCGACGATCAGATCGTGACGTACTATGCTCAGGCGGCAGACGCGATCGGGTCCGACACGCCGTTTTGCATCCAGGATTACCCGCTGAACTATTCAGTCGTGATGTCGCCCACCGTCCTGAAGCGCATCATCACGGACAATCCGTCTTGCGTGATGGTGAAGCATGAGGATTGGCCCGGCCTGGAGAAGATTACGACGCTGCGCAAATGGGAAGCAGACGGAGCTCTGCGTCACGTTTCCATTCTCTGCGGCAACAACGGTCTCTTCCTCGATTTCGAGATCGAGCGCGGCGCGGACGGCGCGATGACCGGCTATCCATTTGCCGACATGCTCGTGGACCTCATAAACCTGGCTCGGTCCGGGCAACGCGACGCCGCTCACGATCTGTTCGACCTCCACCTGCCTCTTCTCAAGTACGAACAGCAGCCTGGTGTCGGGCTGAGTGCCCGCAAATACATTCTGGCTCGCAGAGGTCTCATTTCTTCGCCAGCTCAGCGTAAACCCGCCGGCGCGTTCACGGAAGCAGCGCGCTCCGAGGTCGACTACCTGCTTTCTCGGATCGCGCGCTCAGACAAGCGTGGAGCCTGCAACCCGCTGAAGATCTGAGCCTCATAGGCCGGCATCGACGTTCTGATTCTAAGGAAGATCGCCAATGACGCTCCGGCTGCGGATGACACTCGGCTTCACGATTATTGTGGCCGTCTTCATTGTCATGGTGGGCGCCACGATGTTCGCACTGACGGCTTTCCGGACGGAGGATAGCACACTCGCAACCAACATGGCTGCACTTACTTCGTTGAAGAACGTCGAAACGGCTTTGCTGAGGGAAGAAGCCGCACTCGATGGCTATATAGCCGGAGCAGATAAAGCGCTAAAGGCAGACTTTGAGGGGCCGGCACGATCATCAACCGACGAAGCGTTCGCCGCTTCGTCGACCGTTCTGTCCGACCGCTCGTTGCTGGACGAACTCCACCAACGGATCTTGGCGTGGCGAAAGAAAACCGAGATTGATCTTCTGGCGCTCGCTCGCCAGCCCTCAACTCAAGAGGCCAAGGAAGCCGTTCATCAAACGATAGCAACTGTAGTCCACGCCATGCAGCAAGAAATAACGGCGGTCCAAGGGCGAAAGGAGCGCATGGCGGATCAGACTACCGCGATCGTACTGGGAGCCACAGCAGCAGCATTCGTGATTGCACTCTTGGCGGCAGGATGGTTGACCCGAACCGTGCAGCGACCGATCGTCGCCTTGACCGCCACAGTCGATGCGCTGGCCGCCGGTGACTTGACCACGGTCGTGAGCGGCACCGAACGCAAAGACGAGATCGGGAGACTTGCACGCAGAATGGAGACCTTCCGGGCCAGCGCGATCGAGAATCGTCGTCTTCAGGAGGAGCAGGAAACATTGAAGCAACGTGCCTCCTCCGAGCGTGCCGACGTATTGCGAGGCGCAGCGGACGCGCTAGACGGAAGGATTGCGGGGCTTATGGCCACGCTGACCGAACTCAGTTCGGCCCTGAACAACGCCGTATCGACAATGAGTACAGTTGCCGATCGTACCGCAGAACGCTCGAGCACTGCGACAAATGCCGCCGAGCAAACCACGGCACACGTTGAGTCAGTGGCTGCAGCAACCACGGAGCTGTTCGCCTCGGGCTCCGAAATCGGACGACAAGTGGCACTGTCATCCGAGATCTCGCACCAGGCGGCACAAGAGGCGGAGCAGGCAAATACCATAATGAACGGACTTGCCGACGCCGTCGGACGCATCGGAGAGGTTGTGCAATTGATCGAAGCAATTACATCCCAAACCAACTTACTAGCCCTGAATGCGACGATCGAGGCTGCCAAGGCGGGAGAAACGGGCAAGGATTTCGCCGTCGTTGCTGGAGAGGTCAAGGCACTGGCAAATCAAACCAAGAACGCCACTCATGAGATTGCCACGCAAATTGTAGCGGTTCAGACCGAAACGAATGCTGCCGTGAGCGCTATCCGGCGGATATTCGACGTCATTAATCGGGTTGGCGAAACGACCACATCGATCGTGAGCATTCTCGACGAACAAAATGCTGCGATCGGCGACATCAGTCGCAGTGCCGAATCCGCTGCTGTCGGAGCTCGCGCGGTCGCTGGGCACGTGCTCGAAGTGTCCGGCGACGCGGCAACCAGCCGCGGAGCGGCCGATGACGTCGCGCGCACAGTTCAGGACCTGATGGATCGCAACCGTGCACTGGGCCAGGCTATCGCTGCGTTTGTCGACGAGATGCGCCAAGCTGCGCCTTAGCGCGCGATTGCGCCCGGGGGGCGGGACGATGGCGGAGTGGTGACGAGAACCTACGTGCTGCTCCCCGCCGCGGTCGCGACCACCGGCAGCACCTCGGCACTGGCACGATCTGGCGTCTCCTCCTTCCAGCGCACCGAACCGAACGGACGCTCCAGCATGCGGCGGATCCGCACCGGCTCGGGACCGATATGGAAATCGATCGCCTGCTGATGCAGCGCGCGTTCTGACTGGGTCGAGCGGTTGCGCTGGCGCAAATAGTCGAACCAGGTCGGGCAATGATAGCGCTCGGTCCACAATTCGGGGTCGGCGATGTCGCGGGCGATCGACCAGCCATAGGCGCCGTTGCGCTGCCGGGAGAGCTGCACGTCCTGCATCACGTTGTGGAACGCGCGCGCGTTCTCCTGGGCGACGCGATATTCGATCTCGACCACCAGAGGTCCGCTGCGCCCTGTCAGGGACAGCTTCACCTCGGGATCGGCCAGCACGTCGGCATCCTCGTTGCGGGCACCGACGCGCGGCATCGTCAGCCAGATTCCGAGCAGCGGCGAGATCAGCATCAGGCCGGCCGCGGTCAGCAATGCGACCTCGACGCCGGCATAGTCGGTGAGATGGCCCCAGCCCCAGGCACCGATGGCGATGCCGCCGGAAATCGAGGCCTGGAATGCCGCGAGCGAGCGGCCGGCGACCCAGCGCGGCGCCGAGAGCTGCACGCCGATATTGAACAGCGCGATCGCGGCCATCCAGACCGCCCCGGCCAATACCAGCGCGGTCGCCGTCAGCACCGGCTCGGTGCTCAGGGCAAGGGCGGCCATCGCAAACGCCATCGAGATGGTGCAGGCGCGGATCGCAGCCTCGCCGCTCATGCGCTTGCGCAATTCGTGGATGTTGAGCGCACCGATCACGGCGCCCATGCCGAAGGCGCCCAGCATGATGCCGTAAGTCTGCGCACCGCCATGCAGCAGGTCGCGCGCGACCAGCGGCATCAGCGCCATGATGGCGCCGCCGATCAGGCCCATCACCAGCGTGCGCAACAGCACGATCTTGATCGGCGGTGAATTGGTGATGTAGCGGAAGCCCGAGACCATGGCGCGGTTGAGCTTTTCCCGCGGCAGGCGCGAGGGCTCGGTGCTGCGCCGCCACAGCAGCAGCACCACCAGCAGCGGCAGATAGAGGATCGCGTTGCAGGCGAAAGCGGCCACCGCGCCGAGCGCGGCGACGATGACGCCGCCGACCGCGGGACCGAAGCTGCGCGCGATGTTGTAGCTGATGCCGTTCAAGGCGACGGCCGAAGGCAGCGCATCGGGCGGCACCTGTTCGCTGACCGAAGACTGCCACGCCGGGCCGAACAGCGCGTTGCCGCTGCCCACCACGAAGCAGAAGGCGAGCAGCGTCTCCGGGGTGATGAGATTGAACCCGGCCAGCACCGTCAGTACCGTCGCGCCGGCGAGCGCGACCATCAGCGAGACCAGGGTGACGATGCGGCGGTCATACATGTCGGCGATGGCGCCGGCCGGCATCGAGATCAGCATGATCGGCAGCATCAAGGCAGTCTGCACCAGCGCCACCTTGTCCGCCGAGGCCGCCATCTGCGTCATCGCCCAGGCCGCGCCGACGCCCTGGATCAGGAGGCCGAGATTGGAGAGCAGGCTGGCGAGCCAGATGCGCCGGAACACCGTGTACCGCAGAGGCGCGGTGATGCCGTCGGCGGCGATTTTCTGGCGGTTCGTCTGCTCGGTCATATCCCCTTCCAAACGGGCTGGCAGAATGGTCTTGGAGTGATCCTGGGCGATTCCGGCCAATTCAGTGATGCCCGCGAAAGTCCTTCGCTGTCCAGTGGTTAAGCCGCTATAAGCGGTGCAAAGAGTTGGTTTGCCGGGAGGAACAAATGAAGCTGTCGCGACGGACGATCCTGCAGGGGGCCGGCAGCTTGCCTTTCGCAATTGCGAGCTTGCGGACCGGCGCATCGGCCCAATCCGCGCCCGCTGCGGCGCCGGGTACCGAGGTGCCGCCGATCCTGTTCGTCCACGGCAATGGCGACTACGACGCGCTCTGGATGACGACCTTGTGGCGGATGGAATCCAACGGCATCGCGCGCGACCGCATGATGGCGATCAATTTCACCGATCCCAACGCGCGCAGCGACGACAAGGTCGAGCAGGCGAACCGCTCCTCGACCGAGGACCAGCGCCGCGAGCTCGCCGCTGCCATCGTTGAGCTGAAGCGCCGCACCGGCGCGGCGCGCGTGGCGCTGGTCGGCAGCTCGCGCGGCGGCTATTCGATCCGCAACGTGATCAAGAATGGCGGTGCCGGCGACGTCAGCCACGCGGTCTTGTGCGGCACGCCCAATCACGGCGTGTTCGCCACCGACGACCAGCCCAACAACGAGTTCAACGGCCGCGGCGTATTCCTGCGTGGCCTGAACGAGGGCGAGAGCGAGGTGACGCCGGGTATCGCCTTCCTCACCTTGCGCAGCGACGGCATGGACAAATACGCCCAGGCCGACGGCCGATTCATCGGCAAGCCCGGCACGCCGACCGGTGTCACCAATGAAGGGCCGGAGCTGAAGGGCGCCACCAATCTCGTGCTCGGCGCGCTCGACCATCGCGAGGTGGCATTCCACCCGCGCGCCTTCCGCGAGATCTACAAGTTCATTGCCGGACGTGAGCCCGACCGGATCTCTATCAGACCTGAGGCCAAGGTAACTTTGAGCGGGCTGGTGACGGGCACGCCGGGCGGCGTTCCGACCAATCGCCCCGTGGCAGGTGCGACCGTCGAAATTTTCCGCACGAGTGAGGACGGCTTTCGTAAAGGCGACGGGTTGCACAAGTCACAGACCGGAGCGGATGGCCGCTGGGGTCCCGTCCAGGTCGATCCAACCTGGACGCTCGAGTTTGTGCTGACAGCGCCGGATGCACCGATCACACACATTTTCCGTTCGCCCTTTCCCCGCTCCTCCGACGTGGTGCATCTGCGGCCGGCGCGTCCATTCGGGCCAGCGGATGCTAAGGCTCACGCCGTCGCTATCATGTCGCGACCGCGGGGCTATTTTGGTTTGCCGCGGGACGTGGTCCTGTTTGGCGGCGAGGAGCCTAAGGACGTCAAGTCTGGCGTGCCTACCGATTCGGCAACAACCGTGCGTCGCTATAGCATTGATGCCTTTGGGAGTATCGTCGCTCAGTTTAGCGAAGAACGGGTTGCGGCGCGGCTATGGCCCGCCGAGCAGAACAGGATTGCGGTCGCCGAGCTGACTTATTAGCTATTTGCCAGCGTCACATCTTGCGGGAGAGAGCCATGAATATCGCCAGCGTGCGTAGGCCCATCATCCCCCCGGCTCCCCCGCGTGCGCCCGACGACATGTCGTTCTTCGGCCGGCTTGCCGTGATCCGGCGCAACATGATCGCGACATGGGGGCAGCCCGCCTATGAGGAAGAGGTCATCAAGGGCCGCTTCTTCCTTCGCAACAGCTTCATCCTGAATCAGCCGGATGCGATCCGGCACGTCCTGCTCAACAATTATGAGAACTATACGCGCACGCCGGCGGGCATCCGCATGCTGCGCCCGGTGCTCGGCGACGGGCTTCTGATCGCGGAAGGTCATTCCTGGACGTTCCAGCGCCGCACGCTCGCGCCGGCCTTCACGCCGCGCGCCACCGCCAACCTCGTGCCGCACATGACGGCGGTGCTCGACGAGACCATCGCGAAGCTCGATACGCAGACGGGCGCGCCGGTCGATCTGCGCGAAATCATGCAGCGCATGACGCTAGAGATCGCCGGGCGCACGATGTTCTCGTTCGGCATGGACCGGCATGGCGCGACCCTGCGCAATTTCATCATGGAGTATGCGTCCCGGCTGGGACGGCCCTACTTCCTCGACATGCTGCTGCCGGTGTCGTGGCCGAGCCCGATGGATTTTGCCCGCGCCCGCTTCCGCAAGCGCTGGACCGAGTTCGTCGCCATGCTGATCGCCGAGCGGCGCGCCGCCGGCAAGAAGGACGGCGCGCCGCCGCGTGACCTGTTCGATCTCATGGACGTGGCGCGCGATCCGGAAACCGGCAAGGGCTTTTCCGACGAGCAGCTCGTCGACGAGGTCGCGACCATGATCCTGGCGGGTCATGAGACCACGGCGACGGCGTTGTTCTGGGCGCTCTATCTGCTCGCACTCGATCCGGAGACGCAGGAGGAGGTGGCGTCCGAGACAAGCGGCGAGCATCTCGACAGCATGGCCGACATCGATCGCCAGAAATTCACCCGCGCGGTAATCGACGAGACCATGCGGCTCTATCCTCCGGCCTTCCTGGTCGCGCGCGCCGCACGCGAAAAGGACAATGCGGCGGGAATCGAGATCAGCAAGGGTGACATCATCATGATCGCGCCCTGGCTTTTGCACCGGCACGAGAAGCTGTGGGATCAGCCGAACGCGTTCATTCCAAAGCGCTTCATGTCGACGGAGGCGCCCGATCGCTTCGCCTATCTGCCGTTCGGCGCAGGTCCGCGCGTCTGCATCGGCGCGCCGTTTGCGCAAGCCGAATCCGTGCTGGCGCTGGCCCGGCTGATCGGCGCGTTCCGTGTCGAGCTCGCCGATCAGGCGAATCCCGTGATCCCGCTCGGCGTCGTCACGACCCAGCCGGACCACTCACCCATGTTCCGTATCACCCGTCGGTGACAGGCGATTGCCCGGCCGATGGCGTGATTCAACCAGCAGAGTCCCGCGATGAGCGACATCCAGGCCCAGTTCTCCGTTCTGAAGCAGACCGCCGACGCGAAGGTGGTCGATGCGATTGCGCGTCTGATCGAGGACGGCCAGGATCACGAGCTCAATCGCGTCAATGTCCTCGACTTCGCGACGCACCATGCCGTCGACGAAGAGCACGCGATCTCGGCGTTCCTGCACGCAGCACGGCTCGGGCTGTTCGATCTCGGCTGGAACGTGCTGTGTCCAGGCTGCGGCGGCGTGCTCGGCGCGCACACGACGTTGAAGGCGCTCAAGCCCGACGACTATCACTGCGCGCTCTGCGCCTGCGGCTACAAGGCCTCCGTCGACGATCAGGTCGAGGTGTCCTTCACCGTGAATCCGCGCGTCCGGCGCATCGCGGCGCATGACCCCGACACGCTGCCGGTGTGGGAGTATTTCAAGCAGGTGTTCTGGAGCTCCGGCGTCGACTTCAACAAGGAATCGTTCGCGACGCTGGCGAACGAGGTGACGCTGGATACGATGGAGTTGCCGGCCGGCGAGAAGGCGACCATGTCGCTGCAGCTGCCGAGTGACTTTGTCATCATCTTCGAGCCGGTCACGCACGCCGCCCATTTCATCGACGTCCAGGGCGAGCCGACCAAGGATCGTCAGCAGCTCGCCATCATGTACAACAAGGTGCAGGCCCCGACGGGGACCACGACCATGCGGCCGGGTCCGCTGCGGCTGTCGCTGGAGAACCAGGCCGGCGTGCGCGTGCTGCCGTCGGTGTTCATCGCGGCCGAGGCACTCCATCATCTCATCGGCAAGCGCAAGCCGTTCCTCACCGCCAAGCGGATGCTGTCGAACCAGACCTTTCGCGATGTCTTCAAGGCGGACAATCTCAGTCTCGACCAGCGGCTCCAGATCACGTCGCTCACCTTCCTGTTCACCGATCTGAAGGGCTCGACGGCGCTCTACGAGCGCGTCGGCGACCTCGCCGCCTTCGATCTCGTGCGCGCGCATTTCCATGCGCTGCTCGAGATCATCTCCTCCGAGAAGGGCGCCGTTGTGAAGACGATCGGCGATGCCGTGATGGCGACCTTCGTCCGTCCCGAGCATGCCATCGTCGCGGGCCTGCGGATGCGCGCGGCGATGGACCAGCTCAACAAGCGGCGCGGGACCGATGATCTCATCGTCAAGATCGGCATCCATGAAGGTCCCTGCCTCGCGGTGATGCTTAACGAGCGGCAGGATTATTTCGGCCAGACGGTCAACATCGCCGCGCGCGTGCAGAGCCTGTCGACCGCGCAGGAGATCCACATCACCGGCCCGGTGCTCGATGCGCCCGCGGTTGCGGAGGTGCTGGAGCAGCGCGCGATCAAGCCGATCCAGAAACAGGCGGCGCTGCGCGGCATCGCCGACAAGATGGTGGTGTACGAGATTCCGTGACGGAATTCCGCTGTCGTCCCTGCGAAAGCAGGGACCCATGCCGCGTGATTTCTGGAATGGGCGGGATGGTGAGTCTTCGTCAATCCACAGGCTGTGGTTATGGGTCCCGGCGCCCGTGCGCAATTGCGCACTAGGCCGGGACGACAGCGAAGGGCCTGGCTTGCTACTCGCGTCCGATTCACAGTAGCCAGATTGCCGAAACGTAATGCAGCGCGCGGAACTGACGCACGTTGCGCCGGTTGAGTTTCCTGCTCATATAATGCTGGTAACGGCTGCGCCTCGCGGCTGTATCGATTTCGGTAGGATCTTATGCTCGACGGCCTGCGCCAATTCATCGCCGATATTGTTGCCCCCAATGACCAGAACCGCACGTTCGGTGACAGCGATTATCGGTTGGCGGCCACCGCGCTGCTGGTCCACGTAATCTCGCTCGACGGCCAGCCGAGCGCGGCCGAGCAGCGCAAGCTGCACAGCCTGATCGAAAGCCACTTTAAGCTCGATCGCGGCACCGCGGATCGTCTGATCGCGGACGCCACCCAGGTCGAGGGCGAGGCGGTGGACCTCTATCACTTCACCAGCGTCATCATGCGCTCGCTCGACGAAGAGGGCCGCAAGCGCATCGTCCGGATGATGTGGGAGCTGGTCTATGCCGACGGACAGGTCTCCGAATTCGAAGACAACGTCGTCTGGCGCGCCTCCGACCTGCTCGGGATTTCCCAGCGCGACCGGATCGACCTGAAGCATACGGTGGCGGAGCGCGCTGGTGGTCAGGTGACGGACAGCGCCGTCGGCGGCTGATCCGCGCAAACCGGTGGATGGCCGGTTGTGCGGATCACATGACGAAACTTTAATGTAGCTGCCGGCCGTCCGGCTCCGGATTCGTCCGTAAAAACCCGGCTTTCCCGCTCCTCCTGTCGCCCGCTCAGGTGGCCATGCGGCCGACGCCGCTTGCCTGTCGCGCACGGCTTATGCTCTCGTTCCGTCATTGCGGGGCCAAAAACTTTAATTCAAGAGACTTCGATCGTGGCTGAGCGGGTAACGTTGATCACCGGTGCTTCGGCGGGCATAGGTGCGGAGCTGGCGCGCGTGTTCGCCGCCAATGGACATCGTCTCGCTTTGACAGCGCGGCGCGCGGACCGTTTGGAGGCGCTCGCGAACGAGCTCGCCGCCAAGGGCGGCAAGAAGCCGATCGTGATCGCCTGCGATCTCGAGGACCCCGACGCCGGCGAGACCATCGCGGCGGCGCTCGCCGCCGAAGGCGTCGAGCTCGACCACCTCGTCAACAATGCCGGCTTCGGCGTGTTCGGCGATGCCATCGAGCGCGATCGCGACGAGCAGATCGGGATTGTCGATGTCAACGTGCGGGCTCTGACCGATTTGTCGCTGCGCTTCGCCGATCAACTCGTCAGGAACAAGGGCGGTCTTCTCAATGTCGGCTCGGTCGCTGGCTTCCTGCCCGGCCCCGGCATGGCCGTCTATTACGCGTCCAAGGCCTACGTGATTTCCTTCACCGAAGCGCTGCGGGCCGAGCTCGCGCCGCGCGGCGTTCGCGTCACCGTGCTTTGCCCGGGTCCCGTGCCCACCGAATTCCAGGCGCGCGCGGGCGTCGGCTCCGGACATGATACTGCCCTGCTAAATGTTTCGGCCGCCGATGTCGCGCAGGAGGCCTATCGTGGCCTGATGGCCAACAAACGGGCAGTGCTGCCTGGTCTCGGCATCAAGATTGTGCCATTCGCGCTGCGCTTCTTCCCGCGGGGCTTCATCCTGGCTGCCACCAGCCGATTCCAGAGGCAGAGGCATTAGCCCTCGAAGCTCCCGTATTGGCCCGGAGCTTGCTTCGGCTTCGATGTGTGCGCGAACTCACACGAAATTAACGATCGCTTAGTTATGCTGACGGTCTGAACCGATAGCACTCGCAGAGGCCATGTCGTTCCGGACGGACAGGTTTGGTAGCGCAGAAGTGGTGCCCTTCCCGAGAAGGACGCCAAGTGCCGTCGCCTCCGAACCCCAGTTGCCGGTTCTGATCATCCTGCACCAGGAATCCTCGACGCCGGGCCGTGTTGGCAATGCGCTGCGTGCGCTTGGCCATCGCCTCGACATCCGCCGTCCCCGCTTCGGCGATCCCCTGCCCGAGACGCTCGATCAGCATGCCGGCGCCGTGGTCTTCGGCGGCCCGATGAGCGCCAATGATTCCGACGACTATATTCGCCGCGAGATCGACTGGATCGAAATTCCGCTGCGCGAGCAGCGGCCATTCCTTGGCATCTGCCTTGGTGCCCAGATGTTGGCGATGCAGCTCGGCGCCCGCGTCGCGCCGCATGCTGATGCGCTGACCCAGATCGGCTATTACCCGATCCGCCCGACCGCCGCGGGCCACGCGCTCTGCCCGGCCTGGCCGGCCCAGGTCTATCACTGGCATCGCGAGGGATTCGAGCTGCCTGTCGGCGCAGAGCTGCTTGCAGAAGGCGACGATTTTCCGGTGCAGGCGTTCCGCGCCGGCAATGCCTTCGGCGTGCAGTTTCATCCTGACGTGACCTACGCGATGATGCATCGCTGGACCACGCGCGGCTATGACGGCTTCAGCGCGCCCGGTGCGCGGCAGCGACATCATCATTTCGCCGATCGTGCCGTATACGATGTCGCGGAGCGCGCCTGGCTCGATCATTTCATCGACGGCTGGCTGGCGCGCCGGCCGGTGCTGGCGCAAGCCGCCGAGTGATCCGCGCGTTCGCGCGAAGCCCTTGCCTCATCCCTGGATATGCTAGGCTCACGCCCCAACGAGCGCGCGAAATTGCGCCGGCAGACAAAGGGAGAGCGTCATGGCCTACGAGCACATTCTCTATGAGGTGAGCGACAAGATCGCGACCATCACGCTCAACCGTCCCGATCGCATGAATGCGTGGACGCCGACCATGGAGCGCGACGTGCGCCATGCGATGGAAGCGTCAAGCGCCGATGACAATGTCCGCGTCATCATCCTCACTGGCGCGGGCCGCGCGTTTTGCGCCGGCGCCGATATGGATGCTTTGAAGGGGCTCGACCCCGACGACGTCCGGCGCGCGTCGAACCTGCCGCCGTTCGACATGAACCGCCGTCCGGATTGGCAGACGCGCTACGGTTTCTATCCGTCGATCAAGAAGCCTGTGATCGCCATGCTCAACGGTGCGACCGCCGGCATCGGGCTCGTGCACGCGCTCTATTGCGACCTGCGCTTTGCCGCCGACAATACGGTGTTCACGACGGCCTTCGCGCGGCGCGGCCTGATTGCCGAGCACGGCATCAGCTGGATGCTGCCCCGCATCGTCGGTCATGCCAATGCGATGGATCTGCTGCTCTCGGCGAGGCGCGTGCCGAGCGACGAGGCGCTGCGGATCGGCCTGGTGAACCGGCTCTGCCCGCCTGAGAAGCTTCGCGAGGAGACCTATGCCTATGCGCGCGATCTCGCCGATTTCGTCTCGCCGAGCGCGATGGCCGTGATCAAGCGCCAGCTCTACGAGGTGCCGTTCCAGACGCTCGCCGAGGCAACCATTGAAGCCAATCGGGAGATGATGGTGGCGCTCGCCGGCAGCGATTTCCGGGAAGGCGTGGCGAGCTTCATGGAAAAGCGGCCGCCGCGGTTTACGGGGAGGTAGGGGGAGTATTCCTCAACCGGTCCGTCTTCGCCCTGCGGGCTTCGCCGGACACCACGCTTCGCCCTTCGAGCTCTGCGCGGCTGCGCCACGCGTAGCCCGAAGGGCGAAGCGTGGTGGAGCCAGGCGGGATCGAACCGCCGACCTCGTCATTGCGAACGACGCGCTCTCCCAGCTGAGCTATGGCCCCTTTGCTGGCCGCTCTGGTAAACGCGGCCGACAACCGGGCGCCATTTAAGTCCCCGCCAAGGTCAAGTCAAGGACGGGTGTCACCCGGTTTTAGCCATTCGGGGCGCGGACTTCCCTTGTTTGGGCGGGGGGGAACCGATATCTAGCAAAAGGCGTCAATCCCGACCGCAGCCAACGTTTTCAAAAGCCAGAGGCTTCAAAAGCCATGCGTGCCGTTCTCGACATCGTCATCATCGTGCTCGACCTCTACGTCTGGCTGCTGATCGCCTCCGCGATCCTGTCCTGGCTGATCGCCTTCAACGTCGTGAACACGCGCAACCAGTTCGTCTCGGCGGTGGCGGAGTTCCTGTACCGGATCACCGAGCCTGTGCTGGCGCCGATTCGCAATTTCCTGCCCAGTCTCGGCGGTCTCGACATCTCGCCGATCATCCTGATCCTGATCATCATGTTCATCGAGCGGGTGATCCTGTACTACATCTACCCCAACGTGATCTGAGCGGGCTGGAGCGCCTTGGTTGCAAACAAGGAGCCCTGGCGTTACTCGGCCGCAGGAATCAGCATCGCGCTGCGGGTGACGCCGCGCGGCGGTCGCGACGGCATCGACGGGATCGAGCAACTGGCCGACGGCCGCAGCGTGCTCAAGGTGAGGGTGCGAGCCATCGCCGACGGCGGCGAGGCCAACAAGGCCGTTTTGGTCCTGCTGGCGAAATCGCTGGGCGTCCCCAAGGCCGGCGTAAAGCTCCTGTCCGGAGCCACCTCGCGGCTGAAGCAGATCGCGGTCGACGGCGATCCGGCACGGCTCGGCGAAGCCCTGCGCCAGCTCGTCTCGGCCCAATCGAAAGACTGAGGGAACTGACATGACCGCCAAGATTATCGATGGAAAAATCATTGCCGCGGAACTCCGGGCCCGCGTCGCGGACGAGGTCGCCCGCGTCAAGCGCGAGCACAATCTGGTGCCGGGGCTGGCGGTCGTGCTGGTCGGCAGCGACCCCGCCAGCGAGGTTTATGTCCGCTCCAAGCACACCCAGACCCAGGCCGCCGGCATGGCCTCGTTCGAGCACAAGCTGCCGGCCGACGTCTCGCAGGCGGAGCTTCTGGCGCTGGTCGCGAAGCTCAACCGCGATCCGGCCGTGCACGGCATTCTGGTGCAGCTGCCGCTGCCGAAGGGGCTGAACACCGAGGCCGTCGTCAATGCCATCGACCCCGCCAAGGACGTCGACGGGCTGCATCCGAACAATGCCGGCCGGCTCGCCGGCGGTTTCGAGGCGCTGTCGCCCTGCACGCCGCTCGGCTGCATCATCCTGACCAAGAGCGTGCACGCCTCGCTCGAAGGCAAGAACGCCATCGTTATCGGCCGTTCCAATCTGGTCGGCCGGCCGCTGGTGCAATTGCTGCTGAACGAGAACGCCACGGTGACGATCGCGCATTCGCGCTCGCGTGACCTGCCCGGGCTCGTGAAGCAGGCCGATCTCGTCTATGCCGCGGTCGGCAGACCCGAGATGGTGCGCGGCGACTGGCTGAAGCCGGGGGCGACCGTGATCGACGTCGGCATCAACCGGATACCCAAAGAAGACGGCAAGACGCGCCTCGTCGGTGACGTCGCCTATCAGGAAGCGCTTGGGGTGGCCGGCGCGATCACGCCGGTGCCGGGCGGCGTCGGCCAGATGACTGTGGCGTGCCTGCTGGTCAACACGCTGCGCGCGGCCTGTGCGATCGCGGAGCTACCGAAGCCGGCGGTATAGGTCAGGTTCTCGTGCCCCGGACGCAGCGCAGCGCTTCTTCAGCGGTGCGCTGCTGAGCCGGGGCCCAGCGGCGACATGGGTCCCGGCTCAGCGTCGCGTCATTTCATGCCGCGCCGCGTCCGGGACACGGATGCTTCAGCCCTTCTTCTTCTTCTCGCGATCCATGCCTTCGAGGATCAGCTTGTGCGCGTCCTCCGGGCCGCCCCAGCGCAGGATCTTCACCCATTTGCCCTTCTCGAGATCCTTGTAGTGCTCGAAGAAGTGCTGGATCTGCTGCAGCGTGATGTCGGGCAGGTCGGAGTACGACTTCACCTTGTCGTAGCGCTGCGTCAGCTTCGACGACGGCACCGCCAGAATCTTCTCGTCGCCGCCGGCTTCGTCTTCCATGAACAGCACGCCGACCGGGCGCACGCTCATGACGGCGCCGGGAATGATGGCGCGGGTGTTGATGATCAGGACGTCGCAGGGATCGCCGTCATCCGACAAGGTGTGCGGGATGAAACCGTAGTTACCGGGGTAACGCATCGGCGTGTAGAGGAAGCGGTCGACCACCAGCGTGCCGGCCTCCTTGTCCATCTCGTATTTGATCGGTTCGCCGCCCACGGGGACTTCGATGAGGACGTTGACTTCGTGAGGTACGTTCTTCCCGATCGAGATCGCATCGATACGCATTCAAAGCTCCGTTATTGCCGAGGATAAATCGCGCCCGGCAGCGATTTGGCGCTGTCATACGCGGGCTTGGCCCGCTGATCCATCGCGTTTTTGTGAAATAATGAATCCGGAAGTCACCGGCTCAAAGGCAACGGTATCGACGGAAGGGAAACGCTGCCGCCTAGGCTTTCAGCAGCTCAATTGGTCCAAGCGAAGGCAACCTTGTCGAGCGACTTCGGCCCGAACCGCTCCGAGGAGCGGGCCACCATACGGCCCCCAAGCGCCCGGTAGAACTCGGTCGCGGGGTCGTTGTCCGAGAGCGCCCACACCACCATGCTCTTCAGCCCGCTCTGCATCAGGTCGCGGCGGGCGGAGGCGAACAGGCGGCGGCCGAAGCCGAGGCCCTGGAATTCGGGGCGCAGGTACAGCTCGTAGATCTCGCCGTCGAAATGCAGGCTGCGGGCGCGATTACGGCCGTAATTGGCGTAGCCCGCGATCTTGTCGCCGAACACCAGCACGCTGACGCGGCTGCCCTTGCGGATCGCGCTGTCCCACCATTGCGGGCCGCGGCGGTTGATGAGCTTTTCCAGCTCGGCGCCGGGAATGATGCCCTGATAGGCGGAGCGCCAGGCTTCGTCATGAGTCGACGCCACCGCAGTCGCATCTGCAGCTTTGGCCGGCCGGACCTCGATCAGGGTTGTGCTCATGGGCGCAATCAAACCAAGTCGCCGCGCCGGCGGCAAGACCTATCGTTAATTATCGGTTAACGTGTGGACTTTGTGCATCAGTATCTGAACCATGTTGTACCGAAAAAAGACAGGGCGCCGACTCGAATGGCACCGGCGTGCCGTGTGTCGGTGCAAAACTCCCTCTGCGGCAACGAATGAAGGGCGAGGGCCACGCAGAAAGTCCGCCCATAGTGATTCGTTCCTACTAGTGTGACTGTCGCTGTTCGTGCTCGTCCTCGGCCATTCATGCGGCTTCTCAACATCTTCGCGCTCCTGACTCTGCTGGCCTTGCTGACTGCGCCGCCTCTGTGCGCTCAGGTCACGTTTGGCCCATCGGGAGAGGAGGGTGAACCGTTTCGCCGACAAGCGTGGCGGGTGCCGTCGCCGGATACCGACATCGCTGCGCGTGCCCTGCTGTTTCGCCCCGCCGGCGCAGGTCCGTTCCGGCTTGCGGTCGTCGCACACGCCTCGACGCAGAACGTATTGCGTCGAGCGCAAATGCCGCGGCCGGAATATCGTCCGCTCGCCGCCTATCTCGTCGCGCGCGGTTTTGCCGTGCTGGTGCCGGAGCGGCTCGGCCATGGTGCGACCGGCGGCCGCTATGTCGAGGACCAGGGCGGCTGCGACGAGGCGGACTATGCGCGTTCGGGCCGTGCAACGGCCGAGGAAATCCGGCTCGCGATGGAGTTCTTGCGAAAGCAGGATTTTATCCGCAAGGACGCTGCCATCGTGATCGGCCATTCCGCCGGCGGCTGGGGTGCGCTGGCGCTCGCCAATGCCGATCCGAAGGCGATCGCCGCGATCACAGTGTTTGCACCGGGGCGCGGCGGCCATGCCAATGATGAGCCGAACCGGATCTGCGCGCCACACACGCTTCTTGCCGCCGCTGCAGAGTTCGGCAAGGGCGCGCGCATTCCTGTCACATGGCTCGTTGCAACCAATGATAGCTATTTTGCGCCGGCGTTTTCAAAGGGCCTGGCTGACGCGTTTCGCGGCAGCGGCGGCAAGGTCGACTTCCGCACCTTGCCGGCCGTCGGCAGCGAGGGGCACTGGATGATCGAAAGTGAGGCCGGCGTCAAAGCCACGAGCCGGGAGCTCGTGGGTGCGCTGAACCAGGGCAGGCCAACCGCGACCAAGAAGCCATGACGCTGTATTTCCTGGTCAAGTTTCTCCATGTGCTCGGCGCCATCGTCATCCTCGGCACCGGAACTGGCATCGCCTTCTTCATGCTGATGGCGCATCGCACCGACGATGCGGAGTTCATCGCGCGCACCGCTTCGGTCGTCGTCATTGCGGACGCAATCTTCACGCTGTCGGCCGTGCTCCTCCAGCCGGTCACGGGCGGCTTGCTGATGTTGCTCTCGGCGATGCCGATCACCGAGCGCTGGCTGCTCGCCTCGCTCGTGTTGTATGTTGTCGCCGGCCTGTTCTGGATTCCTGTCGTGTTCATGCAGATCGAGATGCGCGATCTCGCGCGAAAGGCCGCGGAGCAGCACCGTGCATTGCCACAACGATACTTCGTCCTGTTTCGCCGCTGGTTCGCGTTCGGCTTCCCCGGCTTCGGCGCGACGATGCTGATCCTCTGGCTGATGGTTGCAAAGCCGTTTTGAGAGCCGGGATGAACCAGCGAACCATCCTGGTGCTCGGCGCCTCCGGTCTGATCGGCCGCTTCGTTACGGACGATCTTCGCGCGCGTGGCTTTCGCATGGTCGGCGTGGCGCGCAGCCTGTCGCCGGCGCAGAAGACGAGCGCGCTCGACATCGAGCTGCCGATCCTCTCGCTCGACGTGACCGTGCTGACGCGGCTGTTGCGCGAGCATGCGGTGGATGTCGTCGTGAACTGTCTCGGCGTGCTCCAGGACGGCCCCGGCAGCGACACAGGTGCCGTACACCGCGATTTCGTCGCGCGCCTGCTTGCGGCGATCACCGACAGCGGCCGCGCGATCCGGCTGGTGCATATTTCGATCCCCGGAGCGGCCGAAGCCGATCGCACCGCCTTCGCAACGACCAAGCGCGAGGCCGAGCGCCTGATCGCGGCCTCTGGCATTGCGCACGCCGTCCTGCGGCCCGGCTTCGTGGTCGCACCATCCGCCTATGGCGGCAGCGCCATGCTCCGCGCGCTCGCTGCCTTCCCGCTCGACCTGCCCGACAAGGAGATGGCGACGCCGTTCCAGCCCGTTTCAGTCGAGGATATCTCGGCCACCATCGCCTGGCTCACCGCGCGCGACATTGACGATGCCGCTGTCAAAGCCGTGAGCTGGGATCTGATGCAGGCTGAGCCGGTCACCATGGCCGGCGTCATCAAACAGTTCCGCCTTGCGTTCGGCACGGCCACCTGGCCGCCTGTCGCGATGCCGTCCTTCGTGCTCGATCTTGGCGCCAAGATCGGCGATCTCGCCAATTATCTCGGCTGGATGCCGCCGATGCGCTCCACGGCCATCGCCGAGCTGCGCCGCGGCGTGCGAGGTGATCCCTCGGCATGGATCGCCGCCACGGGCATCGCACCGAAGACGCTGGTGGATATGATTGGTCGTCATCCCGCGACCGTCCAGGACAAATGGTTCGCGCGGCTATTCCTGGTCAAGGCGCTGATCTTCGCCAGCCTCGTCGTGTTCTGGCTCGTCTCCGGCTTCATCGCGCTGTTCGTGTCCTACCGTGCCGCCGCCGACATCCTGACGGCGCACGACTTCCCGCCCGCGCTGGTCGATCCCATCACCATCGGCACCAGCCTGATGGACATGAGCATTGGCGCGATGATTGCCTTTCGCCGCACCGCGGCGACCGGGCTCGTTGCTGGCATCACCGCCTCGCTCGGCTATATGTTCGGCGCGGCGGTCCTGACGCCCGATCTCTGGATCGAACCGCTCGGCGCGCTGGTGAAGACGGGGCCGGCGATCGTGCTGATGTTGGTGGCGCTCTTGATGCTGGATAATCGCTGATGCCCAAATGGCCCGATGACGACGTGATCCTGTTCGATGGGGTCTGCGTCTTCTGCTCGCGCTGGGTCCGCTTCGTCGCGCAGCGCGACACGGCGAAGCGGTTTCGCTTCACGCCGATCCAGTCGGAGTATGGCGCCCGGCTCGCGCAGACGTTCGGCATCGACCCCGATGATCCCGACACCAATGCCGTGGTTCATGGTGGTGAGGTGTACATGAAGTCGGATGCAGCGTTGACGGTGCTGTCGCGACTCCCGGGCTGGGGTTGGGTGCGCGTGCTGTTCACCGTACCGAAGCCGCTGCGGGACCCGGTGTACAGCCTCATCGCGCGCAACCGCTACCGCATCTTCGGCAAGTATGACGCGTGTTTCGTGCCCGATGCGGATTTGCGGGCGAGGGTGATCGAGTGACGCGACAGCGGCACCACAAGATTGGTGTCGTCCCGGCGAGCGCCGGGACCCACCACAGGACGGAGTTTGGCGAAGACTGGAAGTTAGGGTCAATCCGCGGTACGCGCACCACGCGTGACTGAAAGATCACGCGGTATGGGTCCTGGCGTTCGCCGGGACGACATTGGGTGGGGAGGTTAGCGCTTCCCGATTGCCGCCAGCACTTCCTTCGCCGCCCGTTCCCCGCTGTCCCGCGCCCCATGCGCGGTCGTGAAGAAGGTTGGCGACGTCGCCTCGCCGGCAAAGAACAGCCGGCCATCGACCGGCGCGGCCAGCACGGCGCGGTCGCCGGCATGGCCAGGCAGCGCGTGCGAGTATGAGCCGCGGGCAAACGGATCATGCGCCCAGCGCGACTCGGCGAGCGGCTTCAGCTTGCGGCGGATGTCGTTGCCGAGAAAGCCGGCGATCTCGTCGATGCTATGCGCGGCGATGGCGCCGTCGCCGGAATCTTCCAGCGCGCGGGCGAAGCTGCCGCCGAAGAAGCCTTCGATGCAGGGCTGGCCGAACGGGCGGATATGGTAGGTGCCCATCGCGGTGCGCATGGTGGCGCCGCGCAGGTTTGCTTCCTTGGGAAAGGCTTCGGCGTCCTCGAGCGCGAGCGTCACCTTGTCGTCGACGCCGAGCGGCAGGCCCGCTGCCGCGTCGACCTTGGACCGTAACGGCGGCGAAAAGCGGGTCGTCTCATCGGCGATCAGATTGGTCGGCACGGTGACGATCACCTTGTCCGCGGTCAGCGTGCCCTGCGACGTCTCGAGGCGGACCCGCGGGCCGGAATGATCGATCAGCGCGACGTTGCAGTTCAACGCCACCGGACAGGGCGCGCCATAGGCCACAACAAGCGCGCCATAGCCGCGGCGGACGCGCCAGTTGAGACCAGAATCCTCATAGGCGTCCCAGTCCAGCGTCGACATGTCCTCGAGTTCGCAGCCGTTGATATAGGTCGAGATCGCGTCGATCATGGGATTCCAGCGATTGCCCATTTCGAGGCTCCGGCTCGCGGGCTCGTCCTTGCCCGTCTGCGCGGCTTCCCAGAGACGCTCATAGAACGCGTCCATCGCGCGCATGAAATCGTCGCGCTCGCCTTGCGGAAACGCGTTGCCATAGGCGCGCTCGCGCCAGGGCGGCAGGTCCTTGTTGAGCTCGAAACCGAGCCGCTGCGCGATCGAAACGAAGGAGTTCTTGTCCGCCGAGTGCAGCCAGCCGCAGCCGACGTCGAAGGTCACGTCAGGTGAGGCCTGTACGGTCCAGGCGCGGCCGCCGAGCCTGTTCCGTGCCTCCAGTACGATCGCGGAGAGACCGGAGCCCGCCAGCGCGTGTGCCGCGCCGAGGCCGGCGGCACCGGCGCCGACGATCGCGACGTCCACGGAGGAGGGGAGGGAGGTCATGGGCGGGCTCTAGCACGTTCGCTGGGTGTGCTGAAGCCGGACGGATAAACGCTTTTGTAGGGTGGGCAAAGGCGCTCTTGCGCCGTGCCCACCATCGTCCATTGGTGGGCACGCTTGCGCTTTGCCCACCCTACGGCACTACGGAGAACGGTGGCCTTACGCCACCGCTTCCTTGGCCTTCTCCGCGCGCTTGCGCTCGTTGGGGTCGAGGTGCTTCTTGCGCAGGCGGATCGACTTCGGCGTGACCTCGACGAGCTCGTCGTCCTCGATATAGGCGAGCGCCTTTTCCAGCGTCATGCGGATCGGCGGGGTCAGGCGCACGGCTTCGTCCTTCGAGGTCGTGCGGATGTTGGTGAGCTGCTTGCCCTTGAGCACGTTGATCTCGAGATCGTTGTCGCGGGTGTGCTCGCCGACGATCATGCCCTTGTAGACCTTCCAGCCCGGCTCGATCATCATCGGGCCGCGGTCTTCCAGCTTGAACATGGCGTAGGCCACCGCATCGCCCTGGTCGTTGGAGATCAGCACGCCGTTGCGGCGGCCCTGGATCTCGCCCTTGTACGGCGCGTAGCCGTGGAACAGGCGGTTCATGATCGCGGTGCCGCGGGTGTCGGTGAGCAGCTCGCCCTGGTAGCCGATCAGGCCACGGGTCGGCGCGTAGAACACCAGGCGCTGACGGTTGCCGCCCGAGGGCTTCATCTCGATCAGCTCGGACTTGCGCTCGCTCATCTTCTGCACGACGACGCCGGAGTGCTCCTCGTCGACGTCGATCACGACTTCCTCGATCGGCTCCATGGTGGCGCCGGTGGCTTCGTCCTTCTGAAACACGACGCGCGGGCGCGACACCGAGAGCTCAAAACCCTCGCGGCGCATGGTCTCGATCAGGATCGCGAGCTGCAATTCGCCGCGGCCCGAGACTTCCATTGCGTCCTTGTCGGAGGCTTCGACGACGCGCAGCGCGACGTTGCCTTCGGCTTCGCGCAACAGACGGTCGCGGATCATGCGGCTCGTCACCTTGTCGCCTTCGGTGCCGGCGAGCGGGGAGTTGTTGACGATGAACGACATCGACACGGTCGGCGGATCGATCGGCTGCGCCGGCAGCGGCACTTCGACGGTCGGATCGCAGAAGGTGTCGGCGACGGTGCCCTTGGTCAGGCCGGCAATGGCGACGATGTCGCCGGCTTCGGCTTCATCGAGCGGGGTGCGCTCGAGACCGCGGAACGCCAGGATCTTGGTGATGCGCCCGGATTCGACCAGCTTGCCCTCGGCGTTGAGCACCTTGACCTGCTGGTTCGGCTTGAGCACTCCGGAGGAGATGCGGCCGGTGATGATGCGGCCGAGATAGGGGTTGGCTTCCAGGATGGTGCCGATCATCCTGAACGGACCTTCCTCGACCTTCGGCGGCGCGACGTGGCGCAGGATCAGGTCGAACAGCGGCTCCATGCCCTTGTCCTTCGGGCCCTCCGGGCTGTCAGCCATCCAGCCCTGCTTGGCCGACCCGTACAGGATCGGGAAGTCGAGCTGCTCCTCGCTGGCATCGAGCGCCGCGAACAGGTCGAACACCTCGTTGATGACTTCGGTCGGGCGCGCGTCGGGGCGGTCGACCTTGTTGATGACGACGATGGGCTTCAGGCCGACCTTGAGCGCCTTGGAGACCACGAACTTGGTCTGCGGCAGCGGGCCTTCGGCAGCGTCCACCAGCACCAGGGCGCCGTCCACCATGTTCAGGATGCGCTCGACCTCGCCGCCGAAATCGGCGTGGCCGGGGGTGTCGACGATGTTGATGCGGGTGTCCTTCCACTGCACCGAGGCCGCCTTGGCCAGGATGGTGATGCCGCGCTCGCGCTCCAGATCGTTGGAGTCCATGGCGCGATCGGTCACCTTCTGGTTCTCGCGGAACGTGCCGGACTGCTGGAGGAGTTTGTCGACGAGGGTCGTCTTGCCGTGGTCGACGTGAGCGATGATGGCGACGTTACGGAGGTTCATGAGTGAGCTTCTTTGGTTCGAACAATGGGTTAAGCGCGATCTCGCCGGTCGGACCGGGACCTCTTCTCGAAACAACGCTGGAAGACTGGAAACGGGGCGCTTTCCGCCCAAAAAGGAAGCCCGGCCATATCGACCGGGCAGCCTACGCGTTGCGGCGCAATATATGCAAAAACCGCCAAAAAACAATGCGTTCTTTGGGCCTTGGTTGACTGAATTTTGCCCGGGAATCTCCGGGGGTTAGCTTCCGTTCCGGGTCGGCGGGGCCTTTCGACCCATGATGGCCGCCCAGATCAAGACGACGCCTCCGATGCCGATGACCAGTCCCAAAAAGACCAGCGACGCGATGTCGGCGGGGATCTGGCCACCCTCGACCACCGACATTCCGCCGAACAGGAGCGCGCAGAGCCCCGGCAGCAGCATGAAGATTCCGGCGATCGCCATCAGCGCGGTCAGGCAGCCGCTGCGTGCCTCGCCGGGTGTCGGGACGGGCGGCAGAACCGGCGGTGGCGTATCGCTCATTGTGATGCCTCCTCGCTTTGCCTTGCCGCGCGATAAGTCTGCCCTTCGAGCGCGGCGCGGATGCCGTCGATCTTGCCGTTACGGTAGAACAGATTGTAGGTGTCGAACGGAATGATCGCGCCCTGCTCCGTCACGAAATGGATGCAGCTGCGCTTGACGTTGCCGACGCAGAAATTGAAGCGATCGAGAAACTGCACGATGGTGACGCGGAACACGTTCTCGTAAGAGAGCCCTTCCGGCACCTGAAAGCTCGGAAGGCAGCACAACAGCTCGCAGACGCGCTCGGACGTGTTGAGCGGGCCCGACGACAGCGAGAACAGATCGACGAATTTTTCCCGCAGCACCGGATATTTCTCAGGGCTGATCGTGTTGGGCATCACCGCAACCAGCTGCTCCTGCGGAATCAGCGAGGTCAGCGGCAGCACCTTCTCGCCATTGCGCAGGCCATAGCCGATCGAGATGCTTTCGGGATTGCAGGGCAGCGGGATCATGTCCTTGTCGCCGAACACGCCGGTCTCGATCACGCGCTTGCGGATCTCCGACAGCATGATGCGGTCGGTTTTCTCATCGAAATTCTCGTTGCGGCCGGCGTCCTGCACCGGCTGCAGCGTGACGCCGCGCACGCATCTCCACGTCAGCGCGTGGCGAACGATGTCGCCGATTTCGGAATCGTTGACGCCGCGCTTGATGGTCGCGACCAGTGTGGTCGACACGCCAAAATGCTCGAGATTTTCCAGCGCCTGCTGGCGGATTTTTCGCAAATCCGCGCCGCGCAGGTCGATCAGCGCATCGCGCTGCAGTGAATCGAACTGGAGATAGACCTCCAGCCCGCGCCTGTTCTCGGCGAGCCGCGCCACGAAATCCTTTTCGCGGGCGATGCGCAGCCCGTTGGTGTTGATCATGACGTGGCGGATCGGGCGGGCGCGCACGGCATCCAGGATCTCGAAGAAATCAGGATGCAGCGTCGGCTCACCGCCGGAAATCTGCACGAGGTCGGGCTCGCCCTCGCTTGCGACCAGCGCGTCCAGCATCTTCTCGATCGCCGCGAGCGGGGTGAATTTCGTGCGTGCGGGCGAGGATTCGGCGAAGCAAACCGGGCAGGTTAGGTTGCAGTGCTCGGTGATCTCGATCAGCGCCAGGCAGGAATGCTGCTCGTGGTCGGAACAGAGACCGCAATCATAGGGACAGCCGAATTCCGTGCGCTGCTGGAATTGTAGCGGCCGGTCGCCGGGCTTGATGAAATCCTTGCACAGGCGCCAATAGGCGGCATCCGTCGACACCAGCGTCGACTGGACGCCGTGCTCCCTGCAGCGCTTTTCGTACCAGACCTCGTTGTCCAGGATCTGGATCTTGGTCGGCACCAGCTTCAGGCAGGTCTCGCAAAGAGATTGGGTCTGGCCCCAAAAAATATAGGGCCGCGACTTACGCAACGGCGCGTTCATGCAAGTATCTCGTTTTGTAAGCGTCTCGCTTTGGGCGCCGTCGCCAGCATGACGCCGGCGTAGAGCAAAATGGACAGCGACAGCAGATGAAACAGGGTGAAGGGGCCGATCAGCGTGCCGTAGGGCTTGAGGAATTCCCACAGGAAGCGTTGCGCTCCATAATAGACGAGAACCAGGTAGAAACCATTGGTGATCACAAAGGCGTTCCGGTTCACGACCGCCAGCACATAGAGCAGCGCGAATACGGCCATGGCCGCGCTCTCATAGAGCTGCACGGGATGGCGCAGAATGCCGTCGCCGAAATCATGGGCCCATGGCAGCGCCGTCGGCGTGCCGTAGGTGAAATCGTCGAGGCCCGCGAAGTAGCAGCCGAGCCGGCCGATCGCGATGCCGAGCGCCAGCGGCAGCGCAAACCGCGCGCCCGTGCGCAAGGCGATGCCCGCCGACCATTTGTAGAGCTCGATCGCCACGATGCCGCCGGCCAGCGCGCCCTCCACCGAGCGCGCAATGCCGCTTTGCCCCGACAGCCATAGATTGACGGAGCCGAACAGATAGGCGCCGAGGCCCGCGCCGAACACCAGCGCGGCGACATAGGGCAGCTGGAAGGATTGCGCCGGAAACTGCAGGCGCTGTCGCGACAGCCAATAGACGATCGCCGCCGCCGCCAGCCATGCCAAGGCGTCGAAGATGGTGTGTAGGAAAGCCCCGCTCATGCCGGGGGATATTAGCCCAGGTTCCGGCCGAGCGGGATAGTGCGCCTGCTCGTTCTCCACGCCGGGAAGCGAGGCGGATCGCTAGCCGGCCTCCCGCTCCTCGGTCGGATAGACGCCGCGCAGCACCTCCTCGAAATGCATCTTCACCGCGTCGTTGCACAGGCAGGCGCGAAGCCTCAGGCCGTCGCGGTTGCGAACCAGGATCGATCCGCGCCTGGTGTCGAGAATCCGTTCCGCCTTGAACGACTGAAGCACGCGGCTGGCATAGGAGCGGCCAACGCCCAGCAGCGTCGCAAGCTGTTCGTGGGTCAGCGGAACGCTGTCCTCGTCGCCGGTGCGCTCCATCGCCGCCAGGATCCATTTGGCGGTCCGCTGCTCGATCGAATGGATCGCATTGCACGCGGTCGACTGGAAGATCTGCGCCAGCATGCAATCGGCATAGCGGGCAAAGATGTTGCGCAGCGACGCCGAGCGCAGCTTGGCCGCTTCCAGCTTGGCGACATGAACGCGCGCAAACGGGCCGCCGAATTTCACGCAGATCCGGGTATAGGCCGGCAGGAATCCCTCGCTGACGATGCCGCCCACCGCGCCTTCGCGGCCGACCAGGATGGTCTCGACGTCTCGGCCATCCTCGTTGGGGACCAGAAAGGTCGCGAGCGCCGGTCCGCAGGGGAAGTGGACGACCTGGACGTCGTCACCGGGGCTGTAGAGCAGCTGGCTGGCTGCGGAATTTTCGACGGTCACATGCGGTGCGAGCAATGCGTAGTCTGCCTGGCTCAAGCGCCGCAACAAATTGTTGGCCGGACGGCTCTCGACCTCGATCATCTTGCTGATACGCGCATCCATCGTGAACTCCGATCTTCCTCCCCACCTTAACGAGTTCCTTGCATTCCCTGTGTGCACAAGTGGACAGACTAGAGAACGGCAATGTGGTGGGTTTCGTTCCGGGAACCCTCCGATGCGCTATGCGCAGGCATCGTGGCGCGGCAGTCCTGATCCGAACCCCCACACACAAGATGCGATCATGACACCCGCACTTTCCAATGGCTCAAGCTGGCCGGCCGACGTTCTGATCGTCGAAGACGATCCGATCATCGCCATCGATTTCGAGGACCGTCTGCTCGGGTTTGGAGTGCCGGGCGTGCGGACCGTCGGGTCGGTGACGCAGGCGCTCGGCGCCATCGCCAACCGCGCGCCCGATTTCGCGCTGCTCGATGTCGAGTTGATCCGCGAGACGAGCTTTGCGGTCGCGGAGCGGCTGGCTGCGCTGAAGATCCCGTTCGTCTTCGTTACCGGCTATGGCGCCGAGGCGCGCATTCCGCCTGAATTCTCGGGCCAGCCGCGGTTGCAGAAGCCGTGCTCGAGCGACGCGCTGGAGGCGGCGCTCAAGGTGCGCGCCCTCGACTAGCGATCAGGCCTGCTTCGGATCGAGCGTGGTCGACCACAGCGCGACGTCGGCGCGGTCGCGCAAGGTCACCGTCATCTGGCCCGAGGCGCCGTCGATCTTGACGTGACCGAAGAACTGCATGCCGGCGGAGGGCGGCAGGTTCTGGCTGTCCTTGCCCGGCGCCTTGACGAAGCGCACCTCGGGTCCAAAGGTGTTGTCGAGCGCGTTCGGACCGAACGTGCCGGCATGCAGCGGGCCCGAGACGAATTCCCAGAACGGCTCGAACTCCTGGAATTGCGCCTTGTTCGGATCGTAATAATGCGCGGCGGCGTAGTGCACGTCCGCCGTCAGCCACACCGTGTTGCTGATCGGCGCCATCTTGATGAAACGCAGGATGTCGGCGATCTCGAACTCGCGGCCGCGGACCGGGCCGTCACCCTGCGCGATTGCTTCCGAGCCGCCCTTCGGCGTGTCCGCGACGACGAGGCTGAGCGGCATGTCGGAAGCGATCACCTTCCAGGTCGCGCGTGAATTGAGCAGGCCGCGCTTGAGCCAGGCGATCTGGTCCGGGCCGAGGAAGTAGCTGGCGGGGCCGTAAGCGGTTTCGAGATTGGCGCCGTTCGGGCCGCGATAGCTACGCTCGTCGAGCACGAACACATCGAGATGCGGGCCGTAGGAGATCTGGCGATAGACCCGCCCCGGCTCGACGATGCTCTCGCGCATCGGATACATCTCGTGGAAGGCGCGGCCCGCGCGGGCGGCGAGCAGGGCGATGTCGCGCTCCTTGTAGGCGGCCGGCAATTCCTTCGACAGCGACCAGTTGTTGGTCACCTCGTGGTCGTCCCATTGCACGAAGATCGGCACCTCGGCATTGAAGGCGCGGAGGTTGTCGTCGATGAGATTGTATTTGTGCGCGGCGCGGTACTCGTCCAGCGTCTCGGCGACCTTGGTCTTCTCGGGGATGGTGACGTTCTTCCAGAGCTTGCCGTCGGCGAGCTTCACCTCGGATACAATCGGGCCGTCGGCATAGATGGTGTCGCCCGAATGCAGGAAGAAATCCGGACGGTGCTTGCGCATCGCCGAGAAGGTGAACATGCCGCCGTCGTCAGGATTGATGCCCCAGCCCTGGCCGGCGACGTCTCCGCCCCAGACGAAGCTGACGTCGCGGCGGTCGGCCGGCGCGGTGCGGAAGCGGCCGACCACCGGCTCGCCCTCGATCGCGCTGTGGGAGAGATCGCGGAAGCGGACGCGGTAAAAAATGTCCTGGCTAGCCGGCAGATTCTCGATCAGCATCTTCGCGGTGAAGTCGCTCTCGGGGAGCGCTGCGATCGGCGGCAGCGCACGGGCATCCCTGAATGACTCCGTCGTCGCCACCTCGACCAGCATCTGCGCGGGCCGGTCGGTGCGCGCCCACACCACACCGCCGTCCACCGTGACGTCGCCCGACTGGACGCCATGAGTGACCATCGGCCGATCGGCCGCGCGCGAGAGATAGGGCATCGCGACCGCGCCGAGCGTACCGGCGCCGGTGGCGAGGAAGCGGCGGCGGGAGAATTTGATGTTCATGCTTGGCTCGCTGTGCTGCGCGCATCTCGCGCCGTCATTCCCGGACGGTCCGAAGGATCAGAACCCGGAATCTCGAGATTCCGGATTCGCGCGTTGCGCGGCCCGGAATGACTGTGAACCTATATTGAGACAATGTGACGCAGCGATAACGCGCGCAAGCGTTCACGCGTTGCCGGCGGCCTTGAACTGGGCGCCGGCCCGCTGCAGGTTCTGCGGCAGGCTGAACAGCACCGCCTTGCGGTCGGCGACGGCGGCGTGGAACTGGTCGAGTGCGATGTTGAAGGCGGTGAGCGCGGCTTCCTCGATCGCGCCGTGATCGAAGCAGCGCAGCGTGTCGCGCAGGATCTCGTCGGCCTCGGTCTGCATCTGGTCGAGCTCTTCGGTCGTCTCGCATTTGCGTGCGGCGGCGATCATGTCGAGCAGCCGTTCGCGCTGATGGTTGTTGTTGTCGCGCTCGTCCTTCTTCAGATAGCCCGCGAACCAGGCGCCGATCGAGCCCATGGCGGACAACGCCATCAGGCTCCACCAGATGTAATCGCTGTATTTGTCGAGGAAGGTCTTTTCCTCGCCGTCGACGAAGGCGGCAGCGCCCGGATGCACCGGGATCACCGCGTCCTTGTCGGTGTCGGGTGTCTCGATCTTCGCCGCCAGCGGGAATTCCGTCACCAGCTGCTGGCGCACGGCGAAGAGCTGGCGCGTGAACGCCGCGATGGTGGTTTCGGACACGCCTTTGCGCGCCACGATGTGGTGCGAGAAGCTGATGGTCTTGACCTCGTCATCCGGGCGGGCGGGCGAGCCGCCATAGGTGCCGGCGGGAATCTCGGACGCTTCGTAGACCGGGTGGTTCTGCGCGATCGCATCCGCGGACTCGATCGCGAGGAAGCTGGGCGCGCCGAAATCCTTGGTGGAGGCGGCGATCGCATCCGCCGTGATCTTGCTGTTGACCGGGCCGGCGGCGAGATAGACGTCGGCCTTCTGGGCCTTGATCGCTTCGGCGACCTCGTTGGCCGGGAATTGCACGATCTCGACCTTGGCGGGATCGACGTTGTATTGCAGGAGGATCACCTTGAGCAGATTGACGTTGGCCTGGGTGCGGCCGACAACGCCGACGCGATGGCCGGTGAGTTGCGAGATCTTGGTGATCTTCGCGCCCCGCTTCTTGCCTTTGCCAGGCACGGACCACAGCACCACGACGTTCTTGCGCAGGGTCGCGACCGCCTGCGCGTTCTTGGGGACGTCGAGGTCGCCGCGCACGATGGCGAGATCGACCTTGCCTTCCGCAAGCGCATTGGCACTGGCGGTGGCGCCGTCGGTCTGGATCGGCCGCAGCCGCACCTGGCCCTTGCTCTGCGTGAAGGCCTGCGTCAGCGCCTGCACGACCTTGACGTCGTCGCTGTTGGCGGGACCGACCGCGATCTTCAACGTCACCGGCCGCATGGCGAAGTAGTAGCCGCCGACGAGCGCGCCGATGATCGCAAGCACGAGCGCAAGAGACACGAGCGCGGTCTTCCGCGCCGCGGATCGCGGCGAAGGCGGAGAGGGCGTTTCGGCCAGGTCCAATCCCCCGGTCATCGATCTCCCAAACAGGCGCTTCAGGCTCAGTTTCATCTTGGCCGGCGATTTACGCCCGTAATTGTAGCAAATTTCTTGTCCGGCGGGGTTACATCTCCGTCATGGTTAGCGGATGGCGGAAATCCCCGTATGAACCCGGGCGTCAGCGGGGTGTTAGGGTAAAGTTCCCCTGAAGGACGGAGACATGACCATGGCAGATCGGCTTTCGGCGGAGGCGCGCAGGCAGGCGCTGGGTGGACTACCCGGTTGGAGCGAGGTTCAGGGCCGGGATGCCATCGGCAAAACCTTTATCTTCAAGGATTTCAACGAGGCGTTCGGCTTCATGACCCGCGCTGCGCTGGCTGCCGAGAAGATGGATCACCACCCCGAATGGCGCAACGTCTACAAGACGGTGGAGGTGGTGCTGTCGACCCACGACGCCGGCGGCGTCACCGCGCTCGACATCGCGCTGGCCAAGACGATGAACGCGATCGCAGGCTGAGACCGGGCCGACATCTTGCAGGGATCGGCCACATCCCCATCTTGTGATCAGCCGGGATCGGCGATCCGTCGCCCGGCTGAACGGGGAGTTTGTCGAACATGGCTGCCGAACACAGCGTCGGTTTCGAGCCGGCCGATCGGCTCGCGGAAGACCGTGAGAGCGTACGCCGCCGCTTCTGGCGCAAGCTGAAGCGTGTCGCCGCGCAGCTGCCGTTCGCGGAAGACCTGCTTGCTGCTTATTACTGCGCGTTCGACCTGCAGACCCCGCGCCACGTCCAGGCCGCGCTGTTGGGTGCGATCGCCTATTTCATCCTGCCGTTCGATTTCGTCGCCGACGTGATGCCGGTCCTCGGCTTCGCCGACGATGCCGCCGTGCTCGCCACCGCCATCCGCATGGTTTCCGGCCACATCACCAATGAGCACCGCGAAGCCGCCCGTGCTGTGCTGAAGCGGGGGGTGGGTGAGGAGGGCGATGCGGACGTGGAAGCGGCGTAGTCAACGCGGATTCAACCACACATTCCGCTGTCATGCCCCGGCTTGATGTGTAGTCCGGGGACATGGCTGACACCTGTTCGGACACATCACTGACAGGTTGGCCATTGGTCAAGCCGGGCAATGACACGGAGTGTGTGGCGACGAAACGCGCTCGCTATTTCTTGCCCGCCTCCACCCGCGCCTTCTCCGCGTCCCATGCCTGGAATTGCTTGAACAGCGTTTCCCTGTCCGCGTCGGAGACCTTTGCGGCCGTGGGGCTCTGCTTCAGGAACGCCTCGAATCGTTGCCGTGTCACCGGCTCGACGCCGTGCTTGTCGAGCCATTGCTGCGCCACCGGCAATCTGTTCCAACCCGACAGGGGCGCCGCGAGCGAGACCTCCTTCCACTTGGGATGGAAGGGCGGGTTCTGGAGCGCCGGGAATTTCGTGAAGAACGCGTCCACGAACAGCGCGAGCTTGCGATAGCGTTCGGTGTTTGGCGCCCAACTATAGGCCGCGAGCACCGCGGGCACCGCGATGGTGTCCACGCTCTCGCCCTCCTTGATCAGATTCGGATAGTCCTTGGTCGTCAGCGTCGCCGGCAGGTAGTCGCTCTGGAGCGGCTTTGCATAGTCGACCTTGGCAAGATGGAAGCGGCCGTCATTGCCGAAGGTCGAGACGGATTTGTACGGCTTGCCGCCGACCACGATGACGGCGTCGATCTCACCGGCCTTCAGCTTTTCCATTGCGATGCGCTGCTCGACATAGACGAATTTCGCCTTGATGCCGAGCCGCTCGAATACGGTGAGCGCGGTGACGAAGGTGCCGCCATTGGGCAGGTCGACGCTGACCGTCTTGCCTTCGAGATCCTTCAGCGTCGCAACAGATTTCGGCGCGATCACCTGCATCTCTTCGTTGTAGAGCTTCGTCACATAGGTGAATTGCTTCTTGATGTCCTTGGCAAAACCCTTGCGCTCGAGATAGTCGAGCGTGTCGGCCCGCACGATGCCGAGATCGACCCCTTGCAGGAACAGGATGTCGGCGACGCTCTGCACCGAGCCACGGCCGACGATCGGCAGCACGCGGATCTTGTTGCCGTCGTCGAGCACCGAGGCGAGGTCGGCGCCGAACTGCACATAGGTGCCGCCGATCGTGCCGGTGATCAGCGTGACGGTGTTGGCGTTCAGCGCCTGCTTGGTCGAGGTCGAGCCGAACTGGAAGATGGCCTTCAGGCCGTCCGAGACCTTGGCCGGATCGTATTCGGTCTGCTCGGCGCCGGCGGTGGAGGCATAGATCGTCATGATGGCGGCAAGTGCCATTCCAAAAGCGTTACGCATGATGTCCCCTGAAGAGTTCTAGTTCTGAATCCGGACGAGACGCTGGCGCGCCTCCGCCGATCCGAGTGATGCAGCCCGCTGGTACCAGTCACGTGCGGCGGATGCGTCGGCAATGACACTTCGCGCATCGCTGGTGCCGAGCACCGTGGGATCATAGGTCTGCGCCAGCAGAAGCGCGGCCGTTGCATCTTGCGCATTGGCCGCGCGTTCGAGCAGCAGCCGCGCTGCGGCGATGTCACCGATCCTCAACAGGCTCTTCGCGCGCGTCATCAACGCTGCCAGCGTGTCGGCGTCGAGCGTCCTGACCGGCTCAGGCGGTGCAGCGACGGGCTCCGGTGCTTGCACCGGTCCTTGCACCGGTCCTTGCGCTTGCAGCGCAACCTGATAGGCGGTCGCTATCGCTTCGCGGCTTGGCACCGTCGGTGCAGGGAGGTCCCGTGCGTCGGCGCTCGCCAGCGTCGTGTTGGACACGCGGGCCGGATCCTTGAGCGGGGTCTGTGGTATCGCCGGCGCGTTGGCCGACGCCATGGCCATGTCCGGCGCGAGCCCCACCCAGCTACCGGCGTTGGCGGTGAAGAAGCCGCGAAAGTCGGATTGAAACAATACGGCCAGAACTGCCAGGGTGGACGCTGCCAGAACAGCCGCGAGAACACGCGGCACAATTCTGGAACGCAACTCCACCGGCGTATATTCGCTTGGGTCCGGCGCGCCGAGCGGATCGGACAGGAACAGCGGAATCGGATCGTCCTGCGAAAGATCGGCCCGTGCGGCGCGCGCACGGACAAAGGACGCGGTCGGCGGATGTGATGCGACTCGATTGAAGTCGAGCGCACTCGACTCCTTGGACGGGCGGTACGCCGTCGTCTCCATGGTGATGCTCCCCATTACTAACGCAACGCAGGGGCATTCCCGGCTTCAGTCTTTTTATTGTTGTCCAGAGGTACCCCGCAAACTGGAACCGGTAAATCGCCGCCTGAATCAGCCCAAAAAACGACGACGATTTGCGCGAATCGGGAGAGATTTGGGTTTGATTGCGGCAAAGCAGGGGAATGCACCGCAATTTTGGCGGGAATGGTTGAGGGCTCATTACCAAGCGACGGCGCACGAAAAAGCTGGCGCAGCTTCAGCGACGCCAGCGATTCGAGCGGTGACAGTTTTGTGTGTGGCGATGGCGACGCCTACATCCTCACGGATGCAAAATCACCTTGCCCATGGCCTGACGTCCCGCGAGCACCTTCAGTGCATCTGCTGTCTGCGCCAGCGGGAAGGTGCGATCGACATGCGACGAGATTTTTCCTTCCGCCGTCCACTTCACGAGCTTCTCGAGATTGGCGCGGTTCTTCTCCGGGTTCTGCCGCGTCCAGGCGCCCCAGAACACGCCGCGGATGTCGCAGCCTTTCAGCAGCGCGAGGTTCAGCGGCATCTTCGGAATGTCGCCCGCGGCGAAACCGATCACGAGGAAGCGGCCTTCCCAGGCGATTGAGCGCAGCGCCTGCTCGGCATAGGCACCACCAACCGGATCGAAGATGATGTCGACGCCCTTGCCACCCGTGAGTTTTCGCAAACCTTCCTTGAGGTCTTCCTTGGCGTAGTTCAGCGTCAGCTCGGCGCCGTGCGCCTTCGCGAATTCGAGCTTTTCGTCCGACGAAGCGCAGGCGATCACCTTCAATCCCATCAGCTTGCCGAGCTCGCAGGCGGCAAGGCCGGTGCCGCCGGCCGCACCTAACACCGCGAGCGTCTCGCCCGGCTTCGGGCTGGCGCGATCTTCCAACGCATGCAGCGCCGTGCCGTAGATGATGATGATGCCGGCCGCGCGGTCGTAGTCGAGATTGTCGGGGATCTTCACGATCGACGCCGCCGGCAGCGCGATCTTCTCGCGCGCGCCGTTGTGGCCGCAGGAAGCGACGACGCGATCGCCGACTTTCAGATCGGTCACGCCGGAGCCGATGCTTTCGATCACGCCCGCGACTTCGGCGGCTGGCGAGAACGGGAACGGCGGCTTGATCTGATACTTGCCCTGAATCATCAGGATGTCGAAGAAGTTCAGCGCCGCCGCCTTGATCGCGATCACCGCTTCACCGGGACCTGCCACCGGATCCGGCACCTCAGCCAGTACGAGATCGTCAGGCTGGCAATATTGCGAGCAGAGGATGGCTTTCATGGCGGCACCTTGGGCGTTTTGGGTGGAATAATAGTTTGGCCGTTTCTGCCGGATTTACTGCGGCCGGACAATCCGGATTCTTTGTCTCGGGCGGCGCGAGGGCCTATCCTCGTCATCCGAGCGCAGCAAGCAATCCAGACTATTTCCGCCGGACGGATTCTGGATTGCTTCGCTGCGCTCGCAATGACGGAGCAAGAAGAAAAGGGAGGATTCAAACGATGTTTGAAACAGGCCTGCTGAGGGACAAGCGCATCCTCGTCACCGGCGGCGGCTCGGGCCTCGGCGCCGCGATGGGGCGCCGTTTCCTAGCACTCGGCGCCGAGCTCGTGATCTGCGGCCGCAAGCTCGACCGGCTGGAAGCAACCGCGAGCGAGATGCGCGAGGAGACAGGTGGCAAGGTCACGACGATCGCCTGCGACATCCGCGACGGCGCGGCCGTCGACAGCATGATGGAGCAGATCTGGCGCGAGGCGCCGCTCGACATCCTCGTCAACAACGCCGCTGCGACGTTCATCGCACAGAGCGAGCATCTGTCGTTCCGCGCTGCCGATGCGATCCTGGCGCCGACGTTGCATGGCGCGATGTACTGCACGCTGGCCGTAGGCAGGCGCTGGATCGAGGACCAGCATGGCGGCGTCGTGCTCTCGATCCTCTCGACCTCGACCATCACCGGCCGCGCCTTCACCGTGCCCTCGGCGATGGCGAAATCGGCGCTGCTGGCGATGACCAGAAGTCTCGCCGTGGAATGGGGCCCGAAAGGCATCCGCACCGTCGCCATCGCCCCTGGTCCGTTCCCGACCGCGGGCGCGTCGGGGCAGCTCCGCCCCGAAGGCCGTGACGAAGGCTGGACCGCGCGCAATCCGCTTGGCCGGACCGGAGAGCACGGCGAGCTTGCCGATCTCGCCAGCTTCCTGGTCTCGGACCGCGCCGCCTACATCAATGGCGAGATGGTCGTCATCGACGGTGGCGCGCATTTGCGCAGTTCCGGCGCCGAGGATTTGTTACGTTGGACCGAGACGCAATGGGCTGACCAGCGCGCCGCGCGGTCCAAAGCTTAAGGCGCCGCTGATACCGCTAACTGCCTTCCCAAATTGGACTTTCCCGGTTATCCCTGCCGGGGGACAAAGCGCGGCCGGGCCATCTTCCAGTCACAATATTGAGGGAACCACTCCACCATGTGGCGGGTGCTATCTTTAGCTTTGATGATCGGCATGATGACGTGCGGGATCGCCGATCTTGCGCGGGCGCAGACGACGCAACCGGCGCCGAAGGCCGCACCGAAGTCGGCGGCTCCGGCGGCCAATACGGCCGCAAAGAGCGCGGCAAAGCCCGAGAGCAAGCCTGCGGCCCCGCCCGCAGCGGTTGCGGGTGGCGCGGAGCCGACCCTGATCGGCCAGTTCGGCACCTGGGGCGCTTATTCGGCGACGCCCAACGGCAAGAAGGTCTGCTTCGCGCTGGCAAAACCCTCGTCGTCGAAGACCAATCCGCCGAATCGGCCGCGCGATCCCGCTTATGCCTTCGTCTCGACCCGTCCGGCCGAGAAGGTGAACAACGAAGTTTCGGTCATGATCGGTTACGCGCTGAAGCCAGGCTCGGAATCGTCGGTCGAGGTCGGCGGCGCCGCCTTCGCCATGTACACGCAGGGCGACGGCCTCTGGATCAAGAACGCGGCCGAGGAGGAGCGGATGGTCGAAGCCATGCGCAAATCCGCCGAGCTGGTCGTCAAGGGGGTCTCGGCCAAGGGCACCGAGACGACCGACACGTTCTCGCTGAAGGGCCTCGCCCAGGCGCTCGACAAGATCGCGCAGGACTGCCGGCGGTAAGGCTTAGTCCTTTAAGGCTAAGCGACACGGTCGCAATCGGCTGTTCCGGTTGCTATATAAGGCCGGTTCCAGATTTCTTCCGTCATTCCGGGGCGATGCGCAGCATCGAACCCGGAATCTCGAGCTTCCCCGGTGCGCAGTTGCTCACCTGAGGTCTGGTCCTCAGGGTCGCTTTGCGATCCCTTCGGACCATTCCGAAACGCCGCAAAACCTTTAGGTCCATTCAATGCAACCGACGACCGAGCCGCATAACGCAATCCTGGTGGAGAAGACGCCACTCGAGACCTATGTGCCGCCGGCGAGGCCTTCGCTGATCGGTCTGTCGCGCACGGAGCTTGCCGATCGCCTCGGCGAGATCGGCGTCGCACCGGCGCAGCGCAGGATGCGCGTGCAGCAGCTCTGGCACTGGCTCTATTTTCGCGGCGCCCAGAGCTTCGACGACATGACCTCGATCTCGAAGGGCATTCGCGCCGAGCTCGCGCAGCACTTTACGGTCGACCGGCCCGAAGTCGTGGCCGAGCAGATCTCCAACGACGGCACCCGCAAATGGCTGCTGCGTCTGCCGAGCGGCGACAATGTCGAGCGCGCTCATGAAGTCGAATGCGTCTACATTCCCGAGACCGATCGCGGCACGCTGTGCGTCTCCTCGCAGGTCGGCTGCACGCTGAACTGCTCGTTCTGCCACACCGGCACGCAGCGCCTGGTGCGCAATCTCACCGCCGGCGAGATCGTCGGACAGATCATGGTGGCGCGGGATCGCCTGAACGATTGGGCCGATCGCGAGGACGGCACACGCCGCGTCACCAACATCGTGATGATGGGGATGGGCGAGCCGCTCTATAATTTCGACGCGGTGCGCGATGCGCTGCTGATCGTCGGCGACAATGAAGGCATCGGCATCTCCCGCCGACGCATCACGCTGTCGACCTCGGGCGTGGTGCCGAACATCGTGCGCGCCGGCGAGGAGATCGGCGTCATGCTCGCGATCTCGCTGCATGCGGTGCGCGACGAGCTGCGCAACGAGCTGGTGCCGCTCAACCGCAAATATCCGATCAAGGAGCTGCTGCAGGCCTGCCGCGATTATCCCGGCGCCTCCAACGCGCGCCGCATCACCTTCGAATATGTGATGCTCAAGGGCGTCAACGATTCGCTCGACGATGCAAAACTGCTGGTGAAGATGCTCAAGGGCATTCACGCCAAGATCAACCTGATCCCGTTCAATCCCTGGCCCGGAACCGCCTATGAATGTTCGGACTGGGACCAGATCGAAAAATTCTCCGAATATATCTTCAACGCCGGCTATTCCTCGCCGGTGCGCACCCCGCGCGGCCGCGACATCCTCGCCGCCTGCGGCCAGCTCAAGTCGGAGACCGAGAAGCTCAGCGCACGCGAACGGCAGGCACTGCGCGCCATGGCAATGACGGATTAGGTTGTCATGACCGCGCTCTCGCATCCTCGTCATTGCGAGGAGCGTAGCGACGAAGCAATCCAGACTGTGTCTGCAGACGTATCTCTGGATTGCTTCCGCCTTCGCCAAGCTTCGGCGGACAAGTCGCTGCGCTCGCAATGACGACTACGGTGACTTCCTCCGCATGTCCCTGATCGGCCGCCTCATCGTCATCTTCATCGGCTTCCTCGCCGCCTGTTTCGTCGGCGGCATGATCGTGGTCGTCGCGCTGCTGTTTCCGGAGTTCGCCGATCTCGGCGCCGGCCCCGTCGATCAGGGCGCGATCGACATTTTGCTCGGCTTCGGCTTCATCTTCGTCTCCGGCTTTGCGCTGGTGCCGGCGGCAGTGATCGTTGCGATCACCGAAGCCCTCTACATCCGCAGCGCGCTCGCTTATGCCGTCGGCGGCGGCCTCGTCGGACTTGCCTGCTATCTCGGCCTCGTTCCCTTTCACTCCGACACGTTTCAGTTCGAAGGCATCGTGCGGCGCCATCTGGAGATCATGACCGGCGCGGGCATCGTCGCCGGCGTGGTCTACTGGCTGATCGCCGGCCGCAATGCCGGCGCCTGGCGCATCCCGCCACCCCCGCGCCGACCGCCTCCGCCGCTGCCGTCGAATTCAAGGCCGGATGCAAGATGATGCTCTCTGACACCCTCCCCTGGAGGGGGAGGGTAGGATCGCATCGCAGATGCGATCCGGGGTGGGGTGACAGACTATCCGCATCGGCGGTGTCGAGGACTGGTGTTTGCGGACGGACGAGAGACCATTTGTGTGGCTTCACCCCACCTCGCTCGCGCTTCGCGCGATCGATCCTCCCCCTCCAGGGGAGGATCGGCACCGCCGGTTGGGGTTTCCATCTCCGCCCCTCTCCGCTAAACCGCCCGCCATGAACCGGACTGGACTCTTCATCGCCCTGGCGCTGTGGCTCGTGATCGGCGTTGTTTTCGGCCTCTATCCCGAGCTCGATCTCAAGCTGGCGTCGCTGTTCTTCGACCCCCAAACCAAAACCTTTCCGCTCAAGCTGAACGACTGGGCGGGCTTTGCGCGGGACGCCGCGATGTGGGTCGCCTGGGCCTTCGTGCTGCCCTCGCTTGTGGCGCTCGTGGTCAAGATGATCCGGCCCGACCGTCCCTTGATGGTGTCGGGGCGCGCGATCGTGTTTCTGCTCGTCACGATCATCATGTCGGCCGGCATCCTCACCAACCTCACCTTCAAGACCTATTGGGGCCGCCCGCGCCCGGTGGTGGTGACGCAGTTTGCCGGCGACCAGCAGTTCGTGGCGTGGTGGGATCCGCGCGGCGGCTGCGCGCGCAACTGCTCGTTCTTCTCGGGCGAGGGCGCGACCGCGTTCTGGACGCTGGCGCCGGCCGCGCTGGCGCCGCCGGCATGGCGCCCGCTCGCCTATGCCGGCGCGGTGGTGTTCGGCGCCGTCACCAGCGGGCTGCGCATGGCCTTTGGCGGTCATTTCTTCACCGATGTGGCGATCGCCGGTCTCGTCAGTTTCGTCGTGATCTGGTTTGCCTACGCGCTGATTTACCGCTGGCCACGGACCCGGTTCTCGGACGAGGCGGTCGATGCCGCCCTGACCCGGCTGAACATGCCCGCCTACCGGCTCCGCCGGCGCCTGTTCGGCGGCAAGACCGGTCCCGAACCCTCGGTTTAAGCCATTAAATGGGTGCCGAGCCCCGCGAAATTTGATATTCGCGCGGTCAACCCGTCCATGACATCAGCCCTTTGAGACCCGATTGGAAGCGCCATGACCACGATCCTGAAAAGCCTGCCCAAGGGTGAGAAAGTCGGCATCGCTTTTTCGGGCGGCCTCGACACCTCTGCGGCGCTGCTCTGGATGAAGCAGAAGGGCGCGCGCTGCTACGCCTACACCGCCAATCTCGGCCAGCCCGACGAGGCCGACTACAACGAGATCCCGCGCAAGGCGATGGAGTTCGGTGCCGAGAAGGCCCGGCTCGTCGATTGCCGCACGCAGCTGGTCCATGAGGGCATCGCCGCGATCCAGTCGGGCGCCTTCCATATCTCGACCGGCGGTATCACCTATTTCAATACCACCCCGCTCGGCCGCGCCGTCACCGGCACGATGCTGGTCGCGGCGATGAAGGAAGACGGCGTCAATATCTGGGGCGACGGCTCGACCTTCAAGGGCAACGACATCGAGCGCTTCTACCGCTACGGCCTGCTCACCAATCCCGGCCTGAAGATCTACAAGCCCTGGCTCGACCAGCAGTTCATCGACGAGCTTGGCGGCCGCGCCGAGATGTCGGCGTTCATGACCGCGCAGGGCTTTGCCTACAAGATGAGCGCCGAGAAGGCGTATTCGACCGACAGCAATCTGCTCGGCGCCACGCACGAGGCCAAGGATCTCGAGAGTCTCGACAGCGGCATCAAGATCGTCAACCCGATCATGGGCGTGCCATTCTGGCGCGACGATTGTGCCGTCAAGGCCGAGAAGGTCGTCGTGCGCTTTGAAGAAGGTCAGCCCACAGCGCTGAACGGCCAGACCTTCGCCGATCCCGTCGCGCTGTTCCTGGAGGCCAACGTCATCGGTGGCCGTCACGGCCTCGGTATGAGCGACCAGATCGAGAACCGCATCATCGAGGCCAAGAGCCGCGGCATCTATGAAGCGCCGGGCATGGCGCTCTTGCACATCGCCTATGAGCGCCTCGTCACCGGCATCCACAACGAGGACACCATCGAGCAGTACCGCATCAGCGGCATGCGCCTCGGCCGGCTGCTTTATCAGGGCCGCTGGTTCGACTCGCAGGCCCTGATGCTGCGCGAGACCGCGCAGCGCTGGGTCGCGCGCGCCGTCACCGGCGAGGTGACGCTGGAGCTGCGCCGCGGCAACGATTATTCGATCCTCAACACCGAGAGCCCGAACCTCACCTATGCGCCGGAAAGGCTCAGCATGGAGAAGGTCGAGGATGCCGCGTTCTCGCCGGCCGACCGCATCGGCCAGCTGACCATGCGCAACCTCGACATCGCCGACACCCGGACCAAGCTGAAGCTCTACAGCGACACCGGCCTTTTGTCGGGCAGCGAAGGCTCGCAGATCTTCCGGCTCGAGAGCGACAAGGGTTGAGGCCTTTTGCCGCCCGATCGGGCGATGCGCGACATAATGACGGTGTCATCCTCGGCCGTTAGGCTCCCCGTTTCCCCCGGAATGGGCATCGCGGAGCATCGAACATGGTCAAGGGATCGGCACTCGCCTCTCTCATCGTCTTGCTTTGGACAACGTCACTGTCGGCACAGACGATCTATCCGATCGATCGTGCCGAGATCCTGGCCGGAGCCCAATTCGACTTCAAGGTCGAATTCCCCGGGCCGGTCGATCCCGCCAAGCTGAAGGTGACGGTGAACGGCGCGGATTACGCGACCGCGTTCGGCCGTTCGGCGACCTTCATCGACCGCGAGGACGGCAAGGAACAGTCGGCGCTGATCCTGCGCGACGTCACGCTGACCACGCCGGGCAGCATTGCCGTGGATGTGAGTGACGGCACGCGCCAGCGCAGCGTCACATGGACGGTCTACGACACGGGTCCGCGCAAGGCGAAGAACGTCATCCTGTTCATCGGTGACGGCATGTCGCCGGCGCATCGGGTCGCGGCCCGAATCCTGTCCAAGGGCATCTCGGAGGGCAAGAGCCGCGGCAAGCTCGCTATCGACGACATGCCTCACATGGCACTGGTGGCGACCGCGGGCTCGGACTCGATCATCACGGACTCCGCGAATTCGGCCAGCGCCTATGCGACCGGGCACAAGGCTGCCGTCAACGCCCTCGGCGTCTACGCGGACCGCACCGCAAGCCCGTTCGACGATCCCCGGGTCGAAACCATCACGAGCCTTGCCCGGAGGCGGCTCGGCATGGCGATCGGCGTCGTCACCAACACCGAGATCGAGGACGCAACGCCGGCGGCGATGGTCGCGCACACGCGCCGGCGCGCGGCCTATGACGAGATCGTCGAGCAGTTGTTCGCGGCCAAGCCGGATGTGCTGATGGGCGGCGGTAGCGCGAATTTCCTGCCGAAATCCGCCGCCGGCTCCAAGCGCAAGGACGAGACCGACTACATCGCGAAGTTTCGTGACGCAGGCTACCAGGTGGCGACCACCGCGGGCGAGCTCGGCGCTTCTGCCGCAAAGCCGGAGACCAGCAAGCTGCTCGGCCTGTTCGCCGCCGGCAACATGGACGGCGCGCTGGATCGCAAATTCCTCAGAGGCGGCGGCGTGAAGAAATTTCCCGAGCAACCTGACTTGACCGAGCAGGTGCAGGCAGCGCTGAACATCCTGGCGAAGAACGAGGCTGGCTTCTTCCTGATGGTCGAGTCCGGAATGATCGACAAATACGCGCATTTGCTCGACATGGAGCGTGCCGTCTTCGACACGATCATGCTCGACAACGCGGTGCGCCAGACCCGTGAATGGGCGCGCGCGCGGGGCGAGGACACCCTCATCCTGGTGTTGGCGGACCACAATCATCCCAACAGCCTCGTCGGCACGGTGAATGACGACATGGGCACCGCGCCCAACGTGCCGCTGCGCGAGCGCATCGGCGTCTACGATCAGGCCGGGTTTCCGAATTATCCGGCGCCGGATGCGGAGGGCTATCCGGCCCGCATCGACGTGAGCCGGCGGCTTGCCATCTTCTCGGCCAGCCTGCCGGACCATTACGAGACGTTCCGCCCGAAGCTCGACAATCCCAACGAGCCGACCGTGAAGGGTGCGGAGGACGGGACGTTCAAGGCCAACGACAGATACAAGGATGTTCCAGGCGTCGTGCTGCGGCCGGGCAATCTGCCGGCGATGATCGGCGCCAGTGTGCATTCGGGTGAGGACGTCATCCTCACGGCGACGGGTCCAGGCAGCGAGCGCGTGCAGGGTTCGATGGACAATACGGAAGTGTTTCGCGTCATCGCGGATGCGCTTGGGCTTGCCGCCGCGCATTAAGGGCGAGACGCGCGCCAAACAAAAATGGCCGGGATTGCTCCCGGCCATTTTCTCGTTGCGAGGGACTTACTGCCGCGGCGGAGGCGCCGCGTTGGCCTGGCCGCCATTGAGCAGCGGCGTGATGTTGCGGATGGTCACGCGCCGGTTGATCAGGCTCGGCCCTTGCGACTGCTCCTTCAGATACTGCTCGCCATAGCCCTGCGACGTCAGGTTCTCCGCGGGCACGTTGAACTGCTGCGTCAGCAATTCGGCCGCGGACTGCGCACGACGGTCCGACAATGACAGATTGTCGACCTCGTTGCCGACCGCGTCGGTGTGTCCCTCGATCAGGAACACCGCGCGCGGGTTCTGCTGAATCGCCTGGTTGAGGCCGTCGGCGATCACCTGCAGCCGGGCCGCCTGGTCCGGCGGGATGGTCCACGATCCCGTCTCGAAGTTGATCGTGTTGACGTCGATGCTCGGCATCTGCATGCGAACATTGGGGCTGTAGCGGATCTCGTCGAGCGAGTAACGCCGATCGATCCGCTGTACCGGCGGTGCCACCATGGTCTGGTAGATCACGTCCGGCGATGCCTCCTGGGCGTCGACGATGTAGCGGTCGTAGGGAATGTTCACGACCGGCGGCGGCACGTCGACATAGAAGCCGCCGACTGCCCGCGGATCGCGGTAGGTGTTGTCGATGATGACGAGCTCGCCCCCGCGGGGGTCCCTGCGGATTCGCCGCCGCAGCGAACCGTCCGCACCGACCACGGTGATGATCTCGCTGCCGTCGGGACGGACCACGACGGTGCGGGTTTCACCGCCGACGGTGTCGGTGCGGATGTCACGGGCGCCATAGCGGAAGCGATAGAGGTCGTTGCCGCGGACGTAAGCCTGCCCGCCCGGATCGCGGATGATGATGCGGTCCGGCTCGGTGTAGACGGTGCGGCCGCCTTCGACGACCTCGCGTCGCTGGCTGTGCATGTCGGCAATGGTGGCGCCGATCACGGCGCCGGCCACCACGCCTGCACCGATCGCGAGCGGGGTCAGGTCGCGCTGCTGCGGGCGCGGCGGAGGCGGCAAGGGTGCGGCGACCGTCGGCGCGGCCCGGAAGGCGGGCGCGACCGTCGGCGGCCTGTATTGTGCCCTGTCGGGCGGCGGCGCGGCGGCCGGTGTGCCAGGGACGACGGTCGGCGCGGCAGCGCCGGCGGGAGGCGCCGGCGGCCGGGGCGGGGCACCAGCCTGCGGGCCTGCAGGCGGGGTTCCGGCTGCGGGCGGCGTTGCACCCTGCTGACCGGGGGTTGGCGTCGCAGTCGGGGCCGGAGCCGCGCCGGGGCCCGGCGTTGCCGCACCCGGACGTCCGGGCGGTGGCGTCGGCGTGCTGCCGGGAGCCGGCGTGGCCGTCGGAGCGGGCGCGGCACCGGGAGCCGGCGATCCTGCAGCCGGAGGCGTGCCGGGACGTGCGCCGGGCGGCGGTGCGCCGGGTCGGCCCGCCGGCGGTGCGCCAGGCGTGCTGCCCGGAGCCGGCGTTGCAGTCGGCGCGGGTGTCGCAGTCGGGGCAGGTGTGGCGGTCGGAGCAGGCGCTCCCGGTCGCGCCGTCGGCGCTGCGGGTGCGGGAGAAGGCGTCGCCGCGGGGCCCGGAGCGGGGCGGCCCGGAGGCGTTGCAGCGGGCGGCGGCGCTGGCGGCGTCGGGGCCGGACGTGCTGCGGGAGGCGGCGGCGTCGGTGCGTGCTGCGGACCTGCAGCAGGCGGCGGTGCCGGCGGCGTGGGAGCCGGGCGTGCCGCAGGCGGCGGAGGTGGAGGTGTCGGGGCGTGCTGCTGCGGCGCCGCGGCCGGGGGCGGCGAGGGCTGCTTCGGTGCGGCAGGCGGCGGTGGTGGCGGCGGGGGAGCCGGACGGGCCGCAGGTGGCGGCGGAGGCGGTGGCGGCGCGGCGGGACGCGGCGGTGCGGCGGCCGGCGGCGGCGCAGCCGGCGGGTGGGGCGGTGCAGCGGCGGGCGGCGGAGCGGCCGGGCGCGCGGGCCCAGCAGGCGGCGCAGCCGCGGGTCCCTTCGGCGGCTGCTTCGGTTTTCCGTCAGGGCCTGCATCTTGAGGCTGCGCCTGTGCGACCACGAGCGGCGGCGCACTTTGCGCTTGCGATGCGGAGCTTGCGAATTGCATCGCGGTCAGAGCCGTCGTCGCGAGCAGCACGAAACGAAGATTGGTCATGGTGGTGAACTTCCCCGGAAGGTTCTTTGACGAAGTGTTGGAATGAACAGCTACGCGTTAGGCCGGATTGTGGCGGGCGATGCGGTCGCGGCCCGATTTATTTCTGCACGGAAATCACGTCACTCCGGCAACGTTCATTGCGCATTCAGACGCTGGTTGCAATTGCCCCACATGTGATCGGCTGCTTCATGCGCGATCCCGCGGCGGAATTGCATCCGTCGCAGGATTCGGCGTCAGCGGCCCGTTCGGCCCGCGCGATGGAATCTCTTCAGGCATGCGGCCCGGCAATTCGTCGGGCCGCGGTGGCGAGCCGGGTTCGCGCACCGGCGGCGTGATTTCAGGCTGCGGATTGCCCGGCGGAATGCCGGGCGGCGGTTCGGCTGGAGTCCCCGGAGTTGCCGGTGGAATCTCGGGCGGTTCGATCGGCATCGGCATCATCGGGATCAGTTGTCCGGAGAAGGACAACGATGATGCCGCGCCGATGTTCCCAGATCGCGTCGCGCTGGATCTGCCTTATTCCGGCGCGTGGCAGACGGCCTCGATGTTGTGGCCGTCAGGGTCGAGCACGAAGGCGCCGTAGTAGTTCGCATGGTAATGCGGGCGGATGCCGGGCGGGCCGTTGTCGCGGCCGCCGGCCGCGATGGCCGCCTTGTAGAAGGCGTCGACGGTCGCGCGGTCCCTGGCCGCGATTGCGACATGCACCGGCTTGTTCATGGCGCCTTCGCCGCCGATCCAGAAATCGGGCTTGCCGTTGGCGCCGAAGCCTGCGGCGGCAGCGTGGCCGGTCTGCTCCGCCGTGACCTCCATGATCAGGCCGTAGCCGAGCGGAGCCAGCGCCTTGGCGTAGAACGCCTTGGCGCGCTCATAGTCGGAGACGGAGAAACCCAGATGGTCGATCATCGTAACCTCCTTCGTCCTTGTCAGCGTGAGAGGAACGTATTGCTTCGCGTCTTGCGCATGATCGCAAATCCACGCGCGACCATGTCGGCAATACAATCCTGCTGCCATTCGTTTTGGGACAGATGCTCGATGACGACCGCGCGCGGCCATAGCGCAGGCGGCGCATCGCGGAAGAAGCCGATCAGCACGCGGTCCTCAAAACCCTCGACGTCGATCTTCAGCGAATCAACTTGGCGGACGCCGGCCTCGTCGAGAATGCGTGTCAGCCGTAGTGACGGCACCTTGATGGCCTCGGCGGTCGCCGTGCCGGTGACGACGTGCGTGGCGCCAAGATTGCCGCCGCCGCTCTCGATCATCAGCTCGCCGTCGCTGTCGCCGGCCGCAGCCTGCACCAGGCGCACTTGCGCCGTCTTCGACGCGGTGTGGTTGAAGGAAAGCCGTCCAAACGTCAGCGGATGTGGCTCGATCGCGACCACCTTGCCTGAGCTGCCGACCTGCTGCGCCATCACCAGCGCAAACGTGCCGACATTGGCGCCGACGTCGACGAAGGTGCCGCCCGCCGGGGTGTGCTGGCGCAGGAAGTCGAGCTCGTCGAGATTGTAATCGGGATTGAACAGCGCGCCGCGCTCGGTCGCGCTGCCCTGGTGATAGAAGCGGAACGATGCGCCCTGATATTGCACGTCGACCGGGCCGCCGCGCAGCAGGTTGACCAGCCGCGACATCCAGGGTCGGAATGCGCCGCGCTTCAGCCCCGACTGCTGTGCGAGGCGAATGATCGCAGCTTGCGCCGCATTGGGCGCAAACGCGCCGAACGGCGCGGACGAAGGGGCGTTGTCGGTCGTCAAGCAGGCGATCCTCGTTGCAAGCGGCGCATGCATAGCCGGTTTTGCGCGGGACTCCAACGCTCGATGCGAGCCACAATCTCGGGGTCGTCCCCGCGAACGCGGGGACCCATAACCCCAGGGAGGAGTCTAATGCGAGATGCCCACTCCGAGTCGTCGCCAAACTCCTCCCTGTGGGTATGGGTCCCGGATCTGCACGCAGCTCTAGGCAACGCTTCGCGTTACCTAGAGCTGCGCTCGTCCGGGACGACGGAGAGAGTGCGTTACACCGCTTTCCTCACGCCGCCTTCTTCGGTGCCTTGCGCTGCCGCAGGAAGCGGCCGAGCAGCCTGCGCTTGCCCTTGCGCGGGATCAGCTCGATGTCGCTGACGAGCTTGGCGCCGCCCTTGCGGCGCTCCAGCACGATCTTGCGGCTGTGGAAGGCTTCCAGCTCGGCGCGATGCGCGACGCTGACGATGGTCGCCTTCGGTAGCGCGTCGGTGACCGTCTTCATCATCTTGTCCTGGCTCTTCTCGTCGAGCGCCGAGGTCGCCTCATCCAGCACGACGATATCGGGGTTGTGCAGCAGCAGCCGCGCGAAGGCGAGACGCTGTTTCTCGCCGCCTGACAGCGTCTGGTCCCACGGGCCCTCTTCCTCGATCTTCTCCTTGAGATGATCGAGCCCGACCTTGTGCAAGGCTTCGCCGATCTCCTCCACGGTCCAGTGGTCGGCGGCGCCCGGATAGGCGACCGCGCGGCGCAAGGATCCGGAAGGCACGTAGGGCCGCTGCGGCAGCATGAACAGGCGCCGGTCGGGATGGAAATTCACGCTGCCGCCGCCCCAGGGCCACAGGCCTGCGATGGCGCGCACCAGCGTGCTCTTGCCGGTGCCGGATTCGCCGGCGACCAGCAGCCGTTCGCCGGGCTCGATCACCACCTCGGTTTCGCCGACCACGGCCGTGCCGTCGTCGAGCGTGACCGAGAGGTCGTTCAGCTCCAGCATGGCGTCGTTGCGGGTCTCGCCGCGCTTGATGCGGCCGAGGCCATCGCCTTGCTCGGCGCGTTCGAGGCCGTCGAGCGACATCATCAACGAGGCGATGCGGCGCGCACAGGCATTCCAGTCGGCGAGCCGCGGATAATTGTCGACCAGCCAGCCGAACGCGCTCTGCACGATGGTGAAGGCGGAGGCCGCCTGCATCACTTGTCCCAGCGTCATGCTGCCGTCGAGGAATTTTGGCGCGCAAAGCAAAAGCGGCACGACCGGCGCAACCAGGCTCGATCCCTGCGACACCAGCGTGGTGCGCATGTGTTGGCCGGCGAGCCGCGCCCATTGCCTGAGCACGCTCGTGAAATTGCGGTCGATGCCGTCGCGCTCTTCCTCCTCGCCGCCGAGCAGCGCGATGCTCTCGCCGTGCTCGCGCACGCGCGTCAGCGTATAGCGGAAATCGGCCTCGGCCTGGTTCTTGTTCTCGGAGACCTGGACGAACTGACGGCCGATCACCAGGATCGAGCCGGACGCGATCGCGGCATAGAGCATCGCGGCGATCACGAGGAAGCCGGGAATGGTGATGCTCGACCCGCCGAACGTGACGGTGAGCGCGCCGCCGATGGTCCAGAGCACGACGATGAAGGTCGCGGCCGACAGCAGCGCCGAGGTGACGCCCGCGAGGAAATCGACCGGCGAATCGGTCGCGATGCGCAGATCCTCCGCAATCCGGTATTCCGGATTTTCGTGGTCGCCGCGGACGAGGTTGAGCTGGTAATAGCGCCCGTTCTTGAGCCACCGCGTCAGCACGCTCGCAGTCAACCAGGCCCGCCAGCGCCGCTGGATGCCCATGCGCGCGAACACCTGGATGACGCCGAGCACGATGCTGCCGATCGCAAGCGGGAAGAACAAAGCGGTGAGATGGAAGACGGCGGTCGCATCGCGTTTCTCGATCGCGTCGAAGATCGCCCGGTTCCAGACATTGATGCCGTACTGGAAGCCGACGGTCAGGACGATCAGCGCGCCGAGGCCGAGCGAGAACGGCCAGGCGAGGCGATCGCCGTTGCGGCCCCAGAAGCCGCGCGCACTGATCCAGAACCGCGTCAGCAGATAATCCTTGCGGGCCTGCTCGGCTTCCTCGGGCGTTAGCTCCGGGTCAGGCTCGAGCAATTCCGGCGGTGGCGCGGCGACCTCGTCGCCATTCTCCCCCTTGATCCCGACGATGGGCGGTTTGGGGCCCTGTTCGCGCTTCGCGGCCGGCTTTTGCATGAGCGGACAACGCGAAGGAAATCAATCGGTTCCCTCAGGTTCCGGATGGCGCCTCACTCGGCCGCGCCGTCCCGGACGCGCCGGATGCGGGCCGCCCGGTGGAGAACGCGCGACAATTCCTCGATCGAATAAGGCTTCTGCACGAGTTCGAAACCGGTCACGCCCTCTTGCGACAGGGCCTGGCTGTAGCCCGTGGTCAGCACGACCGGCACGTCGATGCCGCGGTCGCGGATCGCCTGCGCCAGATCGAGCCCGGTCATCCCAGGCATCACCACGTCCGTGAACACGACGTCGAAGCGATCCGCGTCCATGACGAGCTCGGCGAGCGCATCGGTCGCGTTGTCGACCAGCGTGATGCTGTAGCCGAGCTCGGTGAGGCCGTCGGCGGCAAAATTGGCCAGCTCGATATTGTCCTCGACCAGCAGCACCGACATGCCGCTGCCGGCCACCGCCGGCGCCGTGTTCGGCGCCTGCCGCTGCGGCAGCAGATCCGGCGGCACGCGCGGCAGGTAGAGCGAGAAGGTGCTGCCGCGACCGACCTCGCTCGCAACCGTCACCTCGCCGCCGGATTGCCGGGCGAAGCCGAACACCTGGGACAGGCCGAGGCCGGTGCCATGGCCGACCTGCTTGGTGGTGAAGAACGGTTCGAAGATGCGCTCCAGTCGTGCGGCAGGAATGCCGATGCCGGTGTCGCTGACGGTCACGCTGATGAAGCCGCGGTTTGCCAGGTTCTGGTTTGCCAAGCTCTGGCTTCCCAAATTCTGGCTTACCAAGTTCTGGCTGCCTGGGGCATGGGCCAGCGTGTCCGGAACGGTCGTCGCGGTCTCGACCGTGAAAACGATCCTGCCCTTGCCCTGCATGGCATCGCGCGCGTTGGTCGCCATGTTGATCAGCGCCGTCTCGAACTGGCCGGCATCGGCGTGGACGAGGCAGGGCTCGGTGGGCAGGCGCATGGTGATCTCGATGGCCGGCCCCAGCAGCGGCGCCAGCATGTCGTGCAGCGCCTGCATCCGCTCGCCGACGTCGAACACTTCCGGCTTCAGGGTTTGACGCCGCGCAAAGGCGAGCAGCTGCGAGGTCAGCTTGGCCGCGCGGGCCACCGCGTCCGCAATGGCCGTGATGTAGCGCTGCCGCCGCTCCTCCGTCAGTTGCGGCCGGTTCAACAGGTCGACCGAGGCGCGGATCACCGTCAGCAGATTGTTGAAATCATGCGCGACGCCGCCGGTGAGCTGTCCGAGCGCCTCCAGGCGCTGGCTGTGCTTGAGTGCCTCCTCGGCCTCACGCCGCTTGGCGGCTTCGGCCTGAAGGTGCTGCGTGCGCCGCAATGCCAGCGCCAACAGCAGAAAAAGAAGTGCGGTGGCGGGAATGCCGAACACCAGATGCTGGCCCATGGTGGCGAGCCAGCGCGCGCGGATCGCCGAGGTCTCGAGCCCGGCGCTGACATAGATCGGATATTCGGCGACGCGCCGATAGCCAATGCGGCGCTCAATCCCATCCGACGGCCAGGCGACGGTGATGAGGCCGTGCGCGGGCCGCGCCGCGATTTCCCGGCCGACCGGTCCAGTCGGATCGAGCCGAAGGTCGCGCTCGAGCCGCGGGAACTGCGCGAGCAGCACACCGTCGGCGCGTCCCATCGCGAAGAAGCTGCCGGCATCGGAGCCGATCCGCGCATAGAAACTCTCGAAATATTCGGGCAGGACGGAGGCCTGGATCACCCCGATGAAGCTGCCGTCGTCGGAGTCGCGGCGGCGGCTCATCCCGAAGAAGCGCGCGCCCTGATAGGGCGGACGGGGTGTCAGGGCCGTGCCGATGAAGCTGCCGATGGTCTGGTCGACATGAGCGTAAAAATAGTCGCGGTCTACAAAGCGGAGCTCCGGCGGCGGCGAGGCGAGGCTGTTGACCAGCGCTCTTCCGTCCGCGTCGAAGATCCATGCCGATTTGAGCTGCGGCAGCGAATCGGTCAGCCGCCTCAGGCGGCGGTGCAGCGCCGGCTCGCGCGCGCGGATGACCTCGTCGGGAAGGCCGCGCACGACCTCGTTGAGCTCGGCCAGGCTGCGATCGATGGTCTCGAACACCTTGAGCGCGTGCTCATGCACGACGTCGAGCGTGCGCTCGATCTCCCGGTCGGCGATGTCCCTGGTCGAGGTGTAGGAGATCGCGGATGTGATGATGAACAGCGCAACCGGCAGCGCCAGGGATGCCGCCATCATCCACTGCAACAGCTTCAGCGAATTGCGTTGCGCCCTCTGCACAGTCGCTCCGTCCCTGACGGGAGCTTAACTGAATCTCGCGCGGGGAAGGAAGCAACTTGTGCCGGAACCGCTGGTTGTGCGCCGGGAACTTACGCGCACCGCGGGTCGGAGAAAATTCTACTCGAATTGACTGCGATCTCGGAATATCCCGGCCGGACTGGCCGGGACAGGAAGCATGAACCGCGCCTTTAGATCTGGCGCTCGACCATCTTGAGCTTGAGCTCGGCGATGGCTTCCGCCGGGTTCAGTCCCTTCGGGCAGGCCTTGGCGCAATTCATGATGGTGTGGCAGCGGTAGAGGCGGAATGGATCCTCGAGATCGTCGAGCCGCTCGCCGGTCGCCTCGTCGCGCGAATCGGACACCCAGCGGTTGGCCTGGAGCAGCGCGGCGGGGCCGAGATAACGTTCGCTGTTCCACCAATAGCTCGGGCACGAGGTCGAGCAGCAGGCGCACAGGATGCACTCGTAGAGGCCGTCGAGCTTCTCGCGGTCCTCGTGGGTCTGGCGCCATTCCTTCTGCGGCGTCGGCGAGGTGGTCTTCAGCCACGGCTCGACCGATGCGTACTGGGCGTAGAAATTGGTGAGGTCGGGGACGAGGTCCTTCACCACCGGCTGGTGCGGCAGCGGATTGATCTTCACCGCGCCGTCCTTCACGTCGTGCATCGAGCGGGTGCAGGCGAGCGTATTCTGGCCGTCGATGTTCATGGCGCAGGAGCCGCAGACGCCTTCGCGGCAGGAGCGGCGGAAGGTCAGCGACGGGTCGATGTGGTTCTTGATCCAGATCAGGCCGTCCAGCACCATCGGGCCGCAATCATTGGTGTCGACGTAATAGGTGTCGACGCTCGGATTCTTGCCGTCGTCCGGATTCCAGCGATAGACGCGAAACTCGCGGGTCTCGGTCGCGCCCGCGGGCTTCGGCCAGGTCTTGCCGCCAGTGATCTTGGAGTTCTTCGGAAGTGCGAATTCAACCATCTCGATAAGGCCTTCGCTGTTCGCTCAATACACACGCGCTTTCGGCGGGATGTACTGCACGTCGTTGGTCATGGTGTAGTCGTGAACCGGGCGGTACTCGATCTTGACCTTGCCGGCATCGTCCAGCCAGGCCAGCGTGTGCTTCATCCAGTTCTTGTCGTCGCGTTCGGAGAAATCCTCGCGCGCATGCGCGCCGCGGCTCTCGGTGCGGTTGGCGGCCGAGTTCATCGTCACCACCGCCTGCGAGATCAAATTGTCGAACTCGAGCGTCTCGACGAGGTCCGAATTCCACACCAGCGAGCGGTCGGACACGGCGATGTCGGTGATGCCGCTGTGGACCTTCTCGATCAGGTTCTGGCCCTCGCTGAGGACTTCGCCGGTGCGGAACACCGCGCAATTGCTCTGCATCACGTGCTGCATGCCTTCGCGCAGCTTTGCGGTCGGCGTGCCGCCGGAGGCGTAGCGGTAATGGTCGAGCCGGCCGAGCGCGAGCTCGGACGAGTTCGCCGGCAGCTCCGGCTGCTTGGCATTGGGCGTCAGCTTCTCGGCAAGGCGGAGTGCTGCGGCGCGGCCGAACACGACGAGGTCGATCAGCGAGTTCGAGCCGAGGCGGTTGGCGCCGTGCACGGAGACGCAGGCGGCTTCGCCGATCGCCATCAGACCGGGGATGATGGCGTTGTCGTCGCCGTCCTTCTTGGTCAGGACTTCGCCGTGATAGTTGGTGGGGATGCCGCCCATGTTGTAGTGCACCGTCGGCACGATTGGGATCGGCTCGCGCGTCACGTCGACATTGGCGAAGATCTTTGCGGATTCCGAGATGCCCGGCAGCCGCTCGGCCAGCACCGCGGGATCGAGATGGTCCAGATGCAGGAAGATGTGGTCCTTCTTCTTGCCGACGCCGCGACCTTCGCGGATCTCGATGGTCATCGCGCGCGAGACGACGTCGCGCGAGGCGAGGTCCTTGGCCGAGGGCGCATAGCGCTCCATGAAGCGCTCGCCTTCCGAGTTGACGAGATAGCCGCCTTCGCCGCGGGCGCCTTCGGTGACGAGACAGCCCGAGCCGTAGATGCCGGTCGGGTGGAACTGCACGAACTCCATGTCCTGCATCGGCAGGCCAGCGCGCAGCACCATGCCGCCGCCGTCGCCAGTGCAGGTGTGCGCCGAGGTGCAGGAGGCATAGGCGCGGCCGTAGCCGCCGGTCGCGAGGATCACGGTCTGGGCGCGGAAGCGGTGCAGCGTGCCGTCGTCGAGCTTGAGCGCGATGACGCCGCGGCAGGTGCCCTGGTCGTCCATGATCAGGTCGATGGCGAAGAACTCGATGAAGAACTCGGCGGCGTGGCGCAGCGACTGGCCGTACATCGTGTGCAGCATGGCGTGACCGGTGCGGTCGGCGGCGGCGCAGGTGCGCTGCGCCTGGCCCTTGCCGTAGTCCATGGTCATGCCGCCGAACGGACGCTGATAGATCTTGCCGTCCTCGGTGCGAGAGAACGGAACGCCCCAATGCTCGAGTTCGTAGACCGCGTCGGGCGCGTTGCGCACCATGTATTCGATCGCGTCCTGGTCGCCGAGCCAGTCCGACCCCTTCACGGTGTCGTACATGTGCCAGCGCCAGTCGTCCTTGTGCATGTTGCCGAGCGAGGCGGAGATGCCGCCCTGCGCCGCCACCGTGTGCGAGCGGGTCGGAAATACCTTGGTGATGCAGGCCGTGCGCAGGCCGGCTTCGCTGCAGCCGACCACGGCGCGCAGGCCCGCGCCGCCGGCGCCGACCACGACGACGTCATAGGTGTGGTCTTCGATCGGATAGGCTTTGCCGTTGGTGGCGGGAGCGCCGTTGCCCGTGCCATTCGTTGTGGTGGCCATGGGTTACACTCCGGAGGACAGTTTCAGGATCGCGTAGGTCGAGGCGAGCGCCACGGCGACCGAGAAGAAATTGTTGAGCATGATCGAGACGAGCTTCAGCTTCTCGTTATGGACGTAGTCCTCGATCACCACCTGCATGCCGATCTTCATGTGCCAGGCGCTGGCGAAAATGAAGAGGAGCAGGATCACCGCGACGGGAATGGAGCTCAGGGTCTGCGCAGCGTAGACCTGATTGCGGCCGAGCAGCATCACGATGATCACCAGCGCCGGGATCATCAGCAGCGTCATGGCGACGCCGGTGATGCGCTGACGCCAGAAATCGGACGTGCCGGAATGCGCGGCGCCGAGATTGCGGACGCGGCCGAGCGGGGTGCGCAGGCTGCGCTTCGGCGTATCGGATGCGCTCATCGTCCACCTCCGTTCGCATAGGCGATGATCCAGATCAGCACCGTCAGCGCGATGCCGCCGATCAGGGCACCCCAGGTCAGCGCTTCCCGCTCATTGGCCTTGAAGCCGTAGCCGAGGTCCCACACGAAATGCCGGATGCCGCTGAGCATATGGTGCATCAGCGCCCAGGTGTAGCCGAACACGATCAGCCGCCCGATGATGCTGCCGGCGAAGGCCTGGACGTGCGCGTAAGCGGCCGGGCCGGAAGCCGCGGCAACCAGCCACCAGACCAGCAGCAGGGTTCCGAAATAGAGGGCAATACCGGTGGCGCGATGGATGATGGACAGAGCCATCGTCAGCGTCCAGCGGTAGACTTGCATGTGCGGCGAGAGGGGTCGTTCGATCCGTGCGGTCATGGGCTTTGATGTTTTATGGCGGCCCAGCAGGGGGCGCGCGGGGATCGGAAAGGTCGGCTCTATTTACGGAGTCGATTTGGCCTGCGCAATCTCCAAATTGCCATAAATCGAACCATGGTTCAGCTCTAGAGCGTTGATGAAACAAGGCCAATCAGGGGCTTGGTATACCAGAGCATCTGTCTGCCAGCGAAATTAAGAATATAAATTCATTACTTGGTGGCGCGAGCAGGGCGCATTGAAATCACTATTGGAACGCCTCTAACCCACTGCCCCGCCGCTCGCCGCTCGCAGCAATCGGTCCGTGTCGGCCGTAGCCGCCCCGCCAGGGCCAGGGCGACTCGGCCCGCCGTACGCTGGGCCGGTTTCGCTGGGACCGCGGATATGCGCAGCCCGCATTCCACCCCAGCCGGCACGTCCGGTGCGTCGACCACGCAACCCGGATCGCCTAAAGCTGGGACCGCAGCCGTCTCCGGCTGACGTCGGGAGAGGTTGCGACCAGTCGCCGGGGCAGGTCTGGGGTGATTGCAGGACTTGATATCAGGGACATCGTCGAGCTCGCGCTGCTGCTGATCGCAACCGGCGCGCTTTCGGGATTTTTGGCCGGCGTGTTCGGCATCGGCGGGGGCGCGATTCTCGTGCCGGTGTTCTACGAATGCTTTCGCATCGCCGGCGTGCCGCTGCAGGTGCGCATGCCGCTCTGCATCGGCACCTCGCTCGCGGTAATCATCCCGACCTCGATCCGTTCGTTCCAGGCGCATTACAAGCGCGGCGCCGTCGATATGGCCATCTTGCGGGTGTGGTGGCTGCCGATCGTGATGGGCGTGGTCGCCGGCAGCGTGGTCGCGCGCTATGCGCCGGAGCGGCTGTTCAAGATCGTGTTCGTCTGTGTCGCCTGGTCGGCGGCGGCACGCCTCATCTTCGCGCGCGAAGGCTGGAAGTTGGGCGACGATCTGCCGAAGGGTCCCTTGATGCGCGTCTACGGCTTTTGCGTCGGTATTCTTTCGACGCTGATGGGCATCGGCGGCGGCCTGTTCTCGAACCTGCTGATGACCTTCTACAGCCGTCCGATCCATCAGGCGGTGGCGACGTCATCCGCACTCGCGGTGCTGATCTCGATCCCCGGCGCGCTCGGCTACATCTATGCGGGCTGGCCTGCGGCGGCGAACTATCCGGCCGTCGCAGCCCTGCAGATCCCGTTCGCACTCGGCTACGTCTCGCTGATCGGCGCCATGCTGGTGATGCCGATGAGCCTCGTCACCGCGCCGCTAGGCGTGAGAGCCGCGCATGCGATGTCGAAGCGCACGCTGGAAGTCGCGTTCGGATGTTATCTGTTGATCGTCGGCAGCCGGTTCGTGATGAGTCTGGTCGGCGGGCTGTGAGTGGCGTGCGCCATAACGCTTACCACACACTCCGCTGTCATCGCCCGACTTGATCGGGCGATCCAGTATTCCAGAGACGGCGGTGCTTGCCTCGAAAGGCTGCGGCGTACTGGATGCCCTGGTCAAGCCGGGCATGACAGCGCGTTTTGTGGATGCTCCTCGTCGCAACCTGCGACGAGTCCCTTCACTTCTTCGCGTAGATATCCTTGTACGTATCCCGCAGGATGTTCTTCTGCACCTTGCCCATGGTGTTTCGCGGCAGCTCGTCGACGACGAAGACGCGTTTGGGCATCTTGAACTTCGCAAGCCGCCCGTCGAGCGCCTTCAGTACCGAGGCCTCGCTCACGTCCGCGCCCTTGTTGCAGACCAGAACCGCCGTGACGCCCTCGCCGAAATCGGCGTGCGGCACGCCGATCACAGCGGATTCGATCACGCCCGGCATGGCGTCAATCTCGCTCTCGATCTCTTTCGGATAGACGTTGAAGCCGCCGGAGATCACGAGATCCTTGCCGCGGCCGAGGATGTGGACGTAGCCCTTGGCGTCGATCTTGCCGAGATCGCCCGTGATGAAGAAGCCGTCGTCGCGGAATTCGGACTTGGTCTTCTCCGGCATGCGCCAATAGCCCTTGAAGACGTTCGGGCCCTTGACCTCGATCATGCCGATCTCCTCGTGCGGCAGCTCTTTGCCCGTCTCGGGCTCGGTCACGCGCACGGAGACGCCCGGCAAGGGAAAGCCGACTGCGCCGGGCACGCGCTCGCCGTCATAGGGGTTCGACGTATTCATGTTGGTCTCGGTCATGCCGTAGCGTTCGAGCACGGCGTGCCCCGTCCGCGCCGACCATTCGCGATGGGTCTCGGCCAGCAGCGGCGCCGAGCCCGAGATGAACAGTCGCATATGCTTTGTGGTGTCGCGCGACAGCGCGGAATTTTGCAGCAGGCGCGTATAGAAGGTCGGCACGCCCATCAGCACCGTGGCGCGCGCCATCAGCTTGATCATCAAATCCGGATCGAGCTTCGGCAGGAAGATCATCGACGCCCGCGCGAACAGTGTCACGTTGGTCGCCACGAACAGGCCGTGCGTGTGATAGATCGGCAGCGCGTGGATCAGCACGTCCTTGTCGGTGAAGCGCCAGTAGCCGACGAGCGAGAGCGAGTTCGACGCCAGATTATCATGCGTCAGCATCGCGCCCTTGGAGCGCCCCGTGGTGCCCGAGGTGTAGAGGATGGCGGCGAGATCGTCGTTCGCCCGCGCGACGGTCGTGAATTCGCTGCTGGCATTGTCGGCGGCTTCCGTCAGCGAGCCCTTGCCGTCAGCTCCGAGCGTCTCGATCTTGGCCTTTACCTTGGCGGCGATCGGGGCGAGGCCCTCCGCCTTGGAGGGATCGCAGACCACCAGCGACGGCTCGGCGTCGCCGATGAAGTAATCGAGCTCGTTCAGCGTATAGGCGGTGTTGAGCGGAAGGTAGACCGCGCCGGCCCTGACAGTGCCGAGATACAGCACGATATTGGCGACGGATTTCTCGACCTGCACCGCAACGCGGTCGCCCGGCTTCACGCCGCGCGCGACCAGCACATTTGCCATCTGCCCGGCCCGCGCGATCAACTCGCCATAGCTGATATGGCCGCCGTCATGCGTCTCGATCGCGAGGCGCTTCGGATCGTCCAGGCCGTCGAACAGGCGGGAGAACAAATTGGCGTTGGCAGCTGGGTTCATGCAACATTCCTCGCCGGCGAAGGCCGGTCAAACCGACGGCTGGATTAGCAAAAACCGCCCCAATGAAGCAACGGAGACAGTTTGCATGACAAAAGGTGGGAAACGCGTGGCCTGGGTCACGGGTGGAGGCAGCGGGATCGGCGAGGCCGGCGCCGAGGCGCTGGCGGCCGACGGCTGGACGGTGGTGGTGTCCGGCCGGCGGAAGGACGCCCTGGATACCGTGGTTGCCAAAATCGCCAAGACGGGCGGGGCGGCCGAGGCCATCGCGCTGGACGTGGCCAACGCTGCGGAAGCCCAGAAAGCCGCCGATCAGATCGTCGCCAGGCACGGCCGCATCGACCTCCTGGTCAACAATGCCGGCATCAATGTTCCCAAGCGCAGCTGGAAGGACATGGAACTGGAGGGCTGGGACAGACTGGTCCAGGTCAATCTCAACGGCGTGCTCTATTGCATGCGCGCGGTGCTGCCGACGATGCGCAAGCAGCAGGACGGCGCGATCATCAACGTCTCGTCCTGGGCCGGCCGCCACGTCTCGAAGATGCCGGGGCCGGCCTACACCACGACCAAGCATGCGGTGCTGGCGCTGACCCATTCCTTCAACATGGACGAATGCGTCAACGGCCTGCGCGCCTGCTGTCTGATGCCGGGCGAGGTAGCGACGCCGATCCTCAAGCTGCGCCCGGTGGTGCCGAGCGAGGACGAGCAGGCCAAGATGCTGCAATCCGAAGATCTCGGCCGCACCATCGCGTTCATCGCGAGTATGCCGCCGCGCGTCTGCATCAACGAGCTGCTGATCAGCCCGACGCATAATCGCGGATTCATTCAGACGCCGAACAACAGGGATTAGTGCGGGCACAACTACTGCAACGGGCGCACTGTCGTAGGGTGGGCAAAGGCGCAAAGCGCCATGCCCACCATCTCTCTCCATTTGCGGTTGGTGGGCACGCTGCGCTTTGCCCACCCTACGGCACCGTCCTTGGCGTGCTCGCGCATCACACGGACACGCCGCTCCATAGTTTCACGCATCACAAAGAATTTTTCTCCGAAACCGCAACCCGAACCCTCCCGTAGTTCGGTCCAACGACGGCGCTGCTGCTTCACGCCAACAGGTCGCAGTCGCCGTTGTTGCCCCAACCCAACACCGGTCATCGCCGGTACCAATTCAATCGGGAGACTTTCCATGTCGAAGCGCATTGCCTATCTCGCCGCCGCCGCCTTCAGCGCCCTGGCCATCACCGCGACCGTCGTCGCGCCTGTCCGCGCCGAGGAGAAGACCGTCATGGTCGGCGGCGCCGCGATGTTCCCGTCCAAGAACATCGTCCAGAACGCGGTCAATTCGAAGGACCACACCACGCTGGTCGCGGCGGTGAAGGCGGCCGGCCTGGTGCCGACGCTGGAAGGCAAGGGTCCGTTCACGGTGTTCGCGCCGACCAACGCCGCCTTCGGCAAGCTGCCGGCCGGCACCGTCGACAATCTGGTCAAGCCCGAGAACAAGGCGACCCTGACCAGGATCCTCACCTACCACGTCGTGCCCGGCAAGCTCGAGGCCTCCGACCTCACCGAGGGCAAGAAGCTGAAGACCGCCGAAGGCGAGGAACTGACGGTCAAGAAGATGGACGGCAAGACCTGGATAGTCGATGCCAAGGGCGGCACCTCGATGGTCACGATCTCCAACGTCAACCAGTCCAACGGCGTGATCCATGTGGTCGACACCGTGCTGATGCCGGCGACGTAACACCGCGCGATCCTGTTTCATCCCCGAACAGGATGCGACGAAACGGCGAGCCGGGGGCATCCGGCTCGCTTTATTGTGACCGTCATAGCCCGACGCTATCGATTCGATGGCGGACAGGGCGTAACGAAAGCGGGCGCATCGGCGTATAATCGGTGTCACACGACATTCAGGACGGAACCATCATGTCGAGCCTCACAGTCACCGACGAACAGGTCAGCGCCGCCCCGGCCAAAGTGATCCAGCCGGCCTGGGTTCGCGTCATGCACTGGGTCAATGCGCTGGCCATGATCCTGATGATCCTGTCGGGCTGGCAGATCTACAACGCCTCGCCGCTGTTCGGCTTCAGTTTTCCGCGCGAGTACACGCTCGGCGGATGGCTCGGCGGCGGCCTGCTCTGGCACTTTGCGGCGATGTGGCTGTTGATGATCAACGGGCTCGCCTATCTCATCACTGGCTTCGCCACCGGCCGCTTCCGCAAGAAGCTGTTGCCGATCACACCGTCGGGCGTGCTCCACGACGTCAGGGCAGCGCTGACCTTCAAGCTCGGCCATGACGACCTTACCGTCTACAATTACGTGCAGCGCCTGCTCTATGCCGGCATCATCGTGGTCGGCGTGCTGATCGTGCTCACGGGCTTAGGGATGTGGAAGCCGGTGCAGCTCTATTATCTCGTCGCCCTGTTCGGCGACTACCCGACCGCGCGCTACATCCATTTCTTCTGCATGGTCGCGATCTGCGCGTTCCTCGTCGTTCACGTCCTGCTCGCGCTGCTCGTGCCGAAGAGCCTGCGCGCCATGATCATCGGTCGCTAGAGCATGATCCGGAAAAGTGTAAAGCGGTTTTCCGACAAGATCATGCTCAAAATAGATTTGTGAGGAGAACATGGCCAAGCGTTCATTCCTGATCCCCGGCGTCGACAAGCGGCTCCTGATCAAGGACTCCATCAAGACGATGCCCGACGTCACCCGCCGTCGCTTCATCGCGGGCGGCGCCAGTCTCGGCGCGCTGACGTTGCTCACCGGCTGCGGTGTGATCGACTCGTCCTCGGCGGAGGAGATGCTGAAGCAGGTCTCGAAATTCAACGACGCGGTGCAGGCCTTCATCTTCAATCCCGACGCGCTGGCGCCGACTTTTCCCGAGAGCGCGATCACGAAGCCGTTCCCGTTCAATGCCTATTACGATCTCGACGACGCACCCGACGTCGCTGGCGCCGACTGGAAACTCGAGGTTCGCGGTCTGGTCGACAACAAGAAGTCGTGGACACTGGACGAGCTCTACAAGCTGCCTGAGGTCACGCAGATCACGCGTCACATCTGCGTCGAGGGCTGGAGCGCGATCGGCAGCTGGACCGGCACGCCCTTGCGCGATTTCCTCAAGCTGATCGGCGCCGACACGCGCGCCAAATACGTCTGGTTCCAGTGCGCCGACAAGGACGGCTACAATTCGCCGCTCGACATGCGCAGCGCGCTGCATCCGCAGACCCAGATGACGTTCAAATACGCGAATGAAATCCTGCCGCGCGCCTATGGTTTTCCCATGAAGATCCGCGTGCCGACAAAACTCGGCTTCAAGAACCCGAAATACGTGGTCTCGATGGAAGTCACCAACGACTACAAGGGCGGCTATTGGGAAGACCAGGGGTACAATTCGTTTAGCGGGAGCTGATCGCCGTTCCGGCGAAGCTGCCGTAGGGTGGGCAAAGCGAAGCGTGCCCACCATTCCATCCATCATGAATAAAACCGTGGGCACGGCGCTACGCGCCTTTGCCCACCCTACGGCGCCGATTCCTTGGCTGGCCCCACCTTCCGCTGACATAGCGACGCGACCGCCCCCAGCGCCAGCAGCGCCGCCGATACGTTGAGCGCGTAGCTCAAGCTCCCCAGCGCGTCCGTGATGGCGCCGACCACGATCGGCCCCAGCGTTTGCCCGACGCCGAACGAAATCGTCATCGCCGCGATCGCGGTCGGCCACATCGCCGGCGGATAGTTGAAGCGCACGAAGGCGGTGGTCGAGCCGACCACGGCGAAGAAGGCGACGCCGAACACCACGGCGGAGACCGCGAGCCAGGCCGGTGAATGCCCGAGCATCGGCAGGGCCGCGCCGAGCGCGTTGGTGCCGAGGATGATGGCGGTGGCCAATCCGCCGCGATCGAGCGCCAGCACGCCGCGCCAGGCCCAGGGGGTCACGAAGGCGGACAGGCCGATCAGGCCCCAGAACGCCGCTTGTGCTGCGGCCCCGCCGCCGCCGTCGCGTACATAGGCGATCATGAAGGTCATGTAGGCGATGTAGCCCGCGCCGAACAGAAAATAGCCCGCGAGGTAGATCAGCACGGGACGAATCGCGAAGGCGGCGTGGCTGCCTTCCGAGAAACGGGCGCCGCTCTCGATGCGGATCAGGAACAGCGGCACGGTCATCGCGGCCGAGAGCAGTGTCAGCGCCCACCACACCATCCACCACGAGCCCGGCCCGAAATATTGCAGCGTGAACGGCGCGATCAGCCCCGAGGACAGAATGCCGATGCCGGGCCCGGCATAGAACAGGCTGAGCAGGAAATTGGCCCGCTCCGGGCGCGACTGGGCGATGGTCGCAGCGAGCGCGCCGCCGGCGACGAAGCCCGCCGCGGCCCCGAGACCGAGTACGAGGCGCGCCAAGCTCAGCGCGACGAAATTCCCCGTCAGCGCGCAAATGGCGAGCGCGGCGACGCAGGCCACAGTTCCGCCGCGGATCGCGGCTGCCCAGCCGACGCGCTGGATCAGGCGCGACGCCACCAGCGCGCCGACGAGATAGCCGACGGCGTTGATGGTGTTCATGAATCCGGCCGCCGAGTAGGACCAGCCGAGGGCCTCCCGCATGTCGGGCAGCACCAGCGCATAGGCAAAGCGGCCGATGCCGAGCCCGACCGTCGCCGCCAGCGACAGGGTCAGGATCAGCCGCGCGGGATGCGCGTCAGGCGGGACACGGCGGTCTTTAGTAAAGCAGTTTTGGGCGTGCAAGGGGTTCTCCGGCCCACCCAGTGTGGCAGGCCCCGTCCGCCTTGCACAGCCGCACCCCGGCAATGGTGTCTTGCCAAGCGCGCAACGCCGCTCTAGCACTCCGGCCGAAATCGATCTCAGAGGAAACGACCATGGCGACCCACAAATTGCTGCTGCTTCCCGGCGACGGTATCGGCCCCGAGGTGATGGGCGAGGTGAAGCGGCTGATCGACTGGCTCAATTCGGCCGGGATCGCCAAGTTCGAGACGGACACCGGCCTCGTCGGCGGCTCCGCCTATGACGCGCACAAGGTGTCGATCTCCGAGGGCGACATGGCCAAGGCGCTTGCCGCCGATGCCATCATCTTCGGCGCGGTCGGCGGTCCGAAGTGGGACGCGGTGCCCTACGAGGTGCGCCCCGAAGCCGGCCTCTTGCGCCTGCGCAAGGATCTGGCCTTGTTCGCCAACCTCCGTCCCGCGGTGTGCTACCCGGCGCTGGCCGATGCATCGAGCCTGAAGCGTGAGGCCGTCGAAGGCCTCGACATCGTCATCGTGCGCGAGCTCACCGGCGGCGTCTATTTCGGCGAGCCCAAGACCATCACCGACCTCGGCAATGGCCAGAAGCGCGCCGTCGATACCCAGGTCTACGACACCTATGAGATCGAGCGCATCGGCCGCGTCGCCTTCGAGCTTGCCAGGAAGCGCAAGAACAAAGTGACGTCGATGGAAAAGCGCAACGTCATGAAATCGGGCGTGCTCTGGAACGAGGTCATGACCCAGGTCCACAAGCGCGAATACCCTGATGTCACGCTCGAGCACCAGCTCGCCGATTCCGGCGGCATGATGCTGGTGAAATGGCCGAAGCAGTTCGACGTCATCGTCACCGACAATCTGTTCGGCGACATGCTGTCCGACATCGCGGCGATGCTGACGGGATCGCTTGGCATGCTGCCCTCGGCCTCGCTCGGCGAGGTCGACGTCAAGACCAAGAAGCGCAAGGCGCTGTACGAGCCCGTGCATGGCTCGGCGCCTGATATCGCAGGCCAGGGCCTCGCCAATCCCATCGCGATGATCTCGTCGTTCGGCATGGCGCTGCGCTATTCCTTCGACATGGGCGCGCTCGCCGACAAGGTCGACGCCGCGATCGCCGCGGTGCTCGCCAGCGGTCTGCGCACCGCCGACATCAAGTCGGAAGGCACCACGGCCGCCTCGACCACGCAGATGGGCGAAGCGATCCTGAAGGAACTGCAGAAGCTGCACGCGTAACGGCAGGCACCGCTCTCGTAGGGTGGGCAAAGCGAAGCGTGCCCACGTTCTGAGTGCTGATTAGAAAGAGATGGTGGGCACGGCGCGTTGCGCCTTTGCCCACCCTGCGGCACCTGCTCTCGGAGCTGATTCATGGACGCTTCACCCCGCCCCAAGATCGCGGAAACCATCATCCATGACACGGTGCGCCAGCGCGAGGCGCAGATCGGGCGGCGCTGCGACGTCCTCAGCCACCCCGCATCGAATATGCCTCGCTCGGCGACTACTCCTATCTCGGCGAGAACTGCGAGGTCGCCGACGCGGAAATCGGAAAATTCACGGCCATCGCCAATTCGGTGCGGATCGGTGCGCCCAATCATCCGATGGGCCGGCCGTCGCAGCATCGCTTCACCTACTGCCCGGAATATTACGAGGCGGGCGTGACGCGCGACCGCGACTTCTTCGCGGACCGCCGCGGCGACCGGGTGATCGTCGGCAATGATGTCTGGATCGGGCACGCCGCCATCCTGCTGCCCGGCGTGAACGTTGGTGACGGCGCGGTGATCGCTGCGGGCGCGGTGGTCAGCCGCGATGTCGAGCCCTACACGATCGTCGGCGGCGTTCCCGCGCGTCCGATCCGCAAGCGCTTTCCTGATTCCGTTGCGGACAGCCTGCGCCGCATCGCCTGGTGGGATTGGCCGGATGAGCTCATCTTCGAGCGCCTCGCCGATTTCCGCTCCGAAGCGATCGAGGAGTTTTGCAGGCGCTATGATCCGGCTGCGAACGCGTGAGGCGCACGCATCTCACCCAAGCAACAGGAATCGTAGGGTGGGCAAAGCGAAGCGTGCCCACGCATTTTTCGTGACCGAGAGAGATCGTGGGCACGGCGCAAGGGCGCCTTTGCCCACCCTACGGCACCTCGCAAAAACAAAAATGGCCGGGCGCGAGCCGGCCATTTTGATTCGGTCGATAACTCCGCTCAGTACAGCGGGAAATTCTGCGGGTAGCCGCCGACGTCCTGCGGGGGCGAAAGCGGCTGGCGGTCGATCGGGCGGTTGAGATTCTCGCGGGCGAATGACGGATAGCCGACCGCCGGCGGGAAGGCGTAGTCGGAGAACTTGCGGTCGCCCGGATTGACCTCGGTGCCGCCGTCGAGCCAGGAGCGCTTGCTGACATAGATGCGGGTGCGGCCCTGCTGGTAGACGGCGTTGGGTCCACCAGGGCCGTAATAGTGCCGGCCACGCTCGTCATAGCGCCTGGTCTTGGTGTCGGCCGAGGCCGGCGTCGCCACAATGGCAGAGGACATGGCAATCACGGCGCCCGCTGCAAGCAAGGTCGCCAATTTGGCAGAGAATTTCGAGCTCATCACGTCCCCTTCAGGCGGCAGGCCGCCAGTCGATTTCACCCCCATACTAGCCCGGCCGGGGTGAGCGCAACTAGGTCTATTGGGTCACACCAGCTCGGAATAATCGCGCGCGCTGGCAAAAGTTGCATCAATACCAGCCACTTGAGCTTGATGCCGGTCAAAGCGCCCCGCGCAATTGCGCGTTGGCGGCGCCCAGCAGCCAGTCCGGCGAGCCCGCGAGGTCACAACCGCGGCGCTTCAGCTCGGCATGGGCGAACAATTCCGCCAGCTTCGGCTCGTTGCCGGAGGTCAGCAGCGTCAGCCGGTTCAGCGTGCAGGCGATCGCCGCGCGCCGGGCGGGCAGGGTATCGCCCTGGCAGGAGAAGCCGGAGATCTGCAAGGCCGGCTCCTCGTTGCGCTTGAGGTAGCCGAGGCAGGCCGGCGTCCCCTTGTCCGTGCCGATCGGCCGGAACAGCGCGACGGGGCCGAATTTCGTCTCGATCAGGCCGGCTTGCTCGAGCGGGGTGGCCGCTCCGAGGCCCATCTGGACGGCGAGGTCCATCGCGACAGGACGGGTCACATCGAATTCGCCACCTTCCCGATAGATTTCGAGCTCGGCCACCGGCTGGTCCGCCGCGCTCGCCCAGCGCATCACGTCTTTGCGGCCGCCTTCGGGATGCCGAAGGATGGTGTAAGAGGTTGTTTTATCTGATGAATCGATCCGGCTCAGGGCGAAGGCCGGGTGCGAGCGATCGGCCGTGCTCCAGCCCGGCTTGTCTGCGGGATCATCGCCGCGCAGCTCGGGCAGCTGGCCGAGCGCCGCGAGGGCGAGGATGGCAAACAGCGCGAGCGCCCCCACATAGGCGACCAGATGCGCCAGCGTGCCGACGACCTCGTCGGCGATAGCCAAGAGAGTCAGGTGGATCTGGGTAGGGCTAACGGCCGTGCTGGCCTCAGGCGACTGCATCCACGTCCCTAAGGCATGGTCCAACGTTGTCTTGAGGCCGGTTCTCGCATAGAAGCGCTGCTCTTCCCGTTTAAGCGTCAGCTTCGGGAACGGGCTTTTTCATCGGAGAGTGAACGATGGGTTACAAAGTCGCAGTCGTCGGCGCGACCGGCAATGTCGGACGGGAAATGCTCAACATTCTCGATGAGCGCAAATTCCCCGCGGACGAGGTCGTGGCGCTGGCGTCACGCCGCAGCGTCGGCGTCGAGGTCTCCTATGGCGACCGCACCCTGAAGTGCAAGGCGCTCGAGCATTACGACTTCTCCGACGTCGACATCTGCCTGATGTCGGCCGGCGGCGAGGTGTCGAAGGAATGGTCGCCGAAGATCGGCGCCGCCGGCGCCGTCGTGATCGACAACTCGTCGGCCTGGCGCATGGATCCGGACGTGCCGCTGATCGTGCCGGAGGTGAACGCAGGCGCGACCGAAGGCTTCAAGAAGAAGAACATCATCGCCAACCCGAACTGCTCGACCGCGCAGCTCGTGGTCGCGCTCAAGCCGCTGCACGAGAAGGCGACCATCAAGCGCGTCGTGGTCTCGACCTATCAATCGGTGTCGGGCGCCGGCAAGGACGGGATGGACGAGCTGTTCTCGCAGACCAAGGCCGTCTACACCAACGACGAGCTGGTCGCGAAGAAATTCCCCAAGCGCATCGCCTTCAACGTCATCCCCCACATCGACGTCTTCATGGAGGACGGCTACACCAAGGAAGAGTGGAAGATGATGGCGGAGACCAAGAAGATTCTTGATCCCAAGATCAAGCTCTCCGCCACCTGCGTGCGCGTGCCGGTGTTCGTCGGCCACTCCGAGGCCGTCAACATCGAGTTCGAGAATCCGATCACGGCGGATGAGGCGCGCGACATCCTGCGCAAGGCGCCCGGCTGTCTCGTCATCGACAAGCAGGAGCCCGGCGGCTACGCGACGCCTTACGAAGCGGCCGGCGAGGACGCGACTTACATCAGCCGCATCCGCGAGGACGCGACGGTTGAGAACGGTCTCGTGCTGTGGTGCGTGTCCGACAACCTCCGCAAGGGCGCCGCGCTCAACGCCATCCAGATCGCGGAAGTGCTGATCAACCGCAAGCTGATCAGCGCGAAGAAGCAGGCGGCGTAAGGCACGTCACCGCTGCCGTAGGGTGGGCAAAGGCGCAAAGCGCCGTGCCCACCATTCTTTCCGATTGCGACAGGTGGTGGGCACGGTTCGCTTTGCCCACCCTACGAGAGCGGTGGCCTACGCCACGCCCCGCGCGTTCTTGAATTCCTTCGCAACCTTGTCCAGCACGAACAGCGATCCCTCCGCGACGCCGAAATAGGCGCCGTGGGTCTGCATCTGGCCGCTGTCGACTGCCTTCTGTACGAACGGGAACGTCATCAGGTTTTCCAGGCTGCGGAACACCGCGGCCTTCTCGATGCGCTCGACGAATTGCGCCATGCTCTCATGGTCGCGCTGCTCGACCACTTCACCCGGCTTGATGAACATCTGCATCCATTTGCCGATGAAGTCGCCGGGCGTGAGCGGCTCGATCTTGTCGACGAAGGCGCGGATGCCGCCGCATTGGGCGTGGCCGAGCACCACGATGTGCTTCACCTTCAGCACCGTCACCGCATATTCCAGCGCGGCCGAGACGCCATGCGCGTTGCCGTCGGGCTGATACACGGGCACCAGATTGGCGATGTTGCGGACCACGAACAATTCGCCCGGGCCGACGTCGAAGATCACTTCCGGCGAGACGCGGCTGTCGCAGCAGCCGATCACCATCACTTCCGGCGATTGCCCCTTCACCGAGAGGTCGCGATAGCGGGTCTGCTCGGTCGGCAGCCGCTGGGTGGCGAAGGCCCTGTAGCCTTCCAGCAAATGCTCTGGGAATGTCATCATACCTATGCCTAATCATAGACCGCAGGGGCGAACAAGCCTTTCGAATAGGCAGGCCAGGTGCTATCGGCTTCGATCAAGAGCCCGCTTGAGGAAACCGGAAGGAACGCTCGCATGACCCGCCCGCGCCGCAGCCATCTGTTCATGCCCGGCTCCAACCCCCGTGCGCTGGAAAAGGCGCGCAATCTCGCCGCCGACGGCCTGATCCTGGATCTGGAAGATTCCGTCGCGCCGGATGCCAAAGCGGTGGCCCGTGATGGGATCGCCGCCGCGATCGCAGCCAAGGGCTTTGGCAAGCGCGAGATCCTGATCCGGACCAACGGTCTCGACACGCCCTGGTGGGCCGACGATCTCGCCATGGCCGCCAAGACTTCGCCCGACGGCATCCTGGTTCCAAAAGTTTCAAGTGTCGAAGATCTCGATACGATCGGCCTCCGTCTTACCGAGCTTGGCGCGGCGCCGACGGTGAAGGTCTGGGCCATGATCGAGACCGCGCGCGCCGTGCTGCACGCGGAGGAGCTGGCCGAGGCCGGGCGCGATCAATCGCGGCGCCTGTCAGGCTTCGTGTTCGGCCCGAACGATATCTCACGCGAAACGCGCATCAGGATGCTGCCCGGCCGCGCCGCGATGATCCCGATGATCACGCACTGCATCCTGGCGACGCGCGCCCACGGCCTCGAAATCCTCGACGGCCCCTACAGCGACATCGCCAATTCCGACGGCTTCGCCACCGAATGCGCGCAGGGCCGCGATCTCGGCTTCGACGGCAAGACGCTGATCCACCCCTCGCAGATCGACGCCTGCAACGCGATCTTCACGCCGCCCGAAGAGGAAGTCGCGCGCGCGCGAAAAATCATCGCGGCGTTCGAGCTGCCGGAGAACGTCTCGCGCGGCGCGATCCGGTTGGATGGTGCGATGGTGGAGCGCCTGCACGCCGACATGGCAAGGCGCACGATCGCAATCGCGGATGCTATTGCCGCGATGAGCAAGGGCTGAAGCGTCAACTCGAAAAAGCGATATCCGCTTTTCCGCGACAAAGCGCCATCTTCTGTTCGCCGAGAGCAGAGGACGGTGCGGCCAATTCCTCGCAATACATCCGATCGATGTTGCGCTGCATGAGCGCATAACAATCGCATGCGACCTTCTCGAGCCGCGCCCGATCGATCTCTACAAACCCGCGTCCGTCGGACGGGACCGCGCCGGCCTCGCGTAGCTTGCTCATCGTCAGGGTTACTGTCGTCCGTCGCACCCCAAGCAGTTGCGCAAGCGCCTCCTGCGTCACCGGAAGCCGGTCATCGGGCACGCGGTCGTGAAGCTGCAGGAGCCACCGCGCCATGCGGCCATCCACCCGGTGGAGCGCGTTGCAAGCGGCCACGTGCTGGAGCTGCAATAACACCGCGCGGGCGTGGACCTGCACGACGTTCCTGATGGCTGTGCTTTGCGCAAAGGCGGCGCGAAATTTGGCGGCGGAAATCAGCGATGCTGTGCCGGCTATGCGAGTAACCGCCGTCACGGATGAAAGCGACGGGCCGAGCACGGAGAACGAGGCCAAAGCGCCTTCCCGTCCCATCAAGGTGGTTGCGACCGTTTGCCCGTCCGGCATATCGAGCATGAAGGCGATTGCGCCGCTATGGGGAAAATAAACCGGGTCGAGCTCATCGCCCGACCGCACCAGGACGGCATCGGGTTCGAACGAGACCTTCTGGAAGTAGGGCGTGAGCAAGCCGAGATCCGCCGGCGGCAGCGCCGCCAGCAGCCGATTCCCGATGCCCGCGCGGTGGACGGTCACGATGCTTTCTTGTGAACGAGCACCCCATGAACGACGGGATCGATCTACTTCATTTGCCATGATTATCCGAAATACGAATTGCCCGAAGCGAAACTATCCAAACAGAGCCATTCGTCGAGATCAAGCACGGATAATTGCGGTGACCTTGCCGGCATCCTCCTCGCGCAAACGGAATCTTGCATACATCATACTATTCGCGATTTTTTGCCGCTCGGCGAGGTGCACCACGTGCTGATCGACCAGTGTTGGTTGCGGCAGCGCGCGAGTTTAACCCTGACCCGGCGCGGACCTCTGGGGAGATCTGCCATACCCCGCTATCAGCGGCACAGCAGACATCCTTGCGCCGATCCAAGGTCGGGATTGATGAGTGTGCGGCGAGCGAATCTTCTGCGCCGCTCACCGCGGCGCGACATCGGCGCGATCGAGCGATTCGAGCGTCGCGGCGTTGCCGCAGTAGCCGTGATAGTTCTCCGCGGCAGTGCCGTCGGCCAGATCGCGGTCGCATTGTCCCTTGTTATTGCATAGCGAGCAGACCCGCTCCATGTCGCGGAGAAGGAGCGGCTGTGCGCGGCCGAGGCCTTCGGCGCTGATGCCGAGTTGCTGCAGCATCATTGGCAGCTCGTCGGCAGAATGCTTGCCGTGGCGGACCAGTTCCTCGAGATCGTCAGGCGCGATCCTCAAGTCGCTCGCGATCCGGTCGAAATCGGCGCGATCGAGCTGCCGCATCTCGTTCATCTCGCGGCGATGCTTCAGCCAGCTCGCAAAGGAGTCGATGAGGTCCTGGACGATGGGATATGGCCTGCTTGCGGTGCTCATGGAAAGCTCCCTTCGAACAGCGGAATTGGAGCGAATTAAGCACAATGATGCAGAAGCGCGTTGCGCTGGATCAAACTGGAGGGACGAGGTTGATCGCGTGCCCCGGACGCGGCGCAGCACGCAGTGGTGCGCCGCTGAGCCGGGGCCCACAGGTAGCTGGGTCCCGGCTCTGCGGAGCAGCGTTGCACGCTGCACCGCGTCCGGGACACGGAGAGGCGCTTACGGAAACCGCTCCGCCGCCCAGGCATACAGGCTGCCCGGAATCGGCTTTTCGCCACCGCGGCCCTTGGGCGAGATGTGCAGGCCGATGATCTCGGGGTTGGTGACGAGGCCGAGATAGCTCGAGGGATCGAAGAACAGTTTTGGCTCGGCATGCACGGCATAGAACGATTGCTTGGGCAGCGCGTTCTGCAGCTCGCCGGTACGGCGCGCGAGCGCGGTGAGCGCGGCAGGTCCGAAGATCGCGACGCGGATATCGGAGAGGCGGCTTGAGCCGCCGCGCAGGCGGCGCATCATGAATGTGATGCGATGGCGGACCGACAGCCAGTTCGGCGTCAGCTCCTCCTGCTCCATCAGCTCCTCGAAGGCGGCAACGATGCCGTGCCCGGGCGGCAGGTAGATCACGGAATTGCCGAGCTGGCGTGGCCGCTCCCAGGCAAAGTAAGGCTTTGCCGGATCAATCTCGACCGCCTTCAAGAGCAGCACGTCGGCGTCGAGCCAGAGGCCGAGATTCTTCGCCATCAGCTTCATGCGGAAGAAATCGCTGAACTGCAGCGTGGTCCAGTCGCGCCAGCTTCCATCCGGTTGCGGGGGCCGCAAGCGTTCCGAGAACGCATGCGGCAGGATCGCTTCGGCATCCGCGTTGGCGACGCCGGCGGGCAGGCCGGGAATGGTGTCGAAGCTGTAGACCGTGACCTTGTGGCCGGCCGCGAGCTGCGAGCGCAGACAGGTCTGGCGCAGGGCGTCCATCGGGCCATGCCAGAAGGTGACGATGTCGGGCAGCATGCGCGGAAGCTATAATATTCAGGACAAAGAAAAAGCCCCGGCGCCGACAGCACCGGGGCTCGAATGAAATCCTATGATCAGGCCCAGGCGCGTTCGCGCTTGAGCTTGTCCTCATAGGTGTCGATCGAGGACTTCTTCTCCATCGTCAGGCCGATGTCGTCGAGGCCGTTGATCAGGCAGTGCTTGCGGAACGGATCGATCTCGAACTTGACCTTGCCGCCATCGGGGCCGCGGATCTCCTGGTTCGGCAGGTCGATCGTCAGCGTCGCGTTGGCGCCGCGCTCGGCATCGTCGAACAGCTTGTCGAGGTCTTCCTGGCTGACGCGGATCGGCAGAATGCCGTTCTTGAAGCAGTTGTTGTAGAAGATGTCGCCGAACGAGGTCGAGATCACGCAGCGGATGCCGAAGTCGAGCAGCGCCCAGGGCGCATGCTCGCGGCTCGAGCCGCAGCCGAAATTGTCGCCGGCGACCAGCACCTTGGCATTGCGATAGGCGGGCTGGTTGAGAACGAAGTCCGGATTCTCGCTGCCGTCGTCCTTGTAGCGCTGCTCGGAGAAGAGCCCCTTGCCAAGGCCGGTGCGCTTGATGGTCTTGAGGTACTGCTTCGGAATGATCATGTCGGTGTCGACATTGATGATCTTCAGCGGCGCCGCGACGCCTTCCAGCGTGGTGAACTTGTCCATGGTTGCGCTTTTCCGGGGTGGTTCAGGGAAGGCGTGTTTATCGTGTCCGGGGCCTGAATCCTAGGCCGAATTCGGCAGGTCTCGTCTGCTTGGCTGGTTTGAGGCAGAGCTGGTGCGGCGTCGGGACTTCACCTCTCCCGCTTGCGGGGGAGGTCGACGCGCGAAGCGCGGCTGGTGGGGGCTCTATCCTCCGAGGGATTGTCCCGCTGCGGAGAGACCCTCTCCCCAACCCTCTCAGCGCGAGGGAAGCTCGTCGCGGCCCGCAAGCGGGGGAGGGGGCTCATCTCACGCCGGCGCCTCCTACTCTGCCTTTGCCTCAATCGCCGCCATATCGTCGTCCGACAGGCCAAAATGGTGGCCAATCTCGTGGATCAGGACGTGGCGGACGATATGGCCAAGGCTCTCGTCGTGCTCGGCCCAGTAATCCAGGATCGGCCGGCGGTAGAGCCAGACCATGTTGGGCAGCCGCGCCACGTCGCCAAGGCTCTGCTGCGGCAGGCCGACGCCCTGGAACAGGCCGAGCAGGTCGAACTCGCTCTCGCATTCCATCTCGTCCAGGACCTCCTCGGTCGGGAAGTCGTCGACGCGGAGGATCACGCCCTCGCACAGGCTACGAAATTCCGCCGGCAGGCGCTCGAAGATCTCGTGTGCCGTCGCTTCCATCTCGGCCAGCGAGGGCGCTTTCAATTCCGTCCACATGGGGTTGTTCTAAAGCGTTTTCGAGCGAAGTGGATACTGCTTCGCGCGAAGAAAACGCGTCAAAGTAAGAATCTGGAGCCGGTTTCAATTCCATTGAAACGGGCTCCAGCGCGGGTTTCCCGCTGATGCATCCCGCTTTATAAAGCGCGGCGAGGTTGACGGGCGCCGCCAAAACGGGGAGCGTGGGCCTCGAACGGGACGTTTCAGGTGGGCGGAAAAATGCGAGCGAAAACAGCGCTGACGCTACTGTGCATGGGGTTGTTTTCGCCATTTTGCGTTGGCGCCGAGGCCCAGACCGCCGGCCCCGAGATTCGCCTCGCCCAGGCAGCCCCGCCTGATGCCCCGCCGCCGCGCAAGCGGCCGCCACGCTTGCGCGTCACGCCCTATTACAGCCCTGACGGCGTCTATCCGCGCTACAATCCGGGTCCCAATGCGGTCCGCGAATGCAACGCGACCTATGTGCAGGAATTCCGACCCAGCGGCACGGTGATCGTGCCGCGGATGAGCTGCTACTGGCGCCCCGGCTGATGCCCCAAGGGATCGTCATGGCGAGATGGTTTGCATGGGCCGTTGTCGTCGCGCTTGCCGCCGGCCTGCCCTGCGCGGCCGCGGCGCCAAGGACGACGGTGCCGGAGGCCTCGGCGGGGATCGCAGTTTTCGATGTGCGGCGACCCGCGCCGCCCCAACATATTGCCCGGCCCGTCGTGCGCCATGATCCCCGCTATTACGCGCGGCCGGTCCACTATCGTCCCTATCCCTACGGCGTGCCCGCGCCCTTCGTGTTCGGCTACGGGCCGTTCTGGTGACGTCCTAGCCGGCGGGCGCAAATCCCTTGACCAGTAACACGGTCGCCTGCGCGCCCGCCTTGCGGTCGCGCGAAATCTCCTCGTAGTCGGGTGAGTTCGAGAAGGCGAGGAAGGCGGCCTCGTCCGGAAACGACATCATGACCAGCTTGTCGTGCGGCCACGCCCCTTCGAGCACGCGCGGTCGCTCATCGGCAGCGAGCAGGCGCCCATTGTACTTCTTGAACACATCGAAGAACCGCGCCTGATAGCGATCGTAGGCTGCGCGGTCGGTCATCTTCAATTGTGCAATCGCGTAGACGGTCATCTCAAGACTTCCTTCCCGTAGCGGCACAGCGCCGCAGCGCGGCGCCCGCCTCGTTCATTCATGGCGCGTTCACATCGCTGTTAGCAATTTAACCCCGCGAGCGACTGCAATTGAACAGGGATGACGCGGGCCGGGAACGAGCATCGCCACTCCGCTGTCCAAATTCAGGGAGAAGTCCATGCTGAGGAGTTTGGGTCTCCGGGCAGGCCCGGTGCGCCTGCTCGGGATTGCGGCTGCGGCGACGCTGATGCTGTCGGCCGGGAGCGCGCATCGCGCTGAAGCGCTCACCTTGATCAATCCGGCGACGTCACCTGCGACGAAAGCTGCGGCCGACGACCTCGTCACGCAGGTCCGGCAGGGCGGCGGTGGGCATGGTGGTGGCGGACATTTTCACGGCGGCGGTGGCTTCCGCGGTGGCGGCGGACATTTCGGCGGCTTCCGCGGCGGCGGCTTTCATGGCGGCGGCTTCCGCGCCGGGCCGGCCTTCCACGGCGGCGGCATTCGCTACGGCGGATTTCGTCATTATGGCGGCTATCACCGCCACTGGGGCTATCGTCCCCATTTCGGCTATCGCCACTTCCACCGGCGCTATTATGTCGGCGGCTACTATCCCTACTACCACTATCCGCGCCGCTGCCGGGTCATCTGGACCTATTACGGCCCGCGCCGCATCTGCCGCTGGCATCGCTGGCACCATCCGTACAGGTACTATTGGTAAGCACGATCGACGTGAAAAGGGCGCCTCAGTGGCGCCCTTTGCTCGTCCGGCGGCTACAGCCAATCCTTCAGCTTCCACGACGAAGCTTTCCACCGCATCAGATTATCGAGCTTCCACTGCTTGAACATCGCAGGCGGCCAGCGGCTGAGCTTCGAGGTCTCCTCGACCTCGGGCTTGGCGACGATGTGCAGGCGCGGCGCGCGCCGGCGGTGCTGGCGCGTGGCCTCGCTGATCAGGTCGACATATTCGGGCTTGTTGGCCATGGCGCGCGTCCTCGCGAAAACCTCGCGAGGACGAGAGTGTCAGGCGATCGTTTAACGGCTGTTTGCCGCGATCGCTACAATTGCAGGCAGTGGCTTAGCGCCAGTCCCTGACGTCGACGAAGTGACCCGCGATCGCCGCCGCTGCCGCCATCGCCGGCGACACCAGATGGGTGCGGCCCTTGAAGCCCTGGCGGCCCTCGAAATTGCGGTTCGAGGTCGAGGCGCAACGCTCTTCCGGAGCCAGCTTGTCCGGGTTCATCGCAAGGCACATCGAGCAGCCCGGCTCGCGCCATTCGAAGCCGGCCTTGATGAAGATCTTGTCGAGACCCTCGGCCTCGGCCTGCTCCTTGACGATGCCGGAGCCCGGCACGACCATGGCGTTGACATGCGCCGAAACGGTCTTGCCTTCGGCGATCTTCGCAGCAGCGCGCAGATCTTCGATGCGGCCGTTGGTGCAGGAGCCGATGAAGATGCGGTCGACCTTGATGTCGGTGATCTTCGTGCCCGCGGTCAGGCCCATGTACTTGAGCGCACGATGCTTGGAGAGACGCTTGGCCTCGTCCGCAATCTGGTCGGGGTCGGGCACGATGCCGGTCACCGAGATGACGTCCTCAGGCGAAGTGCCCCAGGTCACGATCGGCGGCAGCTTGGCCGCATCGAGGCGCAGCTCGTTGTCGAAATGCGCGCCCTCGTCGGAGCGCAGCTTCTCCCAGTAGCGCATGGCGGCATCCCAGTCCGCGCCCTTCGGCGCTTTGGGGCGGCCGCGCAGGAAGTCGAACGCCTTCTGGTCGGGCGCAACCAGGCCGGCGCGCGCGCCGCCTTCGATCGACATGTTACAGACCGTCATGCGGCCTTCCATGCTGAGCGCGCTGATGGCGTCGCCGGCGTATTCCAGCACGTAGCCGGTGCCGCCCGCGGTGCCGATCTCGCCGATGATGGCGAGGATGATGTCCTTGCCCGTCACGCCATCGGGCAATTTGCCGTCGACGGTGACGCGCATGTTCTTGGCCTTCTTCTGGATCAGCGTCTGCGTCGCCAGAACGTGCTCGACCTCGCTCGTGCCGATGCCGTGCGCGAGCGCGCCGAACGCGCCATGCGTCGAGGTGTGGCTGTCACCGCAGACGATGGTGGTGCCGGGCAGGGTAAAACCCTGCTCGGGGCCGATGACGTGGACGACGCCCTGGCGCTTGTCGAACTCGTTGTAATATTCGATGCCGAATTCCCTGGCGTTCTCGGCCAGCGCCTTGATCTGCTCGATGCTTTCAGGATCGGGATTCGGCTTGGTGCGATCGGTGGTCGGCACGTTGTGGTCGACGACGGCGAGCGTCTTCTCGGGCGCGTGCACCTTGCGGCCGGTGGCGCGCAGGCCTTCGAACGCCTGCGGCGAGGTCACCTCGTGCACCAGGTGGCGGTCGATATAGAGCAGGCAGGTGCCGTCCTCGGCTTCGTGCACCAGGTGGTCGTTCCAGATCTTGTCGTACAATGTGGTCGGTTTGGACATGAGCTTGAGCTCCGAAAGAATGTTGTGTCAGCGGATAGGCGCGCGCGGCGCGCCGGCAACAAAATCGTCAGCGCAGCTTTTAGGCTGCGCGCGTAAGCTCTGACGTTGCCGAGGTCGCGAAGCGTCCGAAGAACCGGCCAGGCAGCCGCGAGCGATCGTCGATGACGATGCGCTTGACGGGGGCGAGGCTGGTCGGATCTGGAAACATTCCAAGAATATATAGCAGGCCGAATTGGAAGCGCGAGTGGTTTGACGCGCACGGCTGACGCAACAAAAAAGCGCGGAGCCGAGCCCCGCGCTTTCGAAAACTTGCCTGGTGGGGCGGAGCTTACTCGCCGACCGCGGTCTGGCGGTCCTGCTTCTCGACGATGCGGGCCGACTTGCCGCGAAGGTTGCGGAGGTAATAGAGCTTGGCGCGACGCACCTTGCCGCGACGCACCACCTTGATCGAGTCGATCATCGGCGACATCACCGGGAACACGCGCTCCACGCCCTCGCCATAGGAGATCTTGCGGACGGTGAAGCTCTCGTTGAGGCCACCGCCGGAACGGCCGATGCAGACGCCTTCATAGGCCTGCACGCGGGTGCGGTCGCCTTCGACCACCTTCACGTTGACGATCACGGTGTCGCCGGGACCGAATTCCGGAATGTCCTTGCCGGCGGACAGCTTGTCGAATTGCTCTTGCTCGAGCTGCTTGATCAGGTTCATGGGTAAATCTCCATCGGCGCGCCCAGCCCTGGAAACGGGGGGCTGCGCAAAATTCGTCTATCCAGCCATTGCGGATTTGGCCGCTCCTATAAGGCAAGCCGGAGCGTTTGTCACCCGTCTGTCTTGTTTTTTGGCGTTTTTTGGCGACCGGCCCGATTCGCCGGCTTGGGTGGGATCTGGGCCCATAAATCGGGCCGCCGGGCCGCCGTGAGGGCCTCCGATTGCGCCCGCCGCCAGCTGGCCACCTTGGCATGGTCGCCGGAGGTCAGGACCTCCGGGATCGGGGTCCCCTCGAACAGCTGCGGACGGGTGTATTGGGGGTACTCTAAAAGGCCATCGGAGAAGCTTTCCTCGGTTCCCGAGGCCTCCTTGCCCATCACGCCCGGCAGCAGCCGAACGCAGGCATCGATCAGGGCTAAAGCTGCGATTTCGCCCCCGGACAGCACGTAATCCCCGATCGAGACCTCCTCCAGGCCCCGCCCGTCGATCACCCGCTGGTCGATCCCCTCGAACCGCCCGCAGACGATCAGGGGGCCGGGGCCGAAGGCAAGCTCTGTCACCCGGGCCTGAGTCAATGGCCGACCGCGCGGGCTCATCAGCAGGCGCGGCCGCTCGGGGGCGATCTCGGCGGCATCGATGGCTGCCGCCAGAACATCCGCCCGCAGCACCATGCCCGGCCCGCCGCCGGCCGGGGTGTCGTCGACGCTGCGATGGCGGTCGGTGGCGGACGCCCTGATGTCCCGCGCCTCAATCTCCCAGAGCCCCGAGGCCAGCGCCCGGCCGGCAAGGCTCACGCCCAGCGGTCCCGGAAACATCTCCGGAAACAGCGTCAGCACCGTCGCGCGCCAGGGTGAGGGGTTTGCCATCGCAATCAGCTTAGCCAAAACCACGGCCCGTGGTTATGGGTCCCCGCGTTCGCGGGGAGCCGCCGAGGGAGCGTCGTCGCCCTCGATCTCCTGCGGCAGCGCGATCACCACGCGGCCGCCTTTGAGATCGACCTCCGGCACCACGGCGTTCGTGAACGGCAGCAGCATCGTCGTGCCTTTTGGGGGCGCGATCTCGATGATGTCGCCGGCGCCGAAATTGTGGATCGCGAGCACGCGGCCGAGCGCGTCGCCGTCCGTGGTGACAGCGACGAGCCCGATCAGATCGGTGTGGTAATATTCGTCCGCATCGGTCGCGGGCAGTTTTTCGCGCGCGACGTAGAGCTCGATGCCGTTGAGGCGCTCGGCCTCATCGCGGGTCGTGACGCCCTTGAACGTCGCGACCAGATGATCCTTGGCCTCGCGCGCCGTTGCGACCTCGAACTGACGCTTGCCGTCCTTGGACAGCAGCGGACCATAGCGCCTGACGGCAAAGGGATCCTCGGTGAAGGTCCACAGTTTGACCGCACCGCGCACACCATGCGCGGCGCCGATCCGCGCGACGCAGACCAGCGCCGACATAATCTAGCCTTAGCCCTTCGCGGCGGCTTCGGCTTGCGCCTTGCGCTCCTTGCGCGGCACGGCCTTCTCGGGGTTGTTGCGCGCTTCGCGCTTCTTGACGCCGGCAGCGTCGAGGAAACGCGCCACGCGGTCGGACGGCTGCGCGCCCTTGGCGAGCCAGGCCTTCACCTTGTCCATGTCGAGCTTCAGACGGGTCTCGTTGTCCTTCGGCAGCAGCGGGTTGAAATAGCCGAGACGCTCGATGAAGCGGCCATCGCGCGGGAAGCGCGAGTCGGCGACGACGACGTGATAGACGGGACGCTTCTTGGTGCCTGCGCGAGCGAGGCGGATAACGACGGACATTCAGTTCTCCTTCAAAGTACAGTTTGTTCGGTTGATTGGTATTCCGCGTTGCGCGGGACGCTTATCGATCCCGTGCGACGAATTCCTCATTTCTTCTTGCCGGGAAAACCGCCGAGGCCCGGCAGCATCGGCTTGCCGCTGAGGCCCGTGAGGCCCGGCACATTCGGCAGGCCCTGACGCAAGCCGGCCGGCAGATCCTTCGGCAAACTGGGCAAACCCTGTCCGCCGCCGCTCTGCATCTTCTCCTGCAGCGCCTTCATCTCTTCCGGCGAGGGCGGCTTCATGCCGCCGCCAAAGCCCATGGCCTGCGCGATGCCGGCGAGCGGGCCGCGCTTGCCCGAGCCCATCGCCTTCATCACGTCAGCCATGTTCCGGTGCATCTTGAGCAGTTTGTTGACCTGCTCGACGCTCTGGCCGGACCCTGCAGCGATACGCTTCTTGCGGCTGGCCTTGAGCAAATCGGGATGACGGCGCTCGTCGCGCGTCATGGAATCGATCACCGCAACCTGGCGCTTCAGGATCTTGTCGTCGATCCCCGCGGCCGCGATCTGGTTCTTCATCTTGGCGATACCGGGCATCATGCCCATCAGGCCGCTGATGCCGCCCATATTGGCCATCTGCAGCAGCTGCTCGCGCATGTCGTTGAGGTCGAACTGACCCTTGCGCATGCGCTCGGCGGTGCGCGCGGCCTTCTCGGCGTCGATATTGGCGGCAGCGCGCTCGACCAGCGACACCACGTCGCCCATGCCGAGGATGCGGCCGGCGATACGGTCGGGATGGAAGTCTTCCAGCGCGTCGGTCTTTTCACCGGTGCCGATCAGCTTGATCGGCTTGCCGGTTACCGCGCGCATCGACAGCGCAGCACCGCCGCGGCCGTCGCCGTCAACTCGTGTCAGCACGATGCCGGTGAGGCCGACGCGCTGATCGAACGCGCGCGCGAGATTTACGGCGTCCTGACCGGTGAGGCTGTCGGCGACCAGCAGCACTTCGTGCGGATTGGCCGCGGCTTTGATCGCGGCTGCTTCCGCCATCATATCTTCGTCGAGCGTGGTGCGGCCGGCGGTGTCGAGCAGCACGATGTCGTAGCCGCCGAGCTTGCCGGCTTCCAGCGCGCGCTTGGCAATCTGCGGCGGCTGCTGTCCCGCCACGATCGGCAGGGTCGGAATGTCGAGGTCGCGGCCGAGCACGGCCAGCTGCTCCATCGCCGCCGGACGATAGACGTCGAGCGAGGCCATCAGCACCTTGCGCTTGTCGCGCTGGACCAGGCGGCGGGCGAGCTTTGCGGTGGTGGTCGTCTTGCCCGAGCCCTGCAGACCGACCATCATGATCGGCACCGGCGGCACGGAATTGACGTCGATGGTCTGGCTTTCGGCACCGAGCGTGTTGATCAGCTCGTCATGGACGATCTTGACCACCATCTGGCCGGGGGTGACCGACTTGACGACGGTGGCGCCGATCGCCTGCTCGCGCACGCGTTCGGTGAAGCTGCGCACCACTTCCAGCGCGACGTCGGCCTCCAGCAGCGCGCGGCGCACCTCGCGCATCGCGGCATCGACGTCCTTTTCGGTCAGCGCACCGCGCCCCGTCAGACGATCGAGAATTCCGCCAAGCCGTTCCGACAGATTGTCGAACAATGCCGTTGTCCTGTTGCTGTCCTCCCGACGGGAGGAGCGCTCCGTTACTCACTGCTGTCATGCCCCGGCTTGACCGGGGCATCCAGTACGCCGCGGCACCTCGGTTCCAGCCGAGCCGCCTCTGGAATACTGGATCGCCCGATCAAGTCGGGCGATGACCACCTCCTTGGGCAAGCGATCTTCCAAACACCTTTACGCCCGAGGGCGCACAGCGCTGTCGGGCGTTGACCTCTGGCCTCGAGGACCAGTCGGCGGGTGGAAAAGAAAGCCTTTCCGAGAAAGTGGCGGGGTTAAACGCCGCTCCCGCCCAAAAGTCAAGGAAAGTTGGGGCGCCGAAATGTCTCTATCAAGGTAACATCCTGAAAATATGGCGCTTTCGACTGCCGGTTCCTTTTTCCTTTTGCCCTGCCCATATAGAAGGTGATGACTTACCTCCGCCACCATTCCTGAAGCCCGCCGTGCCGATCACCCGCCGCCGCCTGTTCGGACTGCTTGCCGGGGCCGGCGCCCTGGTCGGTGTCCCGTCCCTCTGGATGTCCCGCATGAAAACCTACGACGGTCCCGCCTCCGACCATTTCGACGGTCTGAACTTCTTCGATCCGGACGGCGCGCCGCCGAAATCGCTTCGGGAGGTGCTGCGCTGGCAGCTCGGCGGCAAGCGGCAGCGCGCCACCTGGCCCGACTGGGCGCCCAGCCCCCATGCCGACACCCCGCCGGCCCGCGTCGACGGCGACAAGGTGCGGCTCTCCTTCGTCGGGCATGCCAGCTGGCTGATCCAGACCGGCGGCCTCAACATCCTGGTCGACCCAGTCTGGTCGACGCGGGTTTCGCCGGTCGCCTGGGCCGGGCCGAAGCGGCACAACGATCCCGGCATCGCCTTCGAGAAGCTGCCGAAGATCGACGTCGTGCTGGTCTCGCACGGCCATTACGATCATCTCGACATCGCGACGCTGTCGCGGCTCACCAAGAATTTTGCCCCGCGCGTGGTCACCCCGCTCGGCAACGACGTGACGATGCGCAGCTGGGATTCCACGATCAAGGTGGAAGCCTTCGACTGGCACGACCGCGTCGAGCTCGGCGGGGGCATCGCCGTGCATTTGGTGCCGACCCGGCATTGGACGGCGCGCGGCATGTTCGATCGCAACAAGGCGCTATGGGCGAGTTTTGTGCTGGAGACGCCTGGGGGGAAAATCTACGTCGTCTGCGATTCCGGCTACGGCGATGGCCGGCATTTCCGCCGCGTCGCCGAGAAGCACGGCAAGCTGCGTCTGGCGATCCTCCCCATCGGCGCCTACGAGCCGCGCTGGTTCATGCGCGACCAGCACATGAACCCGGAGGACGCGGTGAAGGCGCTACGCGATTGCGGCGCCGAGGCCGCGCTCGGGCATCATCACGGCACGTTCCAGCTCACGGATGAGGCGATCGACGCGCCGGCCAAGGCGCTGGTCGAGGCGCTCGACGCCGCGAAGCTTCCGCAGGAGCGGTTTGTGGCGATGCAGCCGGGGCAGGTGGTGGAGATTTAGGTCGTGTACCCATAAACCCGGCGGCGTGATGCGACGAAAGCAATGTCCGCTTTGCTCCTATAGCGACAAGTGCCTACGGCTCTGCGCGGTTGAACCAGAAAGCCCATGACGCAACAAAACACCATGGATTTCTTTTGGTCGGAAGACCTTGATTGATCGATGGATGGAGCTGGCCTGTGGGATTTTTGCTGAGAATTGTGCTCGCAACCGCTCTTGTGAACCTTGCTCCAACCGTCGCCCGGGCGAAGAACGCCGTCGCTTCTCCTGCCTTGCAGAAGGAATTCGATGGCTTCATCGAGAAGTTTCGTGCGGCGCTGAAGGCAAACGATTCCGTCGCCGTCGCCGGTATGACACGATTGCCGTTCATGAACGACAACGCAATTCGCGACGCCGCGCAATTTGGCGCCAAGACCTATCGGACCTCGTTCACGGCGAAAAATCGCGCGTGTATCCAGCGCGGCAAGGCCGTCTACGATCGCGACGATTATAAGAACGACAGTTACTTCGTCTTCTGCGGCGAGCTCATCTTCGTCTTTACCAAGACGCCGGCGGGTTTTCTTTTTACTGATATCAGCGCGAATGATTGATCAGGCAACAATGCTATCCACTGCCGCCGGACGCTTGATCGGTCGCCTCGCTCAGCGACATACTGGATACAGCAACTTGGGCGATGGGCCGATTCATCAACGGAAAGACTCGCCGCGAACCTCCCTTAACGGGCATGCATGATAAGTCCCTGCGAACGCGTTCGCAGGGACTGCACCATTGGTGTTGCGGCGACGTGCCTCTTAGGAACGGGACTACTGCCCCTGCTTGATCGCCCAGCTCACATTCACCGTCACCGACAGCGTTTCCTCACCGGGCGCAACCGCGGCTTGCGGGGATGCGGCCATTGGTGCTGCCATCCGCCCCTTGAACAGCGGCACCGGGCCGCCGCCCTCGGTGACGCTGAGCGGAGCGCCCAGCGTCACGCCGGTGGCCTTGGCGTAGATCTCCGCCTTGCGGCGGGCGTCCACGATCGCCTGCTCGCGCGCGTCGTCGAGCAGTTTTGACGCCTGCGTCACCTCGAAGGAGATGTTGCCGATGTCGTTGGCGCCGGCGCTGACCAGCGTGTCGATGATGCCGGCGACCTTGGTCACGTCGCGGATTTTCACGGTGACGCGGTTCGAAGCGCGGAAGCCGACCACCGGGGATGCGCCGGTGGATTTGTTCTGGCCGTATTGCGGCTGCAGCGACAGCCGCGAGGTCTGGTAATCCTTCTCGGCGATGCCGGCGCCCTTCAGCGCCAGCAGCACCTTGCCCATCGCGGCGTTGTTGGCATCGGACGCTTCCTTCGCCGTCTTGGCGTCGTTGGCGACGCCGGCGTCGATCTGCGCCAGATCGGGCGCCGCGGAAATGTTGGCTTCGCCGCTCACCGTAATGGCGGATGGAAAATCATCGGCAAGCGCGGGCGTTGTCAGCAGCGTGGCGGCGAAAACGGCGGCAAGGGACGTAGCAAGTACGGCAGTCTTTTTCATTGGTCTCACTTCAGCGGCACGAAAACGTTGATCACGAGCTTGTCCTCTGCCGTCTTCAGCGGATCGGTGAGGTATTCCTCGATGAAGGTGTCCTTGGCTTCCAGCCTCTTGTCGTCGAGGTGGTTGGTGATCGCCTCATAGGTGTTGTCCATGTTGTCGTAGGAGCCGCGATGGACGAATTTCAGCACCTTGCCTTCCGGCGACTTGCCGATGCTCATGTCCTTGGCGAGGTTCTTGGGATCCTGCTCGACAGGGATCTCGGCAAGGAAGGTGAAGCCGGTATCGTCCGTCGAGGTGTAGACGATCATCGCATTGCCCGATGGCTTGATGCCCTGCTTGTCCAGGAGCGTGTTCAGTGCCTTGAAGGCATCGATCAGCGTGTCGAAGGCCGAGTCCCAATTGGCAGTGCCCTTGACCATCACGACCTTCTTGGCCTCGAGCGTGGTCTCCAGGCCGAACGGATCGGCGGTCTGCACCGGGGCAGGTGTTGCGGCCGCCGCCGGTGGCGGGGCCGTTGGGCTGGGTGAGGCGCTGGCTGCGGGCGAGGGCGACGTTGTCGGGGCCGGCGACGCGCTGGCGGCAGGCGACGGCGCGGGTGAGGCCGTCGCCGCAGGGGCCGGCGAGACGCTCGCGGCCGGGGCGGGAGAAGCCGATGGGGCCGGCGAGGGACTTGCCGAGGCCGCCGGTGCCGGGCTCGGGGTTTGCGCCAGAACCTCAGGCAGGCCAAGCGACAAGGCCGCTGCCGGGATCAGCGCGGCCAGAGCAAGACGACGAAACCTGATCATTTTTATTCTCCCCAAGGCCTTAACCAAGGCCCTTCATCAGCAAGACCTTGCCCACCAAGGCCTAATCCGGCTTGAGCCCGGCCGCGCATCCCGGTTCGCGGCGAGCTTTCGCCGTTCTAACACGCGGGTGCCAAATTCGTCCCATGACAGATGCGTCATGGCAGACCGCTCGGCCGCCGACCGCAAATCACTGGCCAAGCCGGCAAGGATCGCCATATAAGACAGGCGAAATTCGGGAATTTTCATGAGCTCGCTCGCCAATCACGCATTTGCCAAGATGAACGGCATCGGCAACGAGATCGTCGTTGTCGACATGCGCGATTCTGCGGGCCCGGTGACGCCGGACGACGCCCGCGCGGTGGCGTCTGCGAACGGCGGTGTGGCCTACGACCAGCTCATGGTGCTGCAGAAGCCGCGGCTCGACGGCACCGAAGCCTTCATCCGCATCTACAACAATGACGGCTCGGAGGCAGGCGCCTGCGGCAACGGCATGCGCTGTGTGGTGCGGCGCATCTTCGAGAAGAACGGGCAGACCGCCGCGACGTTCGAGACGGCGGCCGGCTTGCTCAATGCCTGGCAAGGCCCGGCGCCCGATCTCTACACCGTCGATATGGGTGCGCCGAAGTTCGGCTGGCAGGACATTCCGCTGGCGGAAGAGTTCCGCGATACCCGCTACATCGAATTGCAGATCGGGCCGATCGACAATCCCATCCTGCATTCGCCCTCCGTGGTGAGCATGGGCAATCCGCATGCGATCTTCTGGGTCGACGACGTCAACGCCTATGATCTCGAGCGTTTCGGTCCGCTGCTCGAAAACCATCCGATCTTCCCGGAGCGCGCCAACATCACGCTCGCCCATATCGTCGATGACAAGCACATCACCATCCGCACCTGGGAACGCGGTGCCGGCCTGACCAGGGCCTGCGGCTCGGCGGCCTGCGCAACGGCAGTGGCCGCGGCCCGCCTGAAGCGTGTCGAGCGCAATGTCGAGATTACGCTGCCCGGCGGCAAGCTCGGCATCGAATGGCGCGAGCGCGACGACCACGTGCTGATGACGGGCACTGCGACCTTCGAATATGAGGGCAGGTTCGATCCGGCGCTGTTTGCGCCGGTCGCCTGATGGCCGTCGACGTCGTCACCTTTGGCTGCCGCCTCAACGCCTTCGAGGCCGAGGTGATCCGCCGCGAGGCCGAGGGCGCTGGACTCTCCGACACTATCGTCATCAACAGTTGCGCCGTCACCAATGAGGCGGTGGCGCAGGCGCGGCAATCGATCCGCAAGCTGAAGCGCGAACGGCCCGACGCGCGCATCGTCGTCACCGGTTGCGCGGCGCAGACGCAAGCTGCGATGTTCGCCGACATGACCGAGGTCGATCGCGTCGTCGGCAATGACGACAAGATGCGGTCATCCGTGTGGCGCGATGCCCGCGATGCCTTCGATCTCGGCGCCGGCGAGAAGATCGCCGTCAGCGACATCATGGCCGTGAGGGAGATGGCGCCGCATCTGATCGACGGCTATGCGAGCGGCCTGCCGCGCGTGTTCGTGCAGCTGCAGAACGGCTGTGACCATCGCTGCACCTTCTGCATCATCCCCTATGGCCGCGGCAATTCGCGCTCGGTACCGATGGGTGCGGTGGTCGAGCAGGTGCGGACGCTGGCCGAACGCGGCCATGCCGAGATCGTGCTGACCGGTGTCGATCTCACCAGCTACGGTGCTGACCTTCCGGGCGCGCCGAAGCTCGGCATGCTGACGAAGCAGATCTTGCGGCACGTGCCGGAGTTGAAGCGCCTGCGCATTTCCTCGATCGATTCGATCGAGGCGGATGCCGATCTGCTTGACGCCATCGCCGGCGATGCGCGGCTGATGCCGCATCTGCATCTGTCGTTGCAGTCCGGCGACGACATGATCTTGAAGCGCATGAAGCGGCGCCATTCGCGGCAGGACGCGATCGCGTTCTGCGAGCAGGTCCGCCGCCTGCGCCCGGACATCGCCTTCGGCGCCGACATCATCGCGGGTTTCCCGACCGAGACGGAGGAGATGTTCTCGCGCTCGCTCGATCTGGTCGAGGAATGCGGCCTGACATTCCTGCACGTCTTCCCCTATTCGCCCCGCCCGGGCACGCCGGCCGCGCGGATGCCGCAGGTGGCGGGGCCGGCGATCAAGGAGCGCGCGAAGCGGCTGCGTGCGGCGGGCGAAACGGCACTACGGCGGCGGCTGCAAGCCGAGATCGGTGCCACGCGCGAGGTGCTGATCGAGAGCGAGGGCCAGGGGCGTACGGAGCACTATCTGCCGGTGGCGATCGCGGGCGGGCGCGTGGGAAGCGTGGTGCCGCGCAGGATTGTTAGCAGCGATGGCGAGCGGCTGACTGTTTAGTCGGGCTACGGCGAGTTGCGACGCGCTATATCCCCAGCGTCGTCCCTGCGGACGCAGGGACCGATACCGCGTGATTTATCGGCTGTGGATGGTCGCAGTACCGAATTGCGAATCTTCGCCAAACTTCTCCCTGTGGTTATGGGTCCCTGCGTTCGCAGGGACGACACCGAGAGTGTGGATACTTCGTCCGCGGAACGCGCGCCGCTACGACGCCCTGACCTGCCAGAACCGCAGCGTCCGCTTGGCATTCTCGGGCGTCATCCGCGCGTAGTGCCCTTGCGCCCGTGCAAGATCCGCCGGCTTCATGGCGCCTGTTGCAAAACGGCTTTCGAGCACGGCCACCGCGGTTTCCCAGCTGAGCTGCGCCGCCTTGCACGGCACCAGCAGGCCATCCTCGCGCAGGCTCTGCATCAGCGGGCGGATCACCTCGACGGTCGATCCGGACAATGCGGCCAGCGCCGCGGCGGTCTCTTCATAGCGCCGCTGCGTGGCGAAACCGAGCAGCGTCGCTTCGTTGAGCTGGCTGGTCGCCTTGAGCATTGCAATCGCCCGCTTGGCACCTTCGAAATCGCGGACGCCAGACATCTGGCGATCGACACCGACGGTGACGGCGGCGATCGCACTCTGGATTTCCTCGAACAGATGCGGCGGCGCGCGCGACAGCAGGCGGGCGCGCACGGCGTCGCTCGCCGAGCGCAGCAATCGGCGGCGCAGCTCCGACGGCAGGTCGACGCGGACGCCGACGCTGACGGCAAGTTCGGGATCGGCTTCGGCCTGCCCGATCATGACGGCGAATCCGTTTCCGGAGACGCGCGCGCCGGGATTGGCGGCGAGCCGCCGGCTGACGCTGGGATAGCGCCGCGCCAGAAGTGCGTCGGTGACGATCTCCTTCAGCCACCAGCGGCCGGCGACCGCCAGCAGATGCGGCTCGCCCTTGCTGGAGGCGATCTTCACCAGCTCGCCGTCGTCGAGGCGGGCCGATTCCTGCAGCACGGGACCGGCGATGCGGATCTCGTCATTGCTGGCGAGGCGGCGGATTACCGAGGGCGGCGCCTGCGCGATCGGCGCCAGCTGCGCGCTGATCTCGGCGAGCGCGATGCGTGCGCCCATGTCGGCAAGCGCCCGCAGCTCGATGGTGCCGATCAGGCGCTCGAGCACCTCGTCGAACAGCGCGATCTGCTCGTCATCGAATTTGCCGGCAGAGGAGAGGAACAGATCGGTGACGCGCCGGGCCGTTTCCAGGCCCTTTTCCGCCGAGCCTGCGCGAATCGCGGATTCGACCTCTTCGATGATCGATAGCTCGGCCTTGGACATCACGCCCTGCTCATCCTGAGCGGTTACAGAAGCTTGTTCTAAGCAACCGTCATCATTAGCGGCGAGCACTGAACGTTTCGTAAACCATGGGCCGAAGGCAGCTAGCTTGGCGAGCTTCCGCCGCGAATGCGGTGCGCTCCCTCCCCCGCTTGCGGGGGAGGGCTGGGGAGAGGGTTGTCTCCGCAATGGGACAGTCCCCAAGAGGAGAGAACCCTCACCCGCGCCTTCGGCGCGACCTCTCCCGCAAGCGGGAGAGGTTGAGCGACACCGCGGCTATTCCCCGTTCCAGCCGCAGGCGCGGAGCTTTTCGTGCATGTGGGGCGGGGCCGGCGCCACGACGCGGACGGGCTCCTTGTTCCGGGAGATCGGCACCACGATCTCGCGGGAATGCAGGTGCAGCTTCGGCTCGCCGAAGCGCGGGCCGTTGCCGTAAATGTTATCGCCGAAGATCGGCCAGCCGGTCGCGGCCGAATGCACCCGCAATTGATGGGTCCGCCCGGTCACCGGTTCCATGGCCAGCCAGGTAAAGCCGTCGCCCCGGCCCATCACTTTCCAGTTGGTGATCGCCTTCTGTCCCTCCGGATCAGGCTTCTGCCACCAGCCGCGTTCGGCATTGAGCCGGCCGAGCGGCATGTCGACGGTGCCCTCGTCCTCGGCTGGCCCGCCCTCGACCACGGTCCAGTAGGTCTTGCCGATCTTGCCGTGCTTGAACAGGAGGCCGAGCGAGGCCGTCGCCTTGCGGTGGCGGCCGAGCACGAGGCAGCCGGAGGTGTCCTTGTCCAGCCGGTGAGCCAGCACCGGCGGCCGCGGCAGGCCGAAGCACAGCGCGTGGAAGGAATCCTCCAGATTGGCGCCGCCCTTGGGACCGCGATGCACGGGAAGGCCGGCCGGCTTGTCGATGACCAGCATCAGCCCGTCGCGATGGAGTACGCGGGCCAGAATTTCATCGGCGGTCAATTGGGGAACATCGAGCAATTGCAAGACTTTCGGTCAAGACTTTCGTTTGGCAGCCGGAACGGCTAACACACCCCCGCCATGAACGATACCACGTCAGATCCCCCCAAGCTGAGCTGGTGGCGCCGCCTGTCCAACGGGCTGAAGCGCACCTCGTCCTCGCTCGGGACCGCGGTCGCCGACCTCGTCACCAAGCGCAAGCTCGACCGCGCCATGCTCGACGACATTGAGGACGTGCTGCTGCGCGCCGACCTCGGCACGTCAGTCGCGGTGCGGATCGCGGACGCCGTCGGCACCGGCCGCTACGACAAGGCGATCTCGGCGGACGAGGTCAAGGACGTCGTCGCCACAGAGGTCGAGAAGGTGCTGTCGCCCGTGGCAAAACCGCTCGTGATCGATGCGGCCAAAAAGCCGTTCGTGATCCTCGTGGTCGGCGTCAACGGCTCGGGCAAGACCACCACGATCGGAAAGCTCTCGCAGAAATTCGCCTCCGAAGGCCGCAAGGTGATGCTGGCTGCCGGCGACACGTTTCGCGCAGCAGCGATCGAGCAACTGAAGGTGTGGGGCGAGCGGACGAAGACGCCCGTAATTGCGGGCGCGCAGGGCTCGGATTCGGCGAGCCTCGCCTTCAACGCGCTGACGGCGGCGAAGGAGCAGAATATCGACGTGCTCCTGATCGACACCGCCGGCCGGTTGCAGAACAAGGCCGAGCTGATGAACGAGCTCGAAAAGGTGGTGCGTGTGATCCGCAAGGTGGATGACACTGCGCCGCATGCCGTGCTGCTTGTGCTCGATGCCACCGTCGGCCAGAACGCGCTGTCGCAGGTCGAGGCTTTCCATCGCACCGCCGGGGTCACCGGCCTCGTGATGACCAAGCTCGACGGCACCGCCCGCGGCGGCATTCTGGTGGCGCTCGCGGAAAAGTTCAAACTGCCGGTGCATTTCATCGGCGTCGGCGAAGGCGTCGACGATCTCGCGCCGTTCACCGCGCGCGATTTCGCCCGCGCCATCGCCGGAATCGAAAGCTGAAGAATGGACAAGACCCAGCCGCATCCGCTGTTCAAGCTCGCGACTGAGCTCGGGCCGCTGCTCGTGTTCTTCTTCGTGAACGCGAAGTTCAATCTGTTCGCCGCGACCGGCGCCTTCATGGTTGCGATCGTGGCGGCGATGGTTGCCTCCTACGTCGTGACGCGCCACATCCCGATCATGGCGATCGTCACAGGCGTGATCGTGCTGGTGTTCGGCACGCTGACGCTGGTGCTGCACGACGAGACCTTCATCAAGCTCAAGCCGACCATCATCTACGGCCTGTTCGCTGCGATCCTCGGCGGCGGTCTGTTGTTCGGCCGCTCCTTCATCGCCGTGATGTTCGACCAGATGTTCAATCTGACGCCGCAGGGCTGGCGTATCCTCACGCTGCGCTGGGCGCTGTTCTTCGCCGGCATGGCGGTGCTGAACGAGATCGTCTGGCGCACCCAGAGCACGGACTTCTGGGTGAACTTCAAGGTGTTCGGCGTCACCCCGATCACGATGATCTTCGCCATCGCCCAGATGCCGCTGACCAAGCGCTACGGGATCGAGCCCGCGTCGCTCGAGGCGAGCGAGGCGGAAGCGGGGGATGTGCGGAAGGGATAGGCCGACCACATACCGCTGTCATGCCCCGGCTTGACCGGGGCATCCAGTACGCCGCAGCTTTTCCGTATACGACTGACGTCTCTGGAATACTGGATCGCCCNNNCNAGNCGGGCGATGACAGTTGAGCGTGTGGCACGAGCGCGGCGCTCAGCTCCCCGCTGCCTTCAGCGCCTTCTCCATCTGGGGCAACAGCACCGTCCGCAGATTGTCCGGCGTGATCGGGCCGACCAGCTTGTAGACGATGGTGCCTTCGCGACCGACGACGAAGGTTTCGGGCACGCCATAGACGCCCCATTCGATCGAGGCACGGCCGTTGGCGTCGACGCCGACCCGGCTGAACGGGTTGCCGTAGCGCCCGAGGAAGCGGCGCGCGTTGTCGGCCGCGTCCTTGTAGTTGATGCCGACGAGCTGGAAGCGCTTGTCCTTGGCGAACTCGGTCAAAAGCGGCGCCTCGTCGTGGCACGGCACGCACCAGGACGCCCAGACATTGACCAGGCTGACCTTGCCCCTGAACGCGGCGGGGTCGAGGCCCGGCACCTGCGCGTTGTCGATCTGCAATCCCTCGAGCGGTGGCAGCGCCGTCTGCGGCGCCGGACGGCCGATCAGCGCGGAGGGAATTCGCGAGGGATCGCCGCTGCCGAGCCGGAACCAGAACAGCAGCGCAAGGCCGATGAACGCGATCAGCGGCAGCACCATCAGGAAAGTGCGGCGCTGCGGCGGTGCGGAGGTCGATCGTTCGCTCATGATGCGTCCATGGCGCTACGGCCGGAGCGGCGGGTGATGCCGCTGCGGTCGAGCTCGCGCAGGCGCTGCGTCTGGTTGCGATAATCGAGCACGATCCAGCCGATCAGGATCGCGACCACGAGGGCCGCTGCGGCATAGGATGTCACGATGAAGGATGCATAAGGGCCGAGCGACATCATCCTGCGGCCCCAATTTCTTTCGACGCGTTTTGTCCGCGCGCACCGGCGCCCATTTCGTTCGAGAACGCGACACGGCTTGCCTGCATCATTTGCAGGGAGCGGACACGGCGGCGCAGGATCTCGTTGCGCATCGCCGCCAGATGCAGCGTGACGAACAGCAGCGTGAAGGCGATCGCCATCACCAGCAGCGGAATCAGGAACGATTTGTCGAGCGCGGAGCCGCCCATGCGCATCACCGAGGCCGGCTGGTGCAGCGTGTTCCACCAGTCGACCGAGAACTTGATGATCGGCAGGTTGAGCGCGCCGACGAGGGTCAGCACCGCGGCGGCGCGTGCGGCGCGCGAGGGATCGTCGACCGCGCGCCACAGCGCCATCAGGCCGAGATACATCAGGAAAAGGATCAGCACCGAGGTCAGCCGCGCATCCCATTCCCAATAGGTGCCCCACATCGGCCGGCCCCACAGCGAGCCCGTCAGCAGTGCGAGGAAGGTGAAGGCGGCGCCAATCGGCGCTGCGGCCTTGGCGGCGACGTCGGCGAGCGGATGCCGCCACACCAGCGTGCCCAGCGAGGCGATGCTCATCACGCCCCAGACGAACATCGACAGCCAGGCATTGGGGACGTGGATGAACATGATCTTCACGGTCGCGCCCTGCTGATAGTCATCGGGCGCAAGCGCGGCTTGATAGAGACCGATTGCAAGCAGCAGGACGGTCGCGGCNNCAAGCCACGGCAAGACCCGCGCTGTCAGCGCGAGGAACCGCGTGGGGTTGGCGAGGTCGATCAGCGTCATGGTACCCTGATAATCATCGGTGGCCGCTCAGGCAATCAGCACGAAAGCGAGGGACGAAAGTTGATCGGGGTCAAGGTCAGTCGCGCGCATCTCAATCGAGCCCGTGCCGCAGGCTCGCTGCGGCTGCGAAGGGGCCGATCACGAGGCTGACCAGGGACAGCGCGCACAGGATCGAGAATGGTGCGCCGAACGTCATCGGGCCAACGATCACGGCCTGCGAGGCCGCCACCCCGAAGATCAGCACGGGAATCGACAGCGGCAGCACCAGCACCGCCATCAGCAGCCCGCCGCGGTGCAGCGTCACCGCCAGCGCCGCACCGATCATGCCGGTAAACGTCAGCGCCGGGGTGCCGGCCAGCAGCGTCAGCGCCACCGCGCCGGTCGCGACCATGTCGAGGTTGAGCAAGAGGCCGAGCACGGGGGTTGCGACAATCAGCGGCAGGCCGGCGGCCAGCCAATGCGCCAGCGCCTTGGCGGCGCAGGCGAGTTCCAGCGGCGTCCGGCTCATCGTGATCAGGTCGAGCGAGCCGTCCTCGTGGTCGGCCATGAACAGCCGGTCGAGGGTGAGCAGGCTCGCCAGCAGCGCGCCGAGCCAGAGGATGGCCGGCCCCAGCCGCGACAGCAGCGCCAAATCCGGCCCCACCGCGAACGGCATCAGCACCACCACGGTCAAGAAGAACAGCACGCCAATCAGCGCCCCGCCCCCAACGCGGAGCGCGATCCTGATGTCCCGGCGGACGAGGGCTGAGAGGGCGGTCATGGGGTGCCTCCCGCGGCGGAGTCGCTTGGTTTGATGGCATCGAGCCGCAGGCGCAGTGCGCTCCCTCCCCCCCTGTGGGGGAGGGCGGGGGAGAGGGGTAGCCCGGGGAGAGATGCTCGGTGGAAACGGATCGCCAGCAACAGAGCGCCCGCCTCTTGAAGGCCAGAACCGAGACGTCTTGCCGTGTGGCACCCCCCTCCCTGCCCGCGAGAGCGAGATTCGCTCGCCTCGGACCACACAAGCGAGGAGGGAACGGAGAGAGCGGGGCCCAGCCGCTCGGAAAGCTGAGGGTCGTGTCGCCTCACGCCACACCCCCGATCCGCAGCTGTCGCGACTCGATCCCCAATGGTGCATGGGTTGCCGCGACGATCAGGCCGCCGCGCGAAAGATGCTCGCGCATCAGGCCGCCGAACATGTCCTGTCCCGTCACGTCCAGCGCATTGGTCGGCTCATCCAGCAGCCAGATCGGGCGGCGCACGGTCAAAAGGCGCGCCAGCGACAGCCGGCGGCGCTGGCCGGCGGACAAAAAGCCGGCGGGCAGGTGGGTGGCATGCTCGAGCCCCACCGTGGCGAGGCTCTCGGCGAAGTCAGAACGCTCCCCCCCAAGGAAATCGGCCCAGAAAGTCAGGTTTTCCGCCACGCTGAGCGCCGGCTTCAGGGCATCGCGATGGCCGAGATAGTGGCACTGCTCGGGCAGCGTCAGCTCGGCATCGCCGCCCTCCAGCGCGATCTTACCGCCTGCCGGAACGAGCAGACCCGCGATCAGCCGCAGCAGCGAGGTCTTGCCCGACCCGTTGCGGCCGACGACCGCGACCGCTTCGCCTGCGACAGCCTCGAAATCGAGTCCGGCAAACACCTCGCGGCCGCCGCGCACGCAAACGACCCCGCGCCCGGACAGCTGCATCTTGCCTTGGTCCACCCCGCTCAAGCCGGGCCTCAGGAAAACTTGGGGTAGCGCATGGGAATTTTTGGCTCGCGAATGCTGCGGTACGATTGTGGCTGTGGCGGCGCGGTTAGAAAGCTTCTATAAGCCCGGAACTACTTGATGCAGCAACTCAACCTGCCCCTGCAAGCGGCCCAGCCTGATACGCTAACGGTGTTAAAATACCCTGCCGGGTATAACTAACAATTGGGATTCCTACATGACCTCGCTCGACAGCTTCAAATGCAAAAAGACCCTCAAGGTCGGCGCCAAGACCTATGTCTATTACAGCCTGCCCACGGCCGAGAAGAATGGTCTGAAGGGAATCTCGAAACTTCCCTATTCGATGAAGGTCCTGCTCGAGAACCTCCTGCGCAACGAGGACGGCCGCTCGGTCAAGAAAGAGGACATCGTCGCGGTCTCGAAATGGCTGCGCAAGAAGTCGCTGGAGCATGAGATCGCCTTCCGCCCGGCGCGCGTGCTGATGCAGGACTTCACCGGCGTGCCCGCGGTGGTCGACCTCGCCGCGATGCGCAACGCGATGCAGAAGCTTGGCGGTGACGCCGAGAAGATCAATCCGCTGGTGCCGGTCGATCTCGTCATCGACCATTCCGTGATCGTGAACTTCTTCGGCGACAACAAGGCCTTCGGCAAGAACGTCACCGAAGAGTACAAGCAGAACCAGGAGCGCTACGAGTTCCTGAAATGGGGCCAGAAGGCGTTCTCGAACTTCTCGGTCGTGCCGCCCGGCACCGGCATCTGCCACCAGGTCAATCTCGAATATCTCTCCCAGACGGTTTGGACCAAGAAGGAGAAGATGACGGTCGGCAAGAAGACCGGCACCTTCGAGGTCGCCTATCCCGATTCGCTGGTCGGCACCGACTCCCACACCACCATGGTCAACGGTCTCGCCGTGCTCGGCTGGGGCGTCGGCGGCATCGAGGCGGAAGCCTGCATGCTCGGCCAGCCGCTGTCGATGCTGCTGCCCAACGTCGTCGGCTTCAAGCTGAAGGGCGCGATGAAGGAAGGCGTCACCGCGACCGACCTCGTGCTCACCGTGACGCAGATGCTGCGCAAGCTCGGCGTTGTCGGCAAGTTCGTCGAGTTCTTCGGCCCCGGCCTCGACAATCTCTCGGTTGCCGACAAGGCGACCATCGCCAACATGGCGCCCGAATATGGCGCGACCTGCGGCTTCTTCCCGGTTGACGCCGCCGCGATCGACTATCTCAAGACCTCCGGCCGTGCGGCGCCGCGCGTCGCGCTGGTGCAGGCCTATGCCAAGGCGCAGGGGCTGTTCCGCACCGCCAAGTCGGCCGATCCGGTGTTCACGGAGACGCTGACGCTCGATCTCGCCGACGTCGTGCCGTCGATGGCCGGTCCGAAGCGTCCCGAAGGCCGCATCGCGCTGCCGTCGGTCGCCGAAGGCTTCTCGCTCGCTCTCGGCACCGAGTACAAGAAGGCAGAGGAGCCCAGCAAGCGCTTCGCCGTCGAAGGCAAGGACTTCGAGATCGGCCATGGCGACGTCGTGATCGCCGCCATCACCTCCTGCACCAACACCTCGAACCCGAGCGTGCTGATCGGCGCCGGCCTGCTGGCCCGTAACGCCGCCGCGAAGGGCCTGAAAGCAAAACCGTGGGTGAAGACCTCGCTCGCGCCGGGCAGCCAGGTCGTCGCCGGCTATCTCGCCGATTCCGGTCTGCAGAAGGATCTCGACAAGGTCGGCTTCAACCTGGTCGGCTTCGGCTGCACCACCTGCATTGGCAATTCCGGTCCGCTGCCCGAGGAGATCTCGAAGTCGATCAACGACAACGGCATCGTCGCCGCGGCCGTGCTCTCGGGTAACCGCAACTTCGAAGGCCGCGTCTCGCCCGACGTGCAGGCGAACTATCTGGCCTCGCCGCCGCTGGTGGTCGCGCATGCGCTCGCGGGCAGCGTCACCAAGAACCTCGCCGTCGAGCCGCTCGGCGAGGGCAAGGACGGCAAGCCGGTGTACCTCAAGGACATCTGGCCGACGACCAAGGAGATCAATGCCTTCATGAAGAAGTTCGTGACCGCGTCGATCTTCAAGAAGAAGTATGCCGACGTGTTCAAGGGCGACACCAACTGGCGCAAGATCAAGACCGTCGAGAGCGAGACCTATCGCTGGAACATGTCTTCGACCTATGTGCAGAACCCGCCTTATTTCGACGGCATGAAGAAGGAGCCGGAGCCGGTCACCGACATCGTCGAGGCCCGCATCCTCGCCATGTTCGGCGACAAGATAACCACCGACCACATCTCGCCGGCCGGTTCGATCAAGCTTACCTCTCCGGCTGGAAAATATCTCAGCGAGCACCAGGTGCGTCCCGCCGACTTCAACCAGTACGGCACGCGCCGCGGCAATCATGAAGTGATGATGCGCGGCACCTTCGCCAACATCCGCATCAAGAACTTCATGTTGAAGGGCGCGGATGGAAATATCCCCGAGGGCGGCCTGACCAAGCACTGGCCCGACGGCGAGCAGATGTCGATCTACGACGCCGCGATGAAGTACCAGCAGGAGCAGGTGCCGCTGGTGGTGTTCGCCGGCGCCGAATACGGCAACGGCTCCTCGCGCGACTGGGCCGCCAAGGGCACGCGCCTGCTCGGCGTGCGCGCCGTGATCTGCCAGAGCTTCGAGCGCATCCATCGCTCCAACCTGGTCGGCATGGGCGTGCTGCCGCTGACCTTCGAGGAGGGCACCTCCTGGTCGTCGCTCGGCCTGAAGGGCGACGAGAAGGTCACGCTGCGTGGCCTCGTCGGCGATCTCAAGCCGCGCCAGAAGCTGACCGCGGAGATCGTCTCCGGCGACGGTTCGCTGCAGCGCGTTTCGCTGCTCTGCCGCATCGATACGCTGGACGAGCTCGACTACTACCGGAACGGCGGTATCCTGCACTACGTGCTGCGCAAGCTCGCGGCCTAAGCGCGAATTTGTGAACGGTGGCTCACCGCGACGTGAGTAGAAGGTTAAACGAAGGCGGCCTATCACAAGGCCGCCTTCGTGCGTTTGCGGCATGCTCCAGATGGGCCCGCCCGGCGGAAAACCTCCTTTCGGACGGTTGGCCTGGACGGTCGAGTGTGTCGCGCCCCGTAAGACTACGGTGACCATCCGGCGATAAGTTTTCCTTCCCACGAGCAATGGTGTGCGGCGTTCGACATGACAACAATGACGGCTTCTCATCTGGTTTCACGTTGGTCCGGTGCTCTCTGGTCGGGAGCTCTCGGCATCTGTGCGATTGTCGCCGTCATCCGTCCTGCCGAAGCCGATCCCCGCGCCGTTGTCGAATTGTTTACCTCGCAGGGCTGCTCCTCCTGCCCGCCCGCCGACCAGATCATCGGCGATCTCTCCAAAGACCCGTCGATCATCGCGCTGAGCATGCCGATCGACTATTGGGACTATCTGGGTTGGAAGGACACGCTGGCGGATTCACGCTTCTCTGCACGGCAGCGTGCTTACTCGCGCATGCGCGGCGACCGCGAGGTCTACACGCCGCAGGTTGTGGTCAACGGCTCCACCCATGTCATCGGCAGCGATCGTGCCGGCATCGAGAGCGCGATCGGCAAGACCGACAAGGGCACGGGCGTGATGAGCGTGCCGGTGACGATGTCGCTCGCGGGCAAGCAGATCAACGTATCGGTGGCGGCGAGCAACGAGCCGGCCGTCTCGCAAGGCGAGGTCTGGATCTGTTCGATCGCCAAGTCAGTCCCGATCGCAATCACCCGCGGCGAGAATCGCGGACAGCAGGTCACCTATCACAACGTGGTGCGCAACCTGCTCAAGGTCGGTGACTGGACCGGGCGTTCGGAAAGCTGGACGGTGCCGATCGAGAACCTCACGCGCGACGGCGTCGACGGCGCGGTGGTCTATGTCCAGGACGGCAGCCGCGAGAAGCCCGGCACGATGCTGGGTGCGGCCTACACGTCGCTGCACTGATTTCAATTCTCTAGCGTCGTACTCACTGCCCACCCTCATGGTGAGGAGCGCGCTCTTGCGCGCGTCTACCGGACGATGTTTCGCATCGCCGTGAGAACCATGCCGGCCCCGCTCATGCGGTTGGGCCTCGATCCTTCGAGACGCCACGCGAAGGGAGCGCGGCTCCTCAGGATGAGGGGAGAGACTGTTGGCGCTGATGAGAGGAGAATTTCGCCGGGGCAGAAACATCCCGACACAAACAAAAAAGGACCAACTTGCGTTGGCCCTCCTTGTCGCGCGTACAGACCCGATCCTGTTCGACCCCGGGGGGCTGGGGGCTGAGGAATCCGGAACCGAAAGGACCGGGTCAACGCACGGGAGTCTTTTCGCAATGCAGGGCGGCAGTCGCTAGGCGGAAAAGCGGCGAGAGTATGATTCCTGCTAACGATCCCGTGACGGTTTGCCGCGAGGGAGTTCCACCATAGCGTGTGCCCCGATTCGTAACCGATTCGACCGGTTGAATCAGGAGCCCCTTGCGGCGGTGGCCGGTTGGCGCAATCATGCAGCTGTCATGATCCAGGTTCCGGGGACGGTCTTCGCGGATTCGGGTCATGCCGTGCGATGAGGAAGCGCTCCATGAGTCTGTCGGAGGATGCCGATCCGAGCGAGCAGCGCGCGGCGGCCCGCCCCGCCGCGGCGGCGACGCAACTGAGCCGGGTGACGTTCAACCGGCTCGAGCTGCATCGTATTCTCAATCTCTACGGCCGCATGGTCGCCGACGGCGAATGGCGCGATTATGCCATCGACTTCCTGAGGGATCGCGCCGTGTTCTCTGTCTATCGCCGTGCCTCGGAAGTGCCGATCTATCGCATCGAGAAGGATCCGCGGCTGGCGCGCAAGCAGGGCATGTACAGCGTGATCTCGGCGACCGGCCTGATCCTGCGCCGCGGCCACGAGCTGGAGCGCGTGCTGCTGGTGATCGATCGGAAGCTGGCGGTGGTGTAGCCACATTGACGGTGCCGTAGGGTGGGCAAAGGCGCATTGCGCCGTGCCCACGTCCTTTCTCTATCGCCGCAAGCCGTGGGCACGCTTGCGCTTTGCCCACCCTACGACAGCAGTGATGTGGCGAATTCTTCGTAGCCCGGATGAGCGCAGCGACATCCGGGTTTTGTCTCGCGGTGGTCCCGGGTATCGCTTTGCCCACCCTACGAGATCTACTTTGTCGGCACCGTCTTCGCGCCCTCGCCGAGGTCGCGCTGCATCATCACCGTATCAAGCCAGCGGCCGAATTTCAGCCCGACATTGGGATGCGTGCCGATCATCTTGAAGCCGCCCTTGGTGTGCACGCCGATCGAGCCGGCATTGGCGGAATCGCCGATCACCGCGATCATCTGGCGGAAGCCGCGCGCCTCGCATTCGGCGACCAGCCGCTCCAGCAGCTTTGATCCGACACCGCGGCGGTGGAAGGAGGGATCGAGATAGATCGAGTTCTCGACCGTGAAGCGGTAAGCCGGGCGCGGGCGGTAGGCGCCGGCATAGGCATAGCCGGCCACGCGGCCGTCGAGGATAGCGACGAAATAGGGATAGCCGCCGTCGACCAGCGCGCGATAACGGCGCGTCATCTCCACGAGGTCGGGCGGCTCCAGCTCGAATGTCGCGGTGCCCTCGCGGACAGCCTGCTGGTAGATGGCGGTGATGGCGGGAAGGTCGGCCTCGGTTGTAGGTCTGATTTCAGGTGCGGACATGGCGGCAAGATTAGAGCCTTCCCGCTTCCGCTGAAAGGGGCAACGGTGTTGCCCCACCCGTCATTGCGAACGCATCGAAGCAATCCAGAAATGCATCCGCGGAGGGACTCTGGATTGCTTCGCTGCGCCCGCAATGACGAGGAGGAAAGGCGGCACTCGTGGCCTTGTCGCCCGGATGGAGGGAAGCGTAATCCGGGGCCGCCTTATCCGCGGAAAGGACTGTCCCGGATTGCCTGCGCTCCATCCGGGCTACAAGCGCCACCCCACCCCCCAAACAAAAACCCCGGCCTTTCGGCCGGGGTTCGTATCCGTTCTCTCGTCGTTGCGCTTAGTCGCGCTGACCGAGGAGCTGCAGCAGCAGCGTGAACAGGTTGATGAAGTTCAGGTACAGCGACAGCGCGCCGGTGATGGCCGCACGCTCTGCGATGTCACCGCCGGCCGAAGCGTAGCCGTAGATGTAGTCGTTCTTCAGCCGCTGGGTATCCCAGGCGGTGAGGCCCGCGAACACCAGCACGCCGACCACCGACACGATGAACTGCAGCATCGAGCTCGCCAGGAACAGGTTCACCAGGCTCGCGATGATGATGCCGATCAGGCCCATGAACAGGAACGAGCCCATGCCGGTCAGGTCACGCTTGGTGGTGTAGCCGTAGAGGCTCAGCGCACCGAAGGTGGCCGCAGTGATGAAGAACACCCGCACGATCGAGGTGTGCGTGAACACCAGGAAGATCGACGACAGCGAGATGCCCATCAGCGCCGCGAACACCCAGAACAGGATCTGGGCGGTCGAGGGAGCGAGACGGTTGATGCCCGCCGAGATCACGAACACCATGGCGAGCGGCGCGAGCATGAACAGCCATTTCAGCGGGCTGACGAACATCGCGTAGCCGAACGGGGTCAGGAACAGCTTGCCGACGCGGACGGATTCCGCCGTCGGAACGTCGGTCACGGCAGCCATGTAGACACCGAGCGCGGCAAGGCCGGTGATGGCGAGGCCAATGCTCATGTAGTTGTAGATGCGCAGCATATAGGCGCGCAGGCCAGCATCGACCGTCGCGGCGTCAACACGCCCGGCGGCCCTGCCGAAAGGAGAAGCGTAGTTACGGTCTAGGTCCGACATGGTCGAATTCCCGTTGGTTGGTCCGGTCCGGCACGAGGGTCGCCATGCCGCCGGTTCGTCAAACTCTATCTCGGATACCGACGCCAACCGACTAAATTTTGGCTAACAATCGGGGCTCCGAACCCATTCGATATGTGGGAAACTAACACATTAGCTGCAACCTTCCACGCGCGGCTGAATGTCGCCCTTGGCGGCAATCCTGACGCGAACCTGACGGGCAGTCGTGGTTAATCGCAGAAATCGTGCGATTCTGCTCTCGCGCAGCCATCCGCTACATTTTGTCACAAATTCCGCAACACCGTGGCGGGCTTTTTGTTCAACGCCAGCAGCGTGCCCGCGAGCCCGAGTCCGACCGTGACGACGAGCGCGGCCGCGACCACGCCGGCCGCGCTGCCGGCCTGCCAGACGAAGCTCAGCGTCATCAGCCGCGTCACGATCATCCAGGCCGCGATGCTGCCGGAGATCACCCCGAACACCGCGGTCGCGAGCCCGATCAGGAGGTATTCCAGCGCATAGGCCCCGAGCAGCCGCAGCCGCGTCGCGCCCAGCGTCTTCAGGATCACCGCATCGTAGACCCGGTGGCGATGGCCGGCGGCGAGCGCGCCGCCGAGCACCAGGATCGCCGAGATCAGGGTCACGGCGCTGGCGCCGCGGATCGCCAGCGCCAGATTGGTCACGACAGAGCCGACCGTCTCCATCACCTCGCGCACGCGCACGCTCGTCACCATCGGATAGGCGTCGGCGACCTGCTTGATGATCTTGCCGTCGCCTGCCGCAGTTCCGGCCGTTTCCGTCAGCGTCGCGATGTGGGTGTGGGGGGCGCCCTTGAAGGCGTTCGGCGAGAATACGAGAACGAAGTTGATGCCCATCCCCTGCCAGTCGATGGTGCGCAGATTGCCGATTTTGGCCGGGATGTCGCGGCCGAGCACGTTGACCACGACCTCGTCGCCGAGCTTGAGGCCGAGCCCGTCGGCGATCTTCTTCTCCATCGAGACCAGCGGCGGGCCGGAATAATCGGCGCTCCACCATTCGCCCTCGACCACCTTGGAGCCTTTCGGCAGCTCGCCGGTATAGGTCAGGCCGCGGTCGCTCTGCAGCACCCACTCGGAATCGGTGGTCGGCTTGAGCTCCTCGGCGCGCACGCCGCGCGCGGCGACGATGCGCCCGCGCAGCATCGGCACGTCTTCGACCGTCGCGCCCGGCGCAATTCGGCGCAGATAACCGTCAAACTGCTCGGCCTGCGTGCTCGGGATGTCGATGAAGAAGAAGGACGGCGCGCGGTCCGGCAGGGCTGCCAGGAACTGCCGGCGCAGATTGCCGTCGATCTGGGTGATGGTGACGAGCACGGCGAGCCCGAGCCCCAGCGACAGCACCACCGAGGGCGTCAGCGCGCCCGGCCGGTGGATGTTGGCGATCGCCAGCCGCAGCATCGGCAGCCGCGTCCGCGGCAGCCGCCGCGCGATGGCCATCAGCAGGGCGGCGATGCCGCGCAGCAGGGCGAACACGACGACCGAGGAGGCCACGAACACCGCCGCGATGCGTTTGTCGAACGACAGTCCGATCACGACCGCGATCAGCAGCGCGATCACGACGCCCATGAACACGAGATAGCTCGCGCGCGGCCGATGCCATTCCGAGCTGATGGTGTCGCGGAACAGCGCGGCCACCGGCACGTCGTGGACGCGCCCGAGCGGCCACAGGCCGAAGGCGAGCGCGGTCAGGAGGCCATAAATGAAGGACAGCGCGAGCTCGTCGGCATGCACGGCCGGCACCACCGGCAGCGGCAGCAGCTTGCCGAACAGGCCGACGATCGCAAACGGCATGGCGGCACCGAGCGCAAGGCCGATGATCGAGCCGATGCCTGCGAGCAGGAGAACCTGCGCCAGATAGATGCCGAACACGTCGCGGCCGGTGGCGCCGACGGCCTTGAGGGCCGCGATCACTTCGAGCCGGCGGTCGATATGGCTCTTCACGGCATTGGCGACGCCGACACCGCCGACCAGCAGCGCGGCGAGGCCGACCAGCGTCAGGAATTGCGTGAATCGGTTGATGTTGCGTTCGAGCTGCGGCGAGGCGTTGGAGCGGCTGCGGATCTCCCAGCCGGCCTGCGGCGCGGCGCCCCGCGCGTCCGCGATGAAGGCTTCGGTGGCGCGCTCGTTATTCGCCGTATCAGGCAGCTTCACCCGGTAGACCCAGCGCACCAGGCTGCCGGGCTGGATCAGGCCGGTGGCGCGCAGGCCGGCTTCGCTGATCAGGAAGCGCGGTCCGAAGCCGATGCCGCCGGCGAGCTTGTCGGGTTCGGCTTCGACGGTTGAGCGGATCTGGAAGGTCGCAGAGCCAATGGTGACGCGGTCGCCGGTCTTGAGCGAGAGCCGCGCCAGCAGCGTCGGATCGGCGGCGGCGCCGAACGCTCCGTCGCGCTCTGCGAGCAGATCGGACATCGGCAGCTGTGGCGCCAGCGTCAGCTGTCCCAGCATCGGATAGGTGTCGTCCACCGCCTTCATCTCGACCAGTGCGAGCTGGCCATCGGCCGCGCGCGCCATGCCGCGCAAGGTCGCGGCGGTCGAGACCGTGCCGCGTGAGCGCAGGAAGGCGACCTCTTCAGGTTTGGCTTCGCGCTGGAACAGCACGAAGGAGACGTCGCCGCCGAGCAGCGTGCGGCCCTCGCGGGCCAAGCCGTCGGAGAGGCTCGCCGACACCGAGCCGACGCCGGCGATCGCCATCACGCCGAGCGCGATGCAGGCGATGAAGACGTAGAAACCGCGCAGGCCGCCGCGCAATTCGCGCAGCGCGTAACGCAGCGACAGCGCGATGCCGTTCGGCTTTGCGAACGGTTGGGCCGAGGCGCTCATGCCGGCGCAGACTGCGTGTCGATGCGGCCCGAGCGCAGGCGGATCACGCGGTCGCAGCGATGCGCGAGCGAGGAATCGTGCGTGACCAGCACCAGGGTCATGCCGCGCTCGGCGTGCTTGCTGAACAGGAGATCGACGATCTGCTTTCCGGTGGCCTCGTCGAGATTGCCGGTCGGCTCGTCGGCGACCAGGATGGCGGGATCGGGCGCCAGCGCGCGGGCGAGTGCGACGCGCTGCTGCTCGCCGCCGGAGAGCTGGGTCGGATAGTGATGCAGGCGGTCGCCGAGCCCGACCGATTGCAGCTCCTGCGCCGCGCGCGTTGCGGCATCGGGATTGCCGGCGAGCTCCAGCGGCACCGCGACGTTCTCCAGCGCCGTCATGGTCGGGATCAGATGAAAGGACTGGAAGACGATGCCGACCTGGCGGCCGCGGAAGCGGGCCAGCGCGTCCTCGTCGAGGGCATTGAAAGGCGTGCCCGATACCACCACCTCTCCACTATCAGGACGCTCCAGCCCCGCCATCACCATCAGCAGCGTGGATTTGCCCGAGCCTGACGGGCCGATCAGGCCGATCGTCTCGCCCGAGGCGACCCGCAGGCTGATATCCTTGAGGATGTGAACGCGTGCCGCGCCCGTGCCCAATGAGAGATTGACGTTGGAGATGGCGATGGTGTCCGCGGCAGCGGTGAGCGACGAGGGTTCGATGCGAGTGTCCATGGTCCGGTCATATGGCAACTCCGATGGCGCGGTCGAGAGGCGTTACGGATTGTTCATGCACATAGCCGTGTTGATGCTCGGTTTGATGACGATCGCGACAACGCCGTCGTTGCAGGCCCAGCCGGCGGCCAAACCGATCAAGCTGGTCGTCCTCGGCGATTCCCTGAGTGCGGGCCTCGGCCTCTCGGCCCAGGATTCGTTCCCGGCCAAGCTCAAAAAATCCTTGCAGGACAAAGGTATAGAGGTCGACATGACCAACGCCGGCGTGTCCGGCGACACCTCTTCGGGCGGCCGTGACCGGCTCGACTGGTCGGTCCCCGACGGAACCGACGGCGTCATCGTCGAGCTCGGCGCCAACGACGCCCTGCGCGGCGTCGATCCCGATTTGACGCGCGCCGCGCTCACCGACATCGTCCAGCGGCTGAAGGCGCGCAAGATTGCGGTGATGCTGTGCGGCATGCTGGCGCCACCGAATTACGGCGCCGACTATGCCGCGCGCTTCAATTCGATTTATCCGGATCTGGCGAAGAAATTCGACGTGCCGCTCTATCCGTTCTTTCTCGAGGGCGTTGCGGCCGACGCCAAGCTCAACCAGGCCGACGGCATTCATCCGACTGCGGCCGGCGTCGACATCATCGTCGGCAACATCATGCCCACCGTGGAGGCATTCCTTGGCACCATCGCTGAGCAACGGCGTTGAAAAGCGGGCAGCGCCAACCGTCATACCCAGGGTTTTACCGGGGTGAGGCGCGCGATGCTTCGCAGAGTCACACAACTGCGATAGGAATCAGGGTACCGGTGATTCGTCACCGGCTCTAAAATTTGGATATGGTCTGTCCCTCGGATCATGCCCAAGCATCGGGAGTGCGAAACGATGCCGCGTTTGTTCACTGGTCTGGAAATCCCGGCCGAAGTCAGCCAGACGCTTTCCAATTTGCGGGGTGGCCTTCCCGGCGCCCGCTGGATCGATCCCGAAAATTATCACGTCACCCTGCGCTTCATCGGCGATATCGACGGCCTGTCCGCCAACGAGATCGCATCGATGCTGTTTCGCGTCGACCGCAAGCCCTTCGAGGTGAAGGTGCAGGGGCTGACGAGTTTTGGCGGCCGCAAGCCGAGAGCGGTCGTTGCGACGATCGCACCGAGCAGGCCGCTGATGGAATTGCAGGCCGAGCTCGAGCGCATGATGCAGCGGATCGGTCTCAACCCTGAAGGCCGCAAGTTCATCCCGCATGTCACGCTCGCCCGGCTGCACGATGCCTCCGATCGCGACGTCGCCGACTATCTCTCGCTGCGTGGCTACTTCCCGAGCAAGGCGTTCATGGCGGAGCGGTTTGTGCTGTTCTCGTCGCGCGCCTCCACTGGCGGCGGGCCGTATGTGGTCGAGGACGCCTACGAGCTGTGTGAGTAGGCTCCCAAACTCGGCGGCGTTACCGCAGCGGCGCAGCGCCTGCTCGACTGATATCGGTCTTTGCGAAGTCTTCGCCTTTGAAAAGCAAAGGTTCGCCGCGAGTCATAGCCAGCGCGTAAGAGAGGCAATCGCGGTAGTTGAGCGACGCGGCGTGACGCCCCTTGCCGTAGCGCCGCCAGGCGCGCCGTGCGGCATCGACTTGCACGGCATCGACCGCGACGATCTCTGCACCGAGCTTGACGAGCCAGAGATCGAACTCACGCCCGCCTGAATCGCCCAGCCGGGTTTCGATCACCATCGTTGCTTCAAGCACCGTGGCTGCAGAGATCAGGCGGATCGGATCATCCACAATCAGTCGCTCAATATCGGCTGCATCGTCTTCGTTGAGCGCGATTGCCACGATCGCCGATGTGTCGATCACCATCAGCGTGGCAATCCATGCTCGTCGTATCCGAGAATTTCCTCAGGCGTGCGGTCGTCCACGACGCGCATTTCGCTCCAGCGACGCCTGATCTCGGCCATGTCTTCCAGTAGCGCGTCTTTGCGCGTTTGACCCCCGAGCCGACGCAGCCGCTCCTCTATGGCGCGCTTGGTCGCGGTCGTGATGTTCTCGCCAGTCAGTTGCGCGAGACTCCGTGCCAACCGCTCGGTTTCGGGGTCCTTGATGCTCAGGGCCATATGAGGATCCTTAGTTCCTAAATAGGTATATTCTACCTAAATGGGGCGTAATAGGCTAGGACGGCGTCCAGGGTCGGCGATCTCCTCTGAAAATCAAGCGCATAAGCCCGTTGCGCCAATACGCGGTTGCAATTTCCGCCGGTCTCTGGCGGTAAAGGGCCATGCTCTCGACCCCCAGTTCCCCCTTCAGCGAAGCCTATCAGGCCCAGATCGCCTCCGGCGCGATCGAGCCCGATGCTGCGCAAGCCGAGGTCGCCGAAGCCTATGCCGCGCTCGACCTGCGGCTCGCGGACTACAAGCCGCAGCGCAAGCAGGGCCTGCTTGCCCGCCTGTTCAGCAGTGACAAGGACGAGGCGCCGCGCGGGCTCTACATCCATGGCGAGGTCGGCCGCGGCAAGACCATGCTGATGGATTTGTTCTTCCAGCACGCCTCGGTCGAGCACAAGCGGCGGGCGCATTTCCACGAATTCATGGCCGACGTGCATGAGCGCATCTACGATTATCGCCAGAGCATCGCGCGCGGTGAGATCGCCGACAGCGACGTCATCGCGCTGACCGCGAACGCGATCTTCGAGGAGAGCTGGCTGCTCTGCTTCGACGAATTCCACGTCACCGACATCGCGGATGCGATGATCCTCGGACGCCTGTTCGCCAAATTGTTCGAGCTCGGCACCGTCGTGGTCGCGACCTCCAACGTCGCGCCTGATGATCTCTACAAGGGCGGCTTGAACCGGTCGCTGTTCCTGCCCTTCATCAAGCAGATCACCGACCACATGGACGTCGCGCGGCTCGATGCGCGCACCGACTTCCGGTTGGAAAAACTTCAGGGCGTGCCGATGTGGCTGACGCCGGCGGACGCTGATGCGGACGCGGCGCTCGACCGCGCCTGGTCGCGGATGTCGGGCAGCGCCAAATGCAAGTCGCGCGATATTTCGATCAAGGGCCGCATCCTGCACGTGCCGTGCTCGGCCCATGGCGTGGCGCGGTTCTCGTTTGCCGATCTCTGCGAGAAGCCGCTGGGCGCATCCGACTACCTCAGGCTGGCGCACGACTATCACACCATCCTGGTCGACCATATTCCAGTGATGGACCAGTCCCAGCGCAACGCCGCCAAGCGCTTCATCACGCTGATCGACGCGCTCTATGACAATGCCGTGAAGCTGATGGCCTCGGCCGATGCCAACCCGATCTCGCTCTACCTGGCCCATGAGGGCGTTGAGGCCATGGAGTTCAAGCGGACGGCGTCGCGCCTGATCGAGATGAGCTCGGAATCCTATCTGGCGCTGGCTCACGGCCGCAAGGATTCCACCGCAAGCGGCTCCACCAAGGGGCTGGTGGAGACTTAAGTCCTATTTGCCAGCGCTGTCATTCCGGGGCGCGCACCAGCGCGGACCCGGAATCTCGCGCTACAATTTCGAGATTCCGGGTTCGCCCGCGCAATGGCGCGGGTGCCCCGGAATGACGGCTTTTAGGTCTGCGGGTTGGAATCGCGCCAAGCCCGACAATTGGGCATCCGGCGACTTGAACGGGGGAGGCGAAAGGGATAACCACCCTCTCAGTTTTCCCCACCTTACGTGTCTAAAGGACAGGCTCACATGGCGCGCGACAAGATTGCTTTGATTGGCTCCGGTCAGATCGGCGGAACGCTGGCTCATCTCATCGGCCTGAAAGAGCTGGGCGACGTGGTGATGTTCGACATCGCCGAGGGCGTGCCGCAGGGCAAGGCGCTCGACATCGCGCAGTCCTCGCCGGTCGACGGTTTTGACGCCCACTACACCGGCGCGAACTCCTACGAGGCGCTCGACAACGCCAAGGTCTGCATCGTCACTGCCGGCGTGCCGCGCAAGCCCGGCATGAGCCGCGACGATCTTCTCTCCATCAACCTCAAGGTCATGGAGCAGGTCGGCGCTGGCATCAAGAAGTACGCCCCCGACGCCTTCGTCATCTGCATCACCAACCCGCTCGACGCGATGGTCTGGGCGCTGCAGAAGGCTTCGGGCCTGCCGCACAAGAAGGTCGTCGGCATGGCCGGCGTGCTGGATTCGGCCCGCTTCCGCTACTTCCTGGCCGACGAGTTCAACGTCTCGGTCGAGGACGTCACCGCCTTCGTGCTCGGTGGCCATGGCGACACCATGGTGCCGCTGGTGAAGTACTCCACCGTCGCCGGCATTCCGCTGCCCGACCTCGTCAAGATGGGCTGGACCTCGCAGGCGCGTCTCGACGAGATCGTCGACCGCACCCGCAACGGCGGCGCCGAGATCGTCAACCTGCTCAAGACCGGCTCGGCCTTCTATGCGCCTGCCGCGTCCGCGATCGCGATGGCCGAGAGCTATCTGCGTGACAAGAAGCGCGTGCTGCCCTCGGCTGCGTACCTGAACGGCGAATACGGCGTGAAGGACATGTATGTCGGCGTGCCCGTCGTGATCGGCTCCAAGGGCGTCGAGCGCGTCGTCGAGATCGAGCTCGCCGGCAAGGACCGCGAGGCCTTCGACAAGTCGGTCGGCGCGGTGCAGGGCCTGGTCGATGCCTGCAAGAAGATCGCCCCCGATCTTCTCGGCCGCTAAGAGCCAAACACTTCCCGCCGAAGTCCGAAAACCGGTCTTCGGCGGTTTCATATCCGGGGCCCGGTTGTCGGGACAGGTTCCGGGTCAGCAGTCCAGAGATCTCGAAGTCAAAGAATCCGGGTTGCAGTTCCTGTGGTATATGGTATGCCAGCCACAAGACTGAGGTGGGCCCTAGAGGTCACCGCCCGCGGGTTCAGGGAGCGACCATATGAATATCCATGAATATCAGGCCAAAGCGCTGCTGGGTGAGTTCGGCGTGCCGATCTCCAAGGGCGTGCCGGTCCTCAAGGCCACTGACGCGGAAGCCGCCGCCAAGGCGCTGCCCGGTCCGGTCTATGTGGTGAAGAGCCAGATCCACGCCGGTGGCCGCGGCAAGGGCAAGTTCAAGGAAGCCTCGGCCGGCGACAAGGGCGGCGTCCGCATCGCCAAGTCGGCCGCCGAGGTCGCCGAGTTCGCCAAGCAGATGCTCGGCGCCACGCTGGTGACGATCCAGACCGGTCCCGCCGGCAAGCAGGTCAACCGCCTCTACATCGAGGACGGCTCCGACATCGACAAGGAATTCTACCTCTCGATCCTGGTCGACCGCGAGACCTCGCGCGTCTCCTTCGTCGTCTCGACCGAGGGTGGCGTCAACATCGAGGACGTCGCGCACAACAATCCTGAGAAGATCGTGACCTTCTCGGTCGATCCCGCCACCGGCGTCATGGGCCATCACGGCCGCACGGTTGCGAATGCGCTGAAGCTCTCCGGCGATCTCGCCAAGCAGGCCGAGAAGCTCACCGCGCAGCTCTACGCGGCCTTCGTCGCCAAGGACATGTCGATGCTGGAGATCAACCCGCTGGTCGTGACCAAGCAGGGCCAGCTCCGCGTGCTCGACGCCAAGGTGTCGTTCGACGACAATGCGCTGTTCCGTCATCCCGAGGTGCTCGCGCTGCGCGACGAGACCGAGGAAGACGCCAAGGAAATCGAGGCGTCCAAGTACGACCTCAACTACGTCACGCTCGACGGCAACATCGGCTGCATGGTCAACGGCGCCGGTCTCGCCATGGCGACGATGGACATCATCAAGCTCTACGGCATGTCGCCGGCGAACTTCCTCGACGTCGGCGGCAGCGCCAGCAAGGAGAAGGTCGCGGCCGCCTTCAAGATCATCACCGCCGATCCCAACGTGAAGGGCATTCTGGTCAACATCTTCGGCGGCATCATGAAGTGCGACGTGATCGCCGAGGGCGTAACGGCTGCGGTTCGTGAAGTCGGCCTCAGCGTGCCGCTGGTGGTCCGCCTCGAAGGCACCAATGTCGAGCTCGGCAAGAAGATCATCCGAGAGTCCGGCCTGAACGTGGTGCCGGCCGACAATCTCGACGACGCCGCGCAGAAGATCGTGAAGGCCGTCAAGGGAGGCTAAGGCCATGGCCCAGGACCATCTCGCCGCATCATCTCCGCTTCCCGAGCACGCGCGTCTTGCCGCGTTCGCCGGCGAATGGAATGGCGAAGAGGTGGTCTTCCCGTCGCGCTGGACGGCGGGCGGCCCGGCAACTTCGCACGTCGTCGCGCGCATGGACCTGAATGGATTCTATCTGATCCAGGACGCGGTGCAGATGCGCGACGGCAAGCAGATCTTCGCCACCCACGGCATCTTCACCTACGACCGCGACGACCGGACCTACAAACTGTTCTGGTACGACTCGCTCGGCTATACGCCGCCTTCGCCCGCTTCCGGCGGGTGGGTCGGCAATACCCTGACGCTGGTGCGCGGCTCGCTCCGCGGCAATGCGCGCCACGTCTACGAAATTATCAACGAGGATTCCTACTCGTTGAAGATCCAGTTCTCGCCGGACGCGGAAGGCTGGGCCGACGTGCTCACTGGCGTCTACCGCCGCATCCACTGACCCTCTCACTCTGTTAGTTTCGCGAAAGCAGACCTCATGTCCATCCTGATCGACAAGAACACCAAGGTCATCTGCCAGGGCTTCACCGGCAAGAACGGCACCTTCCACTCGGAGGCCGCGATTGCCTACGGCACCAAGATGGTCGGCGGCACCTCGCCGGGCAAAGGCGGCGCGACGCATCTGGGCCTGCCGGTGTTCGACACCGTGCGCGATGCGCGTGAGAAGACCGGCGCCGATGCATCGGTGATCTACGTGCCGCCGCCGGGCGCGGCCGATGCGATCTGCGAAGCCATCGACGCCGAGATCCCGCTGATCGTCTGCATCACCGAGGGCATTCCGGTTGTCGACATGGTCCGCGTGAAGCGTTCGCTGGCCGGCTCCAAGTCGCGCCTGATCGGGCCGAACTGCCCGGGCGTCATGACCGCCGGCGAGTGCAAGATCGGCATCATGCCCGCCAACATCTTCAAGACCGGCTCGGTCGGCATCGTCTCCCGCTCGGGCACGCTGACCTATGAAGCCGTGTTCCAGACCTCCCAGGAAGGCCTCGGCCAGACCACCGCGGTCGGCATCGGCGGCGACCCGGTCAAGGGAACCGAGTTCATCGACGTCCTCGAAATGCTCCTGGCCGACCCCAAGACCGAGTCGATCATCATGATCGGCGAGATCGGCGGTTCCGCAGAGGAGGACGCCGCCCAGTTCCTCAAGGACGAGGCCAAGCGCGGCCGCAAGAAGCCGATGGTCGGCTTCATCGCCGGCGTCACCGCCCCTCCCGGCCGCCGCATGGGCCATGCCGGCGCGATCATCTCGGGCGGCAAGGGCGACGCCGGTTCCAAGACCGAGGCGATGAAATCGGCAGGGATTACAGTGTCCCCGTCGCCCGCCCGCCTCGGCCATACGCTTGCCGAAAAGTTGAAGGGCTAATTCACTTCTTCGTGCTTTTCCGGGCGAAGTTTCGCAGCAAATAGGGTAAAGGGTGCCTGTCGCGCCGAGCCTCTGCCGGGGAGCTCGGTGCCAGCGCCGTTTACTATGCGCGAACCGAAATCGCCAGGAACTCCAGTATGTCTCGCCAGGACGCGAACGCAGCCTTTGCCCTGTCATCCTTTTTGCAGGGCACCAACGCCACCTACATCGACGAAATCTACGCCCGCTACGAGAAGGACCCGTCCTCGGTCGACGCCGAGTGGCAGGAGTTCTTCAAGAGCCTGAACGACCAGCCTTCCGACGTCCGGAAGAATGCCGAAGGGCCGTCCTGGGAGCGCGACAACTGGCCGCTGACCCCGCAGGATGACCTCACCTCCGCCCTCGACGGCAACTGGGCCGAAGTCGAGAAGGCGGTCGGTGCCAAGATCGCCGCCAAGGCGCAGGCCAAGGGGGGTGACAAGGGCGCCGGTCTCTCCTCCGCCGATCTGCTCCAGGCGACGCGCGACTCCGTCCGCGCCCTGATGCTGATCCGCTCCTACCGCATGCGCGGTCACTTCCATGCCAAGCTCGATCCGCTCGGCATCGAAGCCCAGCGCAACCGCGAAGAGCTCGATCCGCGTACCTACGGCTTCAGCGAAGCCGATTTCGACCGCAAGATCTTCCTCGATCACGTGCTCGGCCTCGAATACGGCAGCTTGCGCGAGATCACCGCGATCTGCGAGCGCACCTATTGCCAGACGCTCGGCGTCGAGTTCATGCACATCAGCAATGCCGCGCAGAAGGCCTGGATCCAGGAGCGCATCGAGGGTCCGGACAAGGAGATCTCGTTCACCCGCGAAGGTCGCCGCGCCATCCTGATGAAGCTGGTCGAGGCCGAGGGCTTCGAAAAATTCTGCGACACCAAGTTTACCGGCACCAAGCGCTTCGGTCTCGACGGCGCCGAATCGCTGATCCCGGCGCTCGAGCAGATCATCAAGCGCGGTGGCAATCTCGGCGTGAAGGAGATCGTGCTGGGCATGCCGCATCGCGGCCGCCTCAACGTGCTGACGCAGGTGATGGGCAAGGCGCACCGCGCCCTGTTCCACGAATTCAAGGGTGGCTCGGCCAACCCCGACGCGGTCGAAGGCTCCGGCGACGTCAAATATCACCTCGGCGCGTCCTCGGACCGCGAGTTCGACGGCAACCGCATCCATCTGTCGCTGACCGCCAACCCCTCGCATCTCGAGATCGTCGATCCCGTCGTGCTCGGCAAGGTCCGCGCCAAGCAGGACCAGCACGGCGATCCGCCCGACATGCGCATCTCGGTGATGCCGCTCTTGATGCACGGCGACGCCGCGTTCGCCGGCCAGGGCGTGGTGGCCGAGTGCTTCGGCCTGTCCGACCTGAAGGGCTACCGCACCGGCGGTTCCGTGCACTTCATCGTCAACAACCAGATCGGCTTCACCACCTATCCGCGTTACTCGCGCTCCTCGCCCTATCCGTCGGATGTGGCGAAGATGATCGACGCGCCGATCTTCCACGTGAACGGCGACGATCCGGAAGCCGTGGTGTTCGCGGCCAAGGTCGCGATCGAATTCCGGCAGAAATTCCACAAGCCCGTCGTCATCGACATGTGGTGCTATCGCCGCTATGGCCACAATGAGGGCGACGAGCCGGCATTCACTCAGCCGGTGATGTACAAGCGGATCGCGGCCCATGCCTCGACCCTCACCCTCTACTCCAAGCGCCTGATTGCCGAAGGCGTGGTCACCGAGGGTGAAGTCGACAAGCTGAAGGCCGACTGGCGCGCGCGGCTCGACGCCGAGTTCGAGGCCGGCACCTCCTACAAGCCGAACAAGGCCGACTGGCTTGACGGCAAGTGGTCCGGCTTCAAGATCGCCGATCAGGAAGAGGATGCGCGGCGCGGCGTCACCGGCGTTGATCTGCCTGTTCTCAAGGACATCGGCCGCAAGATCACCAAGGTGCCGGATGGTTTCCGCGTCCACCGCACCATCCAGCGCTTCCTGGAAAATCGCGCCAAGGCGATCGACGGCAACGCGGGCATCGACTGGGCGACCGGCGAGGCGCTGGCGTTCTGTACGCTGCTCCAGGAAAACCACCACGTCCGCCTGTCCGGACAGGATTCGGAGCGCGGCACCTTCTCGCAGCGCCACTCGGTCCTGATCGACCAGGAGGATGAGAGCCGCTACACGCCGTTCAACCATCTCGGCCACGAGCAGGGCCATTACGAGGTCATCAACTCGCTGCTGTCGGAAGAAGCCGTGCTCGGCTTCGAATACGGCTACTCGCTCGCCGAGCCGAACACGCTGACCCTCTGGGAAGCCCAGTTCGGCGACTTCGCCAACGGCGCGCAGGTCGTGTTCGACCAGTTCATCTCCTCGGGCGAGCGCAAATGGCTGCGCATGTCCGGCCTCGTCTGCCTGCTGCCGCACGGCTATGAGGGTCAGGGACCGGAGCACTCCTCGGCGCGCCTCGAGCGTTACCTGCAGATGTGCGCCGAAGACAACATGCAGGTGGTCTATCCGACCACGCCGGCGAACTACTTCCACGTGCTGCGTCGCCAGCTTCATCGCGAGATCCGCAAGCCGCTGATCGTGATGACGCCCAAGTCGCTGCTGCGTCACAAGCGGGCAGTGTCGCGCATCGAGGAACTGGCGAAGGACACTACCTTCCACCGCATCCTCTATGATGACGCCCAGATGCTGCCGAACGAAGCCATCAAGCTCGTGCCGGACGAGAAGGTCCGCCGCATCGTGCTGTGCTCCGGCAAGGTCTATTACGACCTCTACGAGGAGCGCGAGAAGCGCGGCATCGACGACATCTATCTGATGCGCGTCGAGCAGCTCTATCCGGTGCCGCTGAAGGCGCTGGTGGCCGAGCTGTCGCGCTTCAAGAAGGCCGAAGTGGTGTGGTGCCAGGAAGAGCCCCGCAACATGGGTGCCTGGCACTTCATCGAGCCCTATCTGGAATGGGTGCTGAACCAGGTGAACGGCGCGAGCCGGCGTCCGCGTTATGTCGGCCGCGCCGCTTCCGCCGCGACCGCTACTGGTCTGATGTCCAAGCATCAGGCACAGCTGAAGGCGTTCCTGGACGAAGCACTGAGCTGAACTTTTTAAACTGCGTCATGCCCCGCCTCGTGCGCAACCAGCGCACCGGGGCGGGGCATCCGGTACGTCGCGATGTCCGTGCAGTGTACGAACGTCCGGCTTGCCGGATGGCTTGCTTTTCGCGGGCCATTGACGACCGACTTATGACCGCACCGGCGATCCCTTAAGGAAAAGACCATGACTGAAATTCGTGTGCCGACGCTCGGCGAATCCGTCACCGAGGCCACCATCGGCCGCTGGTTCAAGAAGGCCGGCGACCCTGTCGCCGTCGACGAGCCCTTGGTGGAGCTCGAGACCGACAAGGTCACCATCGAGGTCCCGGCGCCCTCCGCCGGCACGCTGAGCGAGATCATCGCCGCCGATGGCGCGACCGTCGCGGTCGGCGCGCTGCTCGGACAGATCACGGAAGGCGCAGGCGCTGCCAAGCCCGCTGCGGCTCCCGCCAAGCCCGCCGCTGCCGCTCCTGCCGCCGCCGCTGCTTCCGCGCCGGCGCCTAGCGCGCCGAAGGCGCCGCCGGCCGACGCGCCGCTCGCCCCCTCCGTGCGCAAGCTCTCGGCCGAGACCGGCGTCGATGCCTCTACCGTTCCGGGCTCCGGCAAGGACGGCCGCGTCACCAAGGGCGACATGCTCGCCGCGATCGAGCGTGCGGCCTCCGCGCCCACCCCGGTGAACCAGCCGGCCGCCGCCGTGCAGGTGCGTGCGCCGTCACCGGCAGACGATGCCGCCCGCGAAGAGCGCGTCAAGATGACCCGCCTGCGCCAGACCATCGCGCGCCGCCTCAAGGACGTGCAGAACACCGCGGCGATGCTGACGACCTTCAACGAGGTCGACATGACCAACGTGATGGCGCTGCGTGCCCACTACAAGGATGCGTTCGAGAAGAAGCACGGCTCCAAGCTCGGCTTCATGGGCTTCTTCACCAAGGCCGTCGTGCAGGCGCTGAAGGATATCCCGGCGGTCAACGCCGAGATCGACGGCACTGATTTGATCTACAAGAACTACTACCACATCGGCGTCGCCGTCGGCACCGACAAGGGTCTCGTCGTGCCCGTGGTGCGCGACTGCGACCACAAGTCGATCGCCGACATCGAGAAGGGCATCGCCGATTTCGGCCGCCGCGCCCGCGACGGCCAGCTCAAGATCGACGAGATGCAGGGCGGCACCTTCACCATCACCAATGGCGGCATCTACGGCTCGCTGATGTCGACCCCGATCCTGAACGCGCCGCAATCCGGCATCCTCGGCATGCACAAGATCCAGGAGCGGCCGATGGTCGTCGGCGGCAAGATCGAGGTCCGCCCGATGATGTATCTGGCGCTGTCGTACGATCACCGCGTCATCGACGGCAAGGAAGCCGTCACCTTCCTGGTTCGCGTCAAGGAGAGCCTGGAAGATCCGGCGCGCCTGGTGCTCGATCTCTGAGGGAGGCGACGATGGGGGAGCCGTCGCTTGCGCATGCGCTCATCTCCATGGTGCCGTTCCTGCTGACCACCCTTATCTTTTTCTTCTTCGCGATTCCGATCAGTCGAAGAAAAGGTAAGGGGGTCGGCTTTGCTGCTTGGTGCCTGATTCCGTTTCTCACGCCCTTCATTCTGTTCCATCTGGTGAGCCTCACGGACAAGTCCGTGCTGGATCGATTGGCCGCTCTTGAGGGCAAGACGTCGTAGTGCGCTCGAACTCGTGGGGATTGATGTGACCGATAAAGTCGTTGTCATCACCGGCGGCAGCCGTGGCATTGGCCGCGCGACCGCGATTGCGGCGGCTGCGCGCGGCTATCGCGTCGTGGTCGGCTATGCCAGCAACAAGAAGGCCGCCGGTGAGGTTGTCGCCCAGATCGAGGCCGGCAATGGCAAGGCGATCGCGGTGAAATGCGATGTCGCCGAGGAAGGCGACATCCTCGATCTGTTCAAGCAGGCCGACAAGTTCGGCACGTTGGCCGCGCTCGTCAACAATGGCGGTATCGTCGGCACCAGCGGCGTGCGGGTCGACGAGATGTCGGCCGAGCGCATCCAGCGCGTGCTCGCGGTCAACGTCACCGGCTCCATTCTCTGCGCGCGCGAGGCCGTGAAGCGGATGTCCACCAAGCACGGCGGCAAGGGTGGCGTCATCGTCAACCTGTCTTCGGTCGCGGCGCGTCTCGGCGCGCCCAACACCTATGTCGACTATGCCGCGTCCAAGGGCGCGATCGATTCCTTCACCACCGGCCTCGGCTATGAGGTCGCGGGCGAAGGCATTCGTGTCGCGGGCATCCGGCCGGGCCTGATCGATACGGAAATTCACGCCGCCGGCGGCGAGCCCGACCGCGCCCATCGTCTGGCCCATATGGTGCCGATGAAGCGCGTCGGCACCGCCGATGAAATCGCCAATGCCATCGTCTGGCTGATGTCGGACGAGGCTTCCTACATCACCGCAGCAACTCTCGATGTGTCCGGCGGACGCTGACGCGCCGCGCGGACGCTGACACATCCCCATCACGCTAAACCTACGGGACTTTCTCTCATGGCTACCTACGATCTCGTCGTCATCGGCACCGGACCGGGCGGTTATGTCTGCGCGGTGCGCGCAGCCCAGCTCGGCATGAAAGTCGCCGTGGTCGAAAAGAACGCAACCCTCGGCGGCACCTGCCTCAATGTCGGCTGCATGCCGTCGAAGGCGCTGCTGCACGCGTCCGAGATGTTCGAGGAAGCCGGGCACTCCTTCGCCAAGATGGGCGTGTCGGTCTCCTCGCCGAAGCTCGATCTTCCCGCGATGATGAACTTCAAGCAGCAGGGCATCGACGGCAACGTCAAGGGTGTCGAGTTCCTGATGAAGAAGAACAAGATCGACGTGCTCAAGGGCACCGGCAAGATCCTGGGGACCGGCAAGGTCGCGGTCTCCGCCGACGGCAAGTCGCAGACGATCGAAACGAAGAACATCGTGATAGCGACCGGCTCGGACATTGCGCGTCTCAAGGGCATCGAGATCGACGAGAAGCGCATCGTGTCCTCGACCGGCGCGCTGTCGCTCGACAAGGTCCCCGGCAAGCTCTTGATCGTCGGCGCCGGCGTGATCGGCCTCGAGCTCGGTTCGGTCTGGCATCGTCTCGGTGCCGAAGTCGTCGTCGTCGAATTCCTGGATCGCATCCTGCCCGGCATGGACGGCGAGATCGCCAAGCAATTCCAGCGCATCCTGGAAAAGCAGGGCTTTGCGTTCAAGCTTGGCGCCAAGGTCACCGCCGTCGACAATTCAGGCAAGACGCTGAAGGCGACCATCGAGCCCGCCGCCGGCGGTGCCGCCGAGACGCTGGAAGCCGACGTCGTTCTGGTCTGCATCGGCCGCGTGCCCTACACCGACGCGCTTGGCCTGAAGGAGGCCGGGGTCGCGCTGGACAATCGTGGCCGCGTCCAGATCGATCCGCATTTCGCCACCAGCCTGAAGGGCGTCTATGCCATCGGCGACGTCGTCGCTGGGCCGATGCTCGCGCACAAGGCCGAGGACGAGGGCGTGGCGGTGGCCGAGATCATCGCCGGCCAGGCCGGGCACGTGAATTACGATGTGATCCCAGGCGTCGTGTATACCACGCCGGAAGTGTCCTGCGTCGGCAAGACCGAGGAGGAGCTGAAGCAGGCGGGCACAGCTTATACCGTCGGGAAGTTTCCCTTTACCGCCAATGGCCGCTCCAAGGTCAACCAGACCACTGACGGCTTTGTGAAGATTCTCGCAGATGCGAAGACCGATCGCGTGCTCGGCGTGCACATTATCGGCCGCGAAGCCGGCGAAATGATCCATGAAGCGTGCGTTCTCATGGAATTCGGCGGCAGTGCGGAAGATCTCGCGCGCACCTGCCACGCGCATCCGACCCGCTCGGAGGCGATCAAGGAAGCCGCGCTTGCAGTCGGCAAGCGAGCCATCCATATGTAGCAACGCGCCCAGCGCCAAATCGGGCGGGGAACACATGCTGCGCCGCCTTCTTCAACCGGTCTGGGTCCTGCTTGCGATCATCTTCCTGATCGAAGCCTGGCTGTGGGACCATCTCGAGCCGATCGTTGCGCGGGTTGTCGCAGCCGTCCCGCTCGCACGTTTCAAGCAATGGCTGACGGAGCGCGTCGATGCGCTGTCGCCGGCCATGACGCTGATCGTGTTCGCGGTCCCCATCGTCCCGCTGTTTCCGCTCAAGCTGGTCGGCCTGTGGCTGCTCACGCATGAATACTGGACCAGCGCGGTCTTCACGATCGTTTTCGCGAAGCTGCTGGGCGTCGGCGTCACCGCCTTCGTGTTCGACGTGACGCGCGACAAGCTTTTGGAGATGCACTGGTTCGAGCGGATCTACGATCTGGTGATGAAGGTCCGCGCCAAGGCGCGCCTGCTGGTCGACCCGATCAAGCGCCGTATCCGCGAGCTGATCGCCGGCAACGGCGAGGGCTGGTCGTCACGTACGCTGCGTGTGATCCAGCGTTTCAGGAAGAGCGTGCACCAGGCGCGGTAGCTGCCCGCACATTCAGTCTCTCACCGTCACCCTGAGGTGGCCGCTTCTTCAGCGGCCCTCGAAGGGCGACGGCCCGTCTGCATCTCGGCCGTTCATCCTTCGAGGCTCCGGGCGCAGCGCTGATGCACTGCGCTCCTCGCACCTCAGGATGACGGAGTTGGTGCAACGCTGTTGCACCAATCAATGCAAATGCACCAGATGCGGCCACCACAGGCCGAGGCTGGTCATGAGCAGGCCGGCGAGCGTCAGGATGCCGGCGACATAGGCCAGCGCGAACATGCCGGTGATGATGGTGGCCGAGGCCAGCACGATGCCGATCTGGAAGGCGGCCGACGCCAGCTCGAAGTGATGGTATTTCGCGGTCGCCTCGTCGCGCTCGTGCTCGGCATGCTTGGCCTTCTCGGCGAGCTGCTCGGTGCCTTCGCCGGTCTCCGGCTCGGAGCGGTAGCGCTGCGCGGTCTTGGTCCAGTCGTCGACCTGCTTCTGCACGGCGGGCTTCTGCGCCTCGTCCGCGCCGGCGAGCGCGAGCTTGCCCTGCTCGGCCGCCGTGATCACCACGGTGCGGCGGATGCTCTTGGCCTGGAAGAACGCCCAGAGATTGGCGGCCTCGACGTTCTTGCTGATCGATTCGGTCTGGGCGCCCTTGCCGAGCGTCTCCGAGATCGCCAGGAAGAGCGCCAGCACGGCGATCAGGAGCGCGATCTTCTTGTTCGAGCCGGACGCGTGTTCGGCGTGCTCGGCATGCTCCATGCTTTCATGTGCGCTCATCAGTCTCTCCTGCCTCGGTTCCGCAACGATTGACCGAACCGCGCGGCCTGCGCAAGAGGCAAGGCAGTTATGACGTCAGTGTGTCAGCGCCAATTCGTCAGCGTCTTGGATGCGCGCTGGCATAGACTTCCAGCAGGCGTTCGGAATCGATGCCGGTGTAGATCTGCGTGGTCGAGAGCGAGGAATGGCCGAGCAACTCCTGGATGGCGCGTAAGTCCCCGCCGCGTGACAGCAGATGCGTGGCAAAGGAATGGCGCAGCGCGTGCGGCGTGGCGCTGTCGGGCAGGCCGAGCGCGCCGCGCAGCCGCTCCATCGCGAGCTGGATGATGCGCGGACTGAGCGGACCGCCGCGCGCGCCGAGGAAGATGGGGCCTTCCGCCGGCAACGGATACGGGCACATCGCGACGTATTCCTGAACGAGTTCGAGCACGTTCTGCAGCACCGGCACCATGCGGGTCTTGTTGCCCTTGCCGGTCACGATCAGCACGTCGCCCTCGCCGGGACGCGGCACCTCGCGGCGCTTCAGGCCGAGCGCCTCGGAGATGCGCAGGCCCGAGCCGTACAAGAGCGCCATCACCGCGGCGTCGCGCGCCAGGATCCAGGTCTCGCGATCCTCGCCGGCCCGCTCGTCGGCATCGGCAAGGCGTTTGGCCGATGCCATCGGCAACGGCTTCGGCAAGGTCTTGGCCACCTTCGGCGCACGGATCGCCGAGAGTGCGCCGACCTTGCCCTTGCCTTCGCGCTCGAGGAAGCGGCCGAAGGAGCGCAGCCCGGCGAGCGCACGCATCAAGCTGCGGCCGGCGATGTCGTCGGCGCGTCGCATCGCCATGAAGGCGCGGACGTCGGTGGCCTCCAACGCCGCGAAGCGCTTCAGCGTCACGCGTTCGCCCCAATGGCTGCAAAGGAAATCCAGGCACTGCCGCAAGTCGCGGCCATAGGCTTCCAGCGTCTTCGGCGACAACCGCCGCTCGGCGCCGAGATGCGACAGCCAGCGCGTCATCTCCTGCGCGATCGAGGGATCGGCGCTGGCCAGCTCGATTTGTGGGGCGACGGCTTTGCTCATGCGCACTGGACGTGGTGATTCCACCCAGTATATCGCATCACATCCGTTTATCGTTCGCTAAGGCCGCCGCAGGGCGCTAGCCTTGAGGCCCCCGGTTCCGATTCTTCGTTCATGGATCACACCTCGCGCAGCACCGCCGCCCCCACCAACGCGACCGGCATGGTCGACGTGCTGGTGCCGGTCGCGCTCGACCAGACCTATTCCTACAAGGTGCCGCGCGGCATGGAGCTGAAGGCGGGCGATCTCGTCGCCGTGCCGCTCGGGCCGCGCGAGGTGCTGGCCGTGGTCTGGGGAGAGAACGCCAATCCGGATCCCCGCCTGCACAACCGTCTCAAGGAGGTCAGCGAGAAGCTCGACATCCCGCCGCTCAAGCCCGAGCTGCGGCAGGTGGTCGACTGGGTCGCCAATTACACGCTGAGCCCGCGCGGCATGGTGCTGCGCATGTGCTTGCGGATGGGCGAAAATCTCGGCCCCGAGCGGGTGCGTCCCGGCGTGCGGCTGGTCGGCGATCCGCCGCGACGGCTGACGCCGGCCCGACAGCGCGTGATCGAGGTGCTGTCGGACCGGCTGCTGCACGGCAAGTCGGAAGCGGCCAAGGAGGCCGGCGTCTCCTCGGGCGTGATCGACGGGCTGGTCGACGAAGGCACGCTGACGGTCGAGCCGATGCCGCCGCCTGCCCCGCCGCCGGTGCCCGATCCCGATTTCGGCCGGCCGGATTTTACCCCGCTGCAGCGCGCGGCGGTCGACACGATGCGCGCGCTCGCGGCCAACGGCACCTTCCACGTCGCATTGCTCGACGGCGTCACCGGCTCCGGCAAGACCGAGGTCTATTTCGAGGCGATCGCGGAAGCCATCCGCCGCGGCAGGCAATCGCTGATCCTGATGCCGGAGATCGCGCTCACCGGCCAGTTCCTCGATCGCTTCGCGCAACGCTTCGGCGTGCGGCCGATCGAATGGCATTCCGAGCTGACGCCGCGCACCCGGGCGCGCAACTGGGCTGCGATCTCCGGAGGCAGCGCGCCAGTCGTGGTCGGCGCGCGCTCGGCGCTGTTTTTGCCCTACGCCAATCTCGGCCTGATCGTCGTCGATGAGGAGCACGATCAGGCCTACAAGCAGGACGAGGGCGTACATTATCACGCCCGCGACATGGCGGTGGTGCGCGCGCATATCGCCAAGATTCCGGTCGTGCTGGCGTCTGCGACACCGTCGGTCGAATCCGAGGTCAACGCGCGCAAGAACCGCTATCAGCGCATCGCGCTGCCCTCGCGCTTCGGCGGCCAGCACATGCCGCATATCGAGGCCATCGACATGCGCCGCGAGCCGCCGGCGCGCGGCCGCTTCATCTCGCCGCGGCTGGCCGGTGAAATCAGAGGCGCGATCGAAAAGCGCGAGCAGGCGCTGCTGTTCCTCAATCGCCGCGGCTATGCGCCGCTGACGCTGTGCCGCGGCTGCGGCCATCGCTTCGCCTGCACCATCTGCGATGCCTGGCTGGTCGATCACCGCTTCCGCCAGCGCCTGGTCTGCCATCATTGCGGCTTCTCGATGCCGCGGCCGCATCTCTGTCCGAACTGCTCGGCCGAGGAATCGCTGGTCGCGGTCGGCCCCGGCGTCGAGCGCCTGCAGGAGGAGGCCGCCGCGCTATTCCCGCAAGCCCGCACCATGGTGCTGTCGAGCGATCTCATCACCTCGATCGAGACGATGCGCTCTGAGCTTGCCGAGATCGCGGAGGGCCGCGTCGACATCATCATCGGCACGCAGCTCGTCGCCAAGGGCCACAATTTCCCGCGGCTCAATCTGGTCGGCGTGGTCGATGCGGATCTTGGCCTGTCCAACGGCGATCCGCGCGCGGCGGAACGGACCTGGCAATTGCTCAACCAGGTGATCGGCCGCGCTGGCCGCGAGCAGGGCCGCGGCGTCGGCTATCTCCAGACCCACCAGCCCGATCATCCCGTGATGAAGGCGCTGATCGCCTGCGACCGCGAGGCCTTCTACGACAGCGAGATCGATCTGCGCGAACGCACGCTGTATCCGCCGTTCGGCCGGCTCGCCAGCCTGATCATCTCCGCCGGCGACCGCCCGAGCGCCGAAGGTCTCGGGCGGAGACTCGTCGCGCTCGCGCCCCGCGACGAGCGCGTCGTGGTGCTGGGGCCAGCGGAAGCGCCGCTCGCGGTCATCAAGGGCCGCTACCGCTTCCGCATCCTGGTGAAATCGGCGCGCGGTTTCGACCTCTCGGACTATTTGCGCAACTGGCTCGCCGTCTGCCCGAAGCCGACGGGCAATCAGAAGCTCGAAGTCGACGTCGATCCGCAGAGCTTTTTGTAGGAGCCAGGCGCATTCGTAGGGTGGGCAAAAGCGCGCGTCTTCGTTCGAAGAACGAAGGCGTAAGCGTGCCCACCACTGAAATTGGTGGGCACGCATCCGCCGCCGCTCTGCGAGCGCCGGAGAATGCTTTGCCCACCCTACGGCAGCTGCGCTCCGCCCGGGCTACGACGTGCCATAAAAAAACCCGCGGTCCCCCAAGACCGCGGGCTTGTTTCATGCGCGCATCAAACTGATGAAAACTGCGCGCGCTCGATGGACGCTTTATCGCGCCTTAGGAGACGACTTCCGCGGTGACGCGGCCGACGCCGCGACCCGTGAGGCCGATGGCGCGGGCAGCGCCCGTGGAGAGGTCGAGAACCCGGCCGCGAATGAACGGGCCACGGTCATTGATGGTGACGACGACGCTCGAGCCGCCGTGGGTGACGCGCAGCTTGGTGCCGAACGGCAGCGAACGGTGCGCCGCGGTCATAGCATTCTGGTTGAAGCGCTGGCCCGAGGCCGTGCGGCTGCCGGACTCGTTGCCGTAAAAGGAGGCCATGCCGGAGAAGCTGTGGCCCGTGCCCGAGGTCGGCGTCATCGACGCATTGGCGTTGCGCCAATCGGAGGTCGCGTTGGTATCGGTCTGAGCGTGGTGGCGGTGATGATGATGCCGGTGATGCCGGGATTTGGCGGAAGCTTCGGTGGCAGTTCCACCGATGAGAAGAGTTGCGGCAATGAAAGCGATCGCCGTGCGCGGCCGGGTCACAAAGCCCAGCGTCTTCAAAGACAGCATTTAGTGGTCCCTAAGCTAGTATTGCCACACATGTGGCTAGTGGAGCCCCCATCAGTTTGTGAGCGGGTTGGCGTTTCGATTCCTAATGAGGCGTGAATTGGGCAGTAAATCCATTCTGTGTCGTCATGAAATATCTTGTTACCGGTACGAGATATTCAGCCGATGCCCCTTAATCTTCGCCTTTAACGATTTGTTAACCTATTGATTACTTGTAAATACTGTAAAAGCGAAGTGATGACCTTGAGCATTTAGAATTGGGTAAGTATTCGGCGAGTGGAGCCGGCGAGGCTGGAATCACGCCTCAGCGATCCGTGTTCATGGCCGCTATGCGCTGAGGGCAGGAACCAAAGACGGGGATCGCGGCGAAGCCCGCGACAACTCCGTCGCGCGGCAGGCCGTCACCCAAGGAGGTGATCAAGCCCTAGCTACGGTCCTCGGACCCGGTGTGATCGATGCATCCAGCGTGCGACGAACTGGCGACAGAACCTCGTGCCTTTAATTTGGCGTCATGTTGCACCTGCGCGCCTGCTATGTTAGCAAAGCCGCGATTTTCACGGATCCGGCACCTCCCGTGTCGGCCGGAAATCGAAGTCCCGCTTGAATTCCAAGGGCTTGGATCGCTTGGCGCCGCTTTGTGGCGACGGTTTTTCCCTTGCGAGTTTGACAGCAAAAAGAGCGCGTCTGTGGCTGCAGAAGATACGTCCGTTTCAGGTGTGTCCGGCCGTTATGCAACGGCCTTGTTTGAACTGGCCCGCGACCAGAAAGTGGTCGACGAGGTCAAAGCCGATCTCGAGAAATTCGAGGCCATGCTGAATGAGAGCGCCGATCTAAAGCGCCTCGTCCGCAGCCCGGTTTTCGCGGCCGATGCCCAGTCCAAGGCCCTTTCGGCCGTGCTGGCCAAGGCCGGCATCGCCGGCATCTCCGCCAATTTCCTGAAAGTCCTGACCGCCAATCGCCGCCTGTTCGCGGTGGTCGACGTCATTCGCGCCTACCGGGCCCTGGTCGCCAGGTTCAAGGGCGAGGTGACGGCCGACGTCACCGTGGCGGAAACGCTTTCGGACAAGAATCTCGACGCCCTCAAGGTTGCCCTGAAGTCGGTGACCGGCAAGGACGTCGCGCTCAACGTGAATGTCGATCCCTCGATCATCGGTGGCCTCGTCGTCAAGCTCGGCAGCCGCATGATCGATAGTTCGCTTCGCACCAAACTCAATTCGATCAAGCACGCGATGAAAGAGGCAGGCTGATGGACATCCGCGCCGCGGAAATTTCCGCGATCCTCAAGGACCAGATCAAGAATTTCGGCCAGGAAGCTGAAGTCTCCGAAGTCGGACAGGTGCTGTCCGTCGGCGACGGTATCGCTCGCGTCTACGGTCTGGACAACGTCCAGGCCGGCGAAATGGTCGAGTTCGAGAACGGCACCCGCGGCATGGCGCTGAACCTCGAAACCGACAACGTCGGCGTCGTGATCTTCGGCGGCGACCGAGAGATCAAGGAAGGCCAGACCGTCAAGCGCACCCGCGCCATCGTGGACGCGCCGGTCGGCAAGGGCCTGCTCGGCCGCGTCGTCGACGCGCTCGGCAATCCGATCGACGGCAAGGGCCCGATCCAGGCCGACAAGCGCATGCGCGTCGACGTCAAGGCGCCCGGCATCATTCCGCGCAAGTCGGTGAGCGAGCCGATGGCGACCGGCCTCAAGGCGATCGACGCCCTGATCCCGATCGGCCGCGGCCAGCGCGAGCTGATCATCGGCGACCGTCAGACCGGCAAGACCGCGATCGCGCTCGACACCATCCTGAACCAGAAGCCGCTCAACGCGCAGCCCGACGAGAACATCAAGCTGTACTGCGTCTACGTCGCGGTCGGCCAGAAGCGCTCGACGGTTGCCCAGTTCGTGAAGGTGCTGGAAGAGCAGGGCGCGCTCGAATATTCGATCGTCGTCGCCGCCACCGCGTCGGATCCGGCGCCGATGCAGTACATCGCGCCGTTCACCGCCTGCACCATGGGCGAGTTCTTCCGCGACAACGGCATGCACGCGGTCATCATCTATGACGATCTGTCCAAGCAGGCCGTCGCCTACCGCCAGATGTCGCTGCTGCTGCGCCGCCCGCCGGGCCGCGAAGCCTATCCGGGCGACGTGTTCTACCTGCATTCCCGTCTGCTCGAGCGCGCGGCCAAGCTCAGCAAGGATCACGGCTCGGGCTCGCTGACCGCACTGCCGGTCATCGAAACCCAGGCCAACGACGTGTCGGCCTACATTCCGACCAACGTCATCTCGATCACCGACGGTCAGATCTTCCTGGAAACCGACCTGTTCTTCCAGGGCATCCGTCCCGCGGTGAACGTCGGTCTGTCGGTGTCGCGCGTCGGCTCCTCGGCGCAGACCAAGGCCACCAAGAAGGTCGCCGGCAAGATCAAGGGCGAGCTGGCGCAGTACCGCGAAATGGCGGCGTTCGCGCAGTTCGGCTCCGACCTCGACGCCTCGACCCAGCGCCTGCTGAACCGCGGCTCGCGCCTGACCGAGCTCCTGAAGCAGCCGCAGTTCGCGCCGCTGAAGATGGAAGAGCAGGTCTGCGTGATCTGGGCCGGCACCAACGGCTATCTCGATCCGCTCCCGGTCAACAAGGTGCGCGCGTTCGAGGACGGCCTGCTGTCGCTGCTGCGTGGCAAGAACGTCGACATCCTCAATTCGATCCGCGACACCCGCGACCTCTCAGACGACGTGGCTGCCAAGCTGAAGTCGGTGGTCGAAGGTTTTGCGAAGAGCTTCGCTTAGTCGCAGCATGGCCGGGTCACCCGGCCATGATCGCTTCGCGAGAGGCAAGACAATAAGAAGCGTGCCCGGCGCCCGGCCGGGCATTGCGATCGGGACAGGCTAGCGGTCCGACGTATCAGTCGAACCGCCGGGGTGAACGAAGAATGGCGTCACTTAAAGACATGCGCGTGCGCATCGCCTCCACCAAGGCGACGCAAAAGATCACCAAGGCCATGCAAATGGTCGCGGCGTCCAGGTTGCGCCGCGCCCAGCAGGCGGCCGAAGCTGCGCGCCCCTATGCCGACAAGATGAGCGCGGTGATCTCCAACATCGCCAGCGCTGCCGCCGGTTCGCCCGGCGCGCCGGCGCTGCTGGCCGGCACCGGCAAGGACCAGGTCCACCTGCTGCTGGTCTGCACCGGCGAGCGCGGCCTGTCCGGCGCCTTCAACTCCTCGATCGTGCGTCTCGCGCGCGATCGTGCCCAGGCGCTGATGGCGCAGGGCAAGGAAGTCAAATTCTTCTGCGTCGGCCGCAAGGGCTATGAGCAGCTCCGCCGCCAGTTCGACAAGCAGATCGTCGAACATCTCGACCTGCGCAGCGTTCGTCAGCTCGGTTTCGTCAACGCCGAGGACATCGCCAGGAAGGTGCTGGCCCGTTTCGAGAACGGCGAGTTCGACGTCTGCACGCTGTTCTACGCGCAGTTCAAGTCGGTGATCGCCCAGATCCCGACCGCGCAGCAGATCATTCCGCTGGTCGTGGAAGAGAAGGCGGCGAACGCGCCGTCGACGTCCTACGAATATGAGCCGGAGGAGGACGAACTCCTTTCGGGCCTGCTGCCGCGCAACATCGCGGTGCAGATCTTCCGCGCGCTGCTGGAGAACACCGCTTCGTTCTACGGCGCGCAGATGAGCTCGATGGACAACGCCACCCGCAACGCCGGCGAAATGATCCGCAAGCAAACCCAGATCTACAACCGAACCCGTCAAGCCCAGATCACCAAGGAGCTGATCGAGATCATCTCCGGCGCCGAGGCGGTCTGACGCACGAACTCAACGACGGTCGTTCAAGTAAAGAATTTCGAAGGAGAGCTTCATGGCTACAGCAGCTAACCCGGTCGGTCGCGTCACCCAGGTCATGGGCGCCGTCGTCGACGTTCAGTTCGAGGGCCACCTCCCGGCCATTCTCAATTCGCTGGAAACCAAGAACGGCAACATCCGCCTCGTGCTGGAAGTTGCGCAGCATCTCGGTGAGTCCACCGTGCGCACGATCGCGATGGACGTGACCGAAGGTCTGGTGCGCGGCCAGGAAGTGACCGACACCGGCCAGCCGATCCGCGTTCCCGTCGGCGAAGGCACGCTCGGCCGCATCATCAACGTCATCGGCGAGCCGATCGACGAAGCCGGCCCGGTCAACGCCGAAGGCCTGCGCCCCATCCATCAGGACGCGCCGAGCTACACCGACCAGTCGACCGAAGCTGAAATTCTGGTCACCGGCATCAAGGTCGTCGATCTTCTGGCTCCCTATGCGAAGGGCGGCAAGATCGGCCTGTTCGGCGGCGCCGGCGTCGGCAAGACCGTGCTGATTCAGGAGCTGATCAACAACGTCGCGAAGGCGCACGGCGGTTACTCCGTGTTCGCCGGCGTCGGCGAGCGCACCCGCGAGGGCAACGACCTCTATCACGAGTTCATCGAATCCAAGGTCAACGCCGATCCGAAGAATCCGGATCCGAGCGTGAAGTCGAAGTGCGCGCTGGTGTTCGGCCAGATGAACGAGCCGCCCGGCGCCCGCGCCCGCGTCGCGCTCACGGGTCTGACCATCGCGGAAGACTTCCGCGACAAGGGCCAGGACGTGCTGTTCTTCGTCGACAACATCTTCCGCTTCACCCAGGCCGGCTCGGAAGTGTCGGCGCTGCTCGGCCGTATTCCTTCGGCGGTGGGTTATCAGCCGACGCTCGCCACCGACATGGGCGCGCTGCAGGAGCGCATCACCACCACCCAGAAGGGTTCGATCACCTCGGTGCAGGCCATCTACGTTCCGGCCGACGACTTGACCGACCCGGCGCCCGCGACCTCGTTCGCGCATCTTGACGCGACCACCACGCTGTCGCGCTCGATCGCCGAAAAGGGCATCTACCCCGCGGTGGATCCGCTCGACTCGACCTCGCGCATGCTCTCCCCGCTGGTCGTCGGCGAGGAGCACTACGCGGTCGCCCGTCAGGTCCAGCAGGTGCTGCAGCGCTACAAGGCGCTCCAGGACATTATCGCCATTCTCGGCATGGACGAGCTTTCGGAAGAGGACAAGCTGACGGTGGCACGCGCCCGCAAGGTCGAGCGCTTCATGTCGCAGCCGTTCCACGTCGCCGAAATCTTCACGGGATCGCCCGGCAAGTTCGTCGAGCTCGCCGACACCATCAAGGGCTTCAAGGGCCTGGTGGAAGGCAAGTACGACCACCTGCCCGAAGCTGCCTTCTACATGGTCGGCACGATCGAAGAAGCCGTCGAGAAGGGCAAGAAGCTGGCGGCGGAAGCGGCCTAAGGCGCGAATGGCGAATGGGGAGTAGCGAATAGACGCGCTGCTCTCTTCGCCACTCGCCATTCGCTACTCACCATTCGCAGGTACACCATGGCTACCTTCCACTTCGATCTCGTCTCTCCGGAAAAGCTCGCGTTCTCGGGCGAGGTTGATCAGGTCGACATCCCCGGCGTCGAGGGTGATTTCGGCGTGCTGGCAGGGCATGCGCCGGTCGTGGCTGCGATCCGTCCGGGCATCCTCACCATCACCACGGCTGGCCGCCATGAGAAGGTCATCGTGCTCGGCGGTCTCGCCGAAGTCTCCGAAAAGGGCCTGACCGTGCTCGCCGACGTCGCGACGTCGCTGGCCGAGCTCGACCGCGCCCAGTTCGCGGCGACCATCTCGGAGATGGAAGAGGGGCTGAAGGAGCACGAAGGCAGCGAGCTCGATCAGGCGATCGAGCGGCTCGACCACTTCAAGAGCATCCAGCAGCAGCTCAACTCGACGGCTATGCACTAAGCCCCGGGGCACCGCTCCGGGGCTCGAGCGAGAACCCTGCAAGACATTCCCTGACCAAGTGCAGCGCTCGTCACACCCGTGGCGGGCGCTGAAACTTTGTTGCACCGTGTTACCGATCGCGGCATTCTGCCCTGCGAATTTGTTCCCGGGGCGGGTCGCAGATGAAACGCAAGATCGCAGCGATTTTCGCAGCCGATATTGCCGGTTACTCGAGACTGGTTGCCGAAGACGAGGAGGAGACGCTGCGGCGGCTGGCCTCCTATCGCGAGGTCGTCGACGATTTCATCGCCAGGGCCGGCGGGCGCATCTTCAATACGGCGGGCGATGCCGTGCTCGCGGAATTCCCGAGCGCGGTCGATGCGGTGCGTTGCGCGATCGACATCCAGGAATCCTTGCGGACCCGTAACATGGCCTATCCGCCGAGCCGGCAGATGTCGTTCCGCATCGGCATCACCATCGGCGACGTGGTCGAGCGCAACGGCGATCTGCTCGGCGACGGCGTCAACATTGCGGCGCGGCTGGAGGGTCTCGCCGAGGTCGGCGGCATCTGCGTCTCGCGCGCGGTGCATGAGCAGGTCGCCAACAAGCTCTCGGTGCAGTTCGCCGATATCGGCGCGCAGGAGGTCAAGAACATCCCGACGCCGGTGCATGCCTACATGGTGGCGATGCGGCGCGAGGACGGCAGCTATAGCAAGCCGCAGCTGAAGAAGGCGGCTTCCAAGGTGGCCGCAGCACCGGTGTGGATGTGGCCGCTGGTGGTCGCCGTGGTCTCGGTCACCGGCATCGGCGTCACCGGCTTCCTCTACAACACCAAGCTCAAGCAGACGGCGAATGTCGCAGCGACGCCGGCCGCAGCACCAAGCTCGGCGCCGAGCCCTGCGCCGACGCAAATGGCGAAAGCGCCGATGACGCCGATGGCGCCGCAAAATGCCGGCGCTGCGATGGCGCCGATGCCCGCGCCGTCCCCATCGGCCGCGCCGATGGCCGGCACATTTGCGGCCGACAGCGTGCCCTTCATCAACGAGCGCGTCCGCAACTACCTTGCCGGCGACTATTCCGCGGCCGGCGACTACAAGGCTTTCGCGCTCAATGTTGGCGGCTTCACCGGCTCGGCCCTGAACCAGCCGAACGAGGAGGCCGCGCGCAACACCGCGATCGAGCAGTGCCAGAAGCGCGCCGATGCCGCGCAATCGCCGCGGCGCTGCGAGCTCTATGCGGTCGGCAACAACGTCGTCTACGCGCACGGCAAGCCGCCGATGCCGCCATCTCCCTATTTCCGGCATGACGCCATGACCGAGCGGACATTCGCATCGAAGGACTTTCCGATGGTGCGCGACCCGCAAAAGGTCCGGCTCGAGAACATGTTCGTGCCCGCGGCGAAATCCCGCTCGGTCGCGCTCGGCCCCGGCGGACAATATTTCATGGTGCTCGGCGCCGCGTCCGCCGAAGATGCCGCGCGCCGTTCGCTGGAGTCGTGCGGCGCGATCGCTGGCGTGGCGTGCCTCGTGGTCGCGATCGACGACAATTTCGTCGTGCCGATCCCGACGCTGTTCAGGATCACCGGCTTCTTCAACGCCGCCTCCAACGCCTCGATCGTGGCGGATGCGCGCGGCGAGGTCGTGCGCAAGCTCGGTGACGCCATGGGCTGGAATGCGGTCGCGGTCGGCACCGCGGGCCGACCGGGCCTCGGCCTCAAGGCCGCCGACGAGCAGGCCGCCGTCGCTTCCGCGCTATCCGACTGCGCCAAGCGCGACAGCGACTGCCACGTCATCGCACTCGGCCCGTTCACGGTGGGGCCGATTAATTAGGGTGATGCGATAAAGGCCCCACTGGCGCGCCGACACAGGTGCGTTCCCTCCCCCCTTGTGGGGGAGGGTTAGGGAGAGGGGTAGCCCGGCAAAAGGTGCGAGTTGTTGTCGATGCGCCGAGGCGATCCCGGGCGGATAGAATCCCCGTGTGGTACCCTCTCCCCGACCCTCCCCCACAAGGGGGGAGGGAGCGAGATAGCGGGGCCCCTCACGCAAATGTCCGCCAAAATTTCTCCAACCATTTCAAACCCCATTCTACTGTGCATGGGGTTGTTTTCGCGGTTTCAGTTTGCGAAGGCCGCGAACTGCTGCGCGACGGCCTGATAAACCTCACGCCGGAACGGCACCACGACGTCGGCAACACGGTCGAGGCGCTCCCAGCGCCAGGCATCGAACTCCGCGGGCTGGCCGTTGCGCGGCGTCAGCGGGTCGATCTCGTCATCCTTGCCGGTGAAGCGCAGCGCGAACCATTTTTGCCGCTGGCCGCGAAACTTCGCGAGGCGATGCGTCTGCGGTCCGTCGTAGGGCGGGAATTCGTAAGCGAGCCAGTCGGTCTCGCCGAGATAGGCTGCGCTGACGACGCTGGTCTCCTCCCAGAGCTCGCGCATCGCGGCATCGCGCAAATTCTCACCGTCATCGACGCCGCCCTGCGGCATCTGCCAGTCGAGGCCGGGCAGGATGATCTCGGGTCCGTCGCCCTTGAAGCGATGGCCGATCAGCACGCGGCCTTCGGTGTTGAAGAGGGCGATCCCCACGTTGGGGCGGTAGGGTTTTTGATTCGTCACGCGTCAATCTCTCGTCGTCGTTCCGGCGATGCATTAGCACCGAAGCCGGGACGACAATTCGATTTATTGGTCCGCCAGCGCGGAAAATTCCTGCACCACGCGCTCATAGACCGGGCGCTTGAAGGGAATGATCAGCCCGGTCAGATTCTTCATCGGCTCCCAGCGCCAGCTCACGAATTCGGCCTTGTGGCCGCCGCCGCCGGGACTGGCGACATTGATCTCGCTGTCCTTGCCGGTGAAGCGCACCGCGTACCATTTCTGGCGCTGACCGCGATAGCGGCCCTTCCAGGCGCGCCCGGCGACCGTGCGCGGAATGTCGTAAGTGAGCCAGTCCGGGACCTCGCCGAGCCGCTCGACCGAGCGCACGCTGGTCTCCTCATAGAGCTCGCGCTTGGCGGCGTCCCAGGTGTCTTCGCCGGGATCGACGCCGCCTTGCGGCATCTGCCAGACGTGGGTGTCGTCGACATGCTCGATGCCGCCGGCGCGGCGGCCGATGAATACCCGTCCCTCTGTGTTGATCAGCATCACACCGACGCAGGTCCGGTAGGGCAGATCCTCGTAACGCGCCATTCCGCCAGACCTCTCGCATGCTGTCGGTAAGGCTTGACCGGTCCCGCGGGACCCGTGCCGTACCAATCCGTTGATTTAGCTGGATTTTGATTTCAGCATCGCGGTTGTCAATGGCACCAAAAGGATACCCCGGTCGCCCAACGTCTTGGTCCAGGCGCCGATGCGCTCGATCGAGACGGGAAGGGCGGAGGCGGTGCCGACAGCCGCGCCGCGCTCGCGTGCCGCCGATTCCAGCTTGTTCAGGGCGCGGTCGATCTCGGTCGGGGTCGGCACCACGTCGATCGCGATGTCGCCCTTGCCGAACGGCATGGCCTGGTTCGCCGCGGCCTGGGCTGCGATGCTGCGCGGCGAGGAGCCGTCGTCGAAGAAGCCGAGGCCGCGCTTGGCCGCCTCGCGGATGATCGGCTGCATCGCCGGCTCCGTCGCGACGAAGCGGGCGCCCATGAAATTGGTGATGCCGGCATAGCCCTGCATCCGGCTGAAATGCCAGAACAGGCGGTCCATGTTCTGGTCGGCGCTGAGCGAGGTCAGCAGCGTCTGCGGTCCCGGATCATTGTCGGGGAAATCGTAGGGCTCCATCGGGATCTGGAGGAAGATCTCGTGGCGCTGTGCGCGGGCCCGTTCGGCGAGCTTGCCGGGATCGGTGCCGTAGGGCGTGAAGGCCAGCGTCACCGCCGCCGGCAGCCTCATGATCGCATCGGTGGTCTTGGCGGCGCCGACGCCGAGCCCGCCGATCACGATGGCAACCACCGGCATCTTGGCGGCCTTGGCGCGATCGGCGTCCGCCGCATAGACGTTGAACGGCTTCAGCCCGTCGGCGGCCACCGGGATCATGCCGTAGCGTGACTTCTCCAGCAGTTTTGGATTGATCCCGGCCATGACGGGCGGCGGGGCCGACGCGGCCCCGGCCTTGTCGCCTGCGTCCTCGCCGATCACCACGTCGTGGCGGGCGCCGGTGGAGCCGTCGATCATGGTGACGGTCTTCTGCTCGCCCGGTGCGGCCTGCTTCGGCGTCTCCTGGCTCTCGTGCTTGCCGTCTTGCTTGCTGTCCTGCTTGCCGTCCTGGCCGTGGCCGGCGGCGGGCTTCTCGGCGGCAGCCTTGTCGGCGCCGTTCTCGCGGATGGCGATCCGCGTCATCGGCTCGCCGCCGAGCGGATCCTTGTTGAAGATGGCGAAGCCGGCAAAGGTGAGGAGGAACAGGCCGAGCAGCACGGCGAGCGCCTGCATGGCCGTGAACGGCAACCGCAGCCGGCGTTTTCGACGCGGCTTGTCCTGTCCGAGCGGGGCGCTCAGATCATCGGCCGTTTCAGTCATGCGCGATCCCGAATCACTGCCAATGACGATACCACGCCGGGGTCAAGCGGCGGCAGGCCGGGATAGGCCGGGGATGCCAGGAGTTTCCAGCAACCAGGAGTTCCAAGCAAAAAGGGCGGCTCCGAGGAGCCGCCCTTTCGTGGCATCGCGTGGATGCGCCGACTTTAGTTCGCCGCTTTGGGCTTGTCGGTCGTAGCCTTGTTGTCGCCGCCCGGGGTGGGCGCGGCGGAGGCGCTGTTCTTGATGCCGTGGAGCAGGTCGTCGGCGAGCTTGAGCGCCTTGTCGTCCTTGGCGTCCGGCGGGACGTAGGACTGCGAGCCGGTCTTCTCGTCGCCGTCGTTCTTCAGATGGCCACGCAGCGAAGCCTCACCCTTGGTGTCGGTGCGCGACTTCAGCTCGTCCGGCACGTCCTGCAGCACTTCGATGTCGGGCACGATGCCCTTGGCCTGGATCGACTTGCCCGACGGCGTGTAGTAGCGCGCCGTGGTCAGGCGCAGCGCGCCGTTGCCGCTTCCGAGCGGAATGATGGTCTGCACCGAGCCTTTGCCGAACGAGCGCGTGCCGACGATGGTCGCGCGCTTGTGGTCCTGCAGCGCGCCGGCGACGATCTCCGAAGCCGAGGCCGAGCCGCCATTGACCAGCACGATGACAGGCTTGCCTTTGGTCAGATCGCCCGAATGCGCGGTGCGACGCTGGGTCTCCTCGGCGTTGCGGCCGCGGGTCGACACGATCTCGCCCTTCTCCAGGAACGAGTCGGACACCGTGACCGCTTCCTCGAGCAGGCCGCCCGGATTGTTGCGGAGGTCGATGATGTAGCCCTTCAGCTTGTCGCCGATCTGATTGGAGAGGTTGGCGACCTCGCGCTTCAGGCCTTCGGTGGTCTGCTCGTTGAAGGTGGTGATGCGGATATAGGCGATGTCGTCGGCCTCGACGCGCGCGCGCACCGAGCGGACGCGGATGTTGTCGCGCACCAGGGTGACGTCGATCGGATTGTCCTGGCCCTTGCGGATGATCTTGAGCTTGATCTTGGTGTTGACGGGGCCGCGCATCTTCTCGACCGCCTGGTTCAGGGTCAGGCCCTGCACCGCCTCGTCGTCGAGATTGGTGATGATGTCGTTGGCCATGACGCCGGCGCGCGAAGCCGGGGTGTCGTCGATCGGCGAGACCACCTTGATCAGGCCGTCTTCCATCGTGACCTCGATGCCGAGGCCGCCGAACTCACCGCGGGTCTGCACCTGCATGTCGCGGAAGCTCTTGGCGTCCATGTAGCTCGAATGCGGATCGAGGCCGGTGAGCATGCCGCTGATGGCGGATTCGATCAGCTTGGTGTCGTCGGGCTTCTCGACATAGTCGGAGCGCACGCGCTCGAAGACGTCACCGAACAGATTGAGCTGGCGATAGGTGTCTGCGGTCGCGGCTCGCGCGCTGGAGCCCATGAACACCGCGCGCGGCTGGGTCACGAACAGCATCAGCGCCGCACCGGTGGCCGCGCTGAGGAGGATTACTGAAGTCTTGCGCATCATCCGCGAACCTTCTCGCCTTCATTTGCGGCCCACCATGGGCCTGGATCGATTGGAGTGCCGTCCTTACGGAACTCGACATACAGCACAGGTTGACTCGCGTTCGTCGCGAGAATGGAGGCGACCTGAGAGGTCGATCCCATCGTCGCAACCGGCTCCCCCGTGAGCACAAACTGTCCGATGTTGACCGAAATGCGCTCCATCCCGGCGATCAGGACATGATACCCGCCCCCGGCGTTGAGGATCAAGAGTTGTCCATAGCTGCGGAACGGGCCTGAATAGACCACCCAGCCGTCACACGGCGTTGTGACCTGGGAGCCGGGCTTGGTCGCCAGCGAAATGCCCTTCTGGACCCCGCCGACCCCGTCGGAACCGCCAAAATCCCTGATCTTGTTACCGTTAACCGGAAGAGGCAGGAGACCCTTGGCGGAAGCAAAGACGATCGCGGGGGTGGTCCGGGACCGGTCCTTGAACACGCCCGGCCCGGACTTGGCGCTCGCGCTGGCGCTGGCCGCCGCCTTGGCCTCGGCCTGCCTTGCGGCCTCGGCTGCCTTCTCGGCGGCCTTGGCGGCGCTTTGCAGATCCTGCTCCATTTTGGTGATCAGGCCCTGGAGATCGCCGACCTGTCTCGAAAGCGCGATGGCGCGCGAATTCTCGGCATCGAGGTCCTTTTCGCGCGCCGCCTGCTGGCGCTGCCGCTCGTCGACGAGGGCGGTGAGCCGGGTCTGGTCGCTCCTGACCTTGTCGCGATCGGAAGCGAGCTGGTCGCGCTCGGTGGCGATATTCTTGCGCAAGGCCACGAGCTCGCCGAGCTCGCTTGCGATCTTTTCGGCGCGGCCGCGCAACTCCGGCACCACGGCGCCGAGCAGCATCGCCGTGCGCAGTGATTGCAGCGCATCTTCGGGCCGCACCAGCAGCGCCGGCGGCGTGCGCCGTCCGGCCCGCTGCAGTGCTGCCAGCACCTCGACGATGTCGGCACGGCGCGAATCGAGCGAGGAGCGCATCGCCTGCTCGCGTCCGTTGAGCGCGCGCAGCCGGGCTTCGGTTTCGTCGATCTTGGTCTCCACGCTGCGCACATTGGCGGCCGTGTCGATCAGCTGCTGATTGAGCTGAGTGCGGTCCTGGCCGAGTGAGGTGATCTCGGCCTTGAGCTTGGCCTGCGCCTCTTCCGCGCTCTTCTGCCGGGCGCGCGCGGCTTCGAGCTCCTGCTCGCGCTGCTTGATGGCGTCGGGCGAGACGGCGGCGGTCTGTGGCGCCGGCGCTGCGGTCTGGGCTTGCGCGAGGCTTATGTAAGCTTGCGCGAGGCTTGCGCCGGCAACGCTTCCGATCAGCAGCAGGTTGAGGAGCGGCGCTCGCATCGTGTCGGCAAAAGTGCCCGTTGTGGCGCGGATCACGCGCGGTGATAGGGGTGGCCGGCCAGAATGGTGGCGGCCCGATAAAGCTGTTCCAGAAGCATGACGCGGACCATTTGGTGCGGCCAGGTCGCAGAGCCGAACGCGATCGCGAGCTTGGCCTTACGGCGCAATTCGGGCGAAAGTCCGTCCGCCCCTCCGATCATGAAGATAGTATGTCCGGCCCCCTCGTCCCGCCAGCGCCCGAGATGCCGTGCGAATACGGTGGAGTCGAGATTTTGCCCGCGCTCGTCCAGTGCCACCAGGATCGATTTGTCCGGAATATGCGCGGAGATCGCGGCGGCCTCTTCGGTCATCCGCGTCGCGGTGTCGCGCGCGCGGCTCTCGGGGATTTCGTGGACTAGGAGTTCGCGGAATCCGAGCTTGCGGCCGGCCTCGTCGAACCGCTCGAAATAGCGGTCGGCAAGCTCTCGTTCGGGGCCCTGCTTCAGCCGGCCCACCGCAATGACAGCAACGCGCATGATATCTTCAGGGGTCTGATATCTTCAGGGTCGTGTTTTCAAGACCGCGCGCAAATGGCGCGCGCACGACGCTAGCATGCGCGTCAGCCGATTCGAAATCGGCTCGATCAGCCTAGATCGCCTTCGCCGCCCCTGGGCCCTGCGTGTACAATCGCTCGAGATTGTAGAACTCGCGGACCTCGGGTCTGAACACGTGCACAATCACGTCGCCGGAATCGATCAGCACCCAGTCGCAATTGGGCAAGCCCTCGACATGGATGTTCTTGATGCCGTTTTCCTTGAGGCCCTTGGCGACGTTTTCCGCGATCGCGCCAACGTGCCGGTTCACCCGGCCGGTAGTGACGATCATGTAGTCGGAGTACGCCGATTTGCCGCGAAGGTCGATGGTGACCGTCTCTTCCGCCTTCATGTCCTCGAGGCGGGAGAGGATCAGGCTCAGCGTCTTGTCGGCGTCGGGTTGCGCCTTCAAGGCCGCAGCTTTGGCTGATGTTTTACGCGCCGGCTTGGCAACCTTGGGTAAAACAGACTTCGTCGAAGCTGACTTGGACAATACAGATGTGGTCAGGGACCATTCCTTTCACTGTATCGCGAACGCCGAATCCGCGCTCACTGGTTACACTACATCATGTGGGGTTAAGGGTTTCAATATGCCAGAGAGGCGAAAGCCCACACCACATCCACGCCCTCGTCCTCACATTTTACCTTTCCAGCTCCCGTCCGGGTTCCGTAAGCCCGTTGAGGACAGATTCAGCTTCAATCCGGTCAGGAATACCCAGGCCGGCGCCGGCCGGTCCGCAAGCAGCGCTGCCTTGCTCTCGGGCAGGCGGTAGCGTGCCAGCGCCTGGGCTGCGGGGGAGGCGAGGGCGCGAAAACTCTGCGGCGGGCGATCGATGACTGCCATCGGGACCTGGCCGGCGATGCGCCGCCAGTCCTGCCAACGATGGAATTGAGCGAGGTTGTCGGCGCCCATGATCCAGACAAAGCGCAGGCCCGAGAAGCGGCGGCGCAAGGTGTTGATCGTGTCGATAGTGTAGCGCGTACGGATGACGGATTCGAGACAGCTGACCTCGATCCTGGGATCATCGGCGACGTCGCGCGCGGCCTGCATGCGCTCGCCGAGCTCATGCAGATTGCCGTTCTGCTTCAGCGGATTGCCTGGAGTCACCAGCCACCAGACGCGATCGAGTTGCAATCGCTGGAGCGCGAACCGGCTGATCGCGCGATGCGCCTGATGCGGCGGATTGAACGAGCCGCCGAGCAGGCCGATGCGCATGCCCTCCGTGTGGGGCGGGACCGCTTGCGCCACGAAACGCGGCACGACGAAATTGTTGCTCAATGCCCGCCCCGCGACGTTGCTTACGGCCGCGTCTGTCCGGTGCCGTGAACGCGATATTTGAAGCTCGTCAGCTGCTCGGCGCCAACAGGGCCGCGGGCGTGGAAGCGGCCGGTGGCAATCCCGATCTCGGCGCCAAAGCCGAACTCGCCGCCATCGGCGAACTGCGTCGAGGCGTTGTGCAGCACGATCGCGGAATCGACCTCGCTCAGGAATTTCTTCGCGGCCGCCTCATCCGCGCTCACGATCGCATCGGTGTGATGCGAGCCATGGTTCTGGATGTGCGCGATTGCGCCATCGACGCCGTCGACGACCTTCGCCGCGATGATCGCGTCGAGATATTCGGTGTCCCAATCGTCTTCGCTGGCAGGTTTTACGCGCGCATCCGTTCCTTGCACCGTTTCGTCGCCGCGCACTTCGCAGCCCGCCTCGATCAGCATCTCGACCAGCGGCTTCAGATTTTTGCCGGCTGCCGCACGATCGACCAGCAGCGTCTCGGCCGCGCCGCAGACCCCGGTGCGGCGCATTTTTGCGTTGAGCACGAGCGACTTCGCCATGGCGAGGTCGGCGCTGGCATCGACATAGACGTGGTTGACGCCTTCGAGATGCGCGAAGACAGGCACGCGCGCTTCCTGCTCGACACGCGCGACGAGGCTTTTTCCCCCGCGGGGCACGATCACGTCGACCGCGCCGTTCAGGCCCGAGAGCATCATGCCGACGGCCGCGCGGTCGCGCGTCGGCACCAGCGTGATCGCAGCTTCGGGCAGGCCCGCCTCGCGCAGGCCCTGCACCAGACATTCATGGATCGCGCGGCAGGACCGAAAACTGTCCGAGCCGCCGCGCAGGATCACGGCATTGCCGGACTTCAGGCACAGCACGCCGGCGTCGGCCGCAACGTTCGGCCGGCTTTCGAAGATCACGCCGACGACGCCGAGCGGCACGCGCACGCGCTCGATCCTCATGCCGTTCGGCCGCTGCCAGCTCTCGGTGACGATGCCGACGGGATCCGCGATGCCGCGCACGATGCCGATGCCCTCGGACATGCCCTCGATGCGGGCCGGCGTCAGCGTCAGGCGATCGATGAAGGAGGATGTGGCGTTGCCGGAGGCACGGGCTTCGGCGACGTCCTCGGCATTGGCTGCGAGGATCGCCGCAGAGCTCGCGCGGATCGCCCGCTCCATGGCCTCCAGCGCCCGGTTCTTCTGCTCCGGCGGCGCCAGCGCCAGCACGCGCGCGGCAGCGCGGGCACGGGTTCCGAGATCGGACATCAGCGCCTGAAGATCGGCATTGCCGTCGACGGCTTTGAGGGGGGCGGCCATGGGAGTTTCAACCTTCTGCTAAGGCGGTGTCCTAGCACGGAAATCCCGCGTTTGCGAAGGCCGTGGAGGGTATGGCTGAGGCCCGGTCCGCGCTGCCGGCTCGGCCAATGGCCTGGTTGGGCCACGACTGGGGGGACGCCAAAATATCTCGGAATATCAATGCCTAATAATGGAGTCTGCGATGCCGACCGTCGAGGAGCGCGAAGAGGGACGAAAGGCCAAGCTTGAGGCGCTGAGAGCCGAAATCCAGAAGGGTTTCGACAGCGGACCAATGGAAGAGATCGATGATCAGTGGATCGAACGCATCAAGGCTCGAGGACGCGAGCGGCTGGCCGCGCGGAAGCTCTCTGATCTTCGATACGCCCCTTCTCGCCCTTATCCGCCCACCACCAGATCGTCGCGGTGGATCATCTCGGCGCGGCCGCTGATGCCGAGGATGGTCGTGACGTCGGGGGACGAGCGGCCTTTGATCCGCTCGGCTTCCTCAGCGTCGTAGGCGATCAGGCCGCGGCCGATCTCGCTGGTGTCGGGGCCGCGCACGATCACGGCATCGCCGCGGGCGAACTGGCCCTCGACCTTGATCACCCCGGCCGGCAGCAGGCTGGCGCCCGCGCGCAGCGCCGTCACGGCGCCGGCATCGATCGTCAGCGTGCCCTTCGGCTCCAGCGTGCCCGCGATCCAGCGCTTTCGCGAGGTGATCGGATTGGCCGGCGTCAGGAACCAGGTGCAGCGGCCGCCATCGGCGATCGCCTGCAAGGGATGCTCGATCTTGCCGGAGGCGATCAGCATATGCGTGCCGCCGGTCGTTGCGATCTTGGCCGCCTCGACCTTGGTGCGCATGCCGCCGCGCGACAGCTCGGACTCGGCATCACCAGCGACAGCCTCGATCTCCGAGGAGATGCTCTCGACCACCGGAATGAGTTTTGCGTTCGGATTGTTCTTCGGCGGGGCGTCGTAGAGCCCGTCGATGTCGGACAGCAGCACCAGCAGGTCGGCGCTCGCCATGGTGGCGACGCGCGCGGCGAGGCGGTCATTGTCGCCGTAGCGGATCTCGTTGGTGGCTACCGTGTCGTTCTCGTTGATCACGGGGATCGCGCGCCACTCCAGCAGCTTGCCGATGGTGGAACGTGCATTGAGATAGCGGCGGCGCTCCTCGGTGTCCTGCAGCGTCACCAGGATCTGGCCGGCGCCGATACCGTGCGCGCCGAGCACCTCGGACCAGATCCGCGCCAGCGCGATCTGGCCGACGGCGGCGGCGGCCTGGCTCTCTTCCAGCTTGAGCGGGCCGCGCGGCAGCTTGAGGCGGCTGCGGCCGAGCGCGATCGAGCCGGAGGAGACGACGAGGACGTCGCGTCCCTCGCGGTGCAGCTTGGCCATGTCGTCGGCGAGCGCGGCGAGCCAGGACGCCCGCACCTCGCCCTTGTCGGAATCGACCAGCAGCGCGGAGCCGACCTTGACGACGATGCGGCGGAATTGACTGAGTTCGGGGCTGGCCATGGCGGTCGTCAAATTGCTCTGTCGTTGGTCCGGCGGAGCAAAAAGGGGCGGCGCCGATGCGGCTAGCTTTTGCAGCAGGACGGTGGCCGGCGCAAGGCAGAGGAGCCGGTAAATAGGCCTAACGGCACCCTTGTCGGCCGAGGCCCGGGCAGTCTATGCCTCGAATAATCAATAACGAGGGAGGATGACGTGGACCGACGCAGCTTCATTGCCGGAGGCCTCTCGCTGCCCTTGCTGGCGCAGGCCATTGGCGCACATGCTCAATCCGGTCCGCTGACGCGCATCATCTTCCCGTTCGCGGCAGGCGGCAGCGGTGATGCCTTGTGTCGTCTCATCGCCGAGCAATTCGGCGCCCCGCTTGGGCGAACCATGATCGTCGAGAATCGTACCGGTGGTGACGGGTTGATCGGAATCAGGGCCGTGAAGGGCGCAAGCTCGGACGGCAATACAATCTTGGTGACGACCGGTCCGACCATGTACCTGCTGCCGATGGTGGAGAATCAACCGAGCTTCGACGCGGCCAAGGATTTCGTCCCCGTGTCGCAACTCGTTCGCTTCGAGTTTGCCGTCGTTGCAAGTCCCGCGATCGGGGTGGGTCGTTTTAGTGAACTCGTCACCTGGTTGAGGGCAAATGTCGCAAAGGCCGCCTATGGGACACCAGGCAGCGGCAACATCCCGCACTTCCTCGGATGGCGACTTGAACAGATCCTTGGTCTTTCAATGACCAGGGCGCCCTATCGCGGGAGTGCGCTGGTCATGAATGATCTCATCGCCGGCCATCTGCCGTTCGGCATTACCACGGTATCCGATGCGATCGCGCAGCATCGTGCCAACGGCGTGAGGATCCTCGCGATTGCAAGCGCAGAGCGCTCGCCGTTCGTTCCCGATGTGCCGACGCTAAAGGAAAGCGGCATCGATCTCGTTGCCGACGGCTGGTACGGCATGTGGCTCCCCGCCGGCAGCCCGCCGGATTTTGCCGAAAAGCTCAGCGCAGCCGCGGTCGCGATGCTGGCCAAGCCGGAGGTGAAGGAGAAGCTCACCGCGATCGGGTTGATTCCGGTCGGAAGCAATGCGGACGGGCTTTCGAAGGAGCTCGCCGCGAACACGGCGTTCTGGCAGCCGATCGTCAAGGCGACGGGATACAAGATCGAGAATTGAACCGTAATCGTGAAGTGGATCTCTGCTAATGGAACAGCAGCTGCTTGGCGCCGCGCGGTTGTTTGCGAGTCACTATCAGATCGTCGTCTGCGACGATCCGCGCAGACCGCTTGGTGCTGATGAAAATTGGAATGACGAGAAAACCAAACGGGGCTTTGCAGGCGCGCCCACGTTCCGCATGATCAATACCGAAGCTGATCTTAATGACCATTGGGTCGAGCTGGTCGCCGCTAGCCGGCCGCCCTCCTGCGATGAATGGCAGCGGATCACCTGCGTCCACTTCCGATCCGAGAGCGGACGCGTTCACGTCATGTCGGTGATCGACAATGAGTCTGCATATTCCGCAGACGTCGAGCCGGGCGATTATTCGATCTATGCGGCCGCGCAAAATCTTGGAATCGATCAATTGAGCCTCGGCGAGAGCACGAAGCTCGCTGATGTCGAATTCGCCCAGCGAAAAGATGTCGAGTGGTATCGCCTCTTTCTGGTTCAGGGCAAACCGGAGTTCGAAGGACGACTCGTGGACCGCCCTTAAGACGTACCGAGCGATGATTTGGCTTACATCTTCGCGCGTTGCGCGATGCCGTCCTTGATCGCGTCGAGCTCTTTCTCATCCCAGATGCCGATCAGGAAGCCGCCTTTCACCTGAAGCTGGTTCTCGGCATAGGCTGCGATCTTTTCGGGGGGCGTGGTGATGTGACCGCTCGGATGCAGCGCCCAGTCGAACAGCTCGGCCTGCAACCGCGCGATGATGCCGGCGCACTCTGGGTCGTCGCCGCGATCGACATATTCCTGCGGATCGGTTTCGAGATCGTACAGCATCGGGCGGAAGCCGGAGGCGTGGATGTATTTCCAGCGGCCGTCGAACACCATGAACAGGCGGCAGCGCTCGATCGGCTGGTTCAGCTTCAGCCGCACGTCCTGCATGGCGTAGTCGTATTCGGAGAACGCGACCTTGCGCCAGTCCGGCGGTGTCGGCCCGCGCAGCAGCGGCAGCAGCGAACGTCCCTCGAGGATGTGGCCCGGCACCTTGCCGCCGAAATAATCGACGAAGGTCGGCGCGAGGTCGATTCCCTCCACCAGCGCGTCGCTGCGCGTGCCGCGCGTGGCGTCAGCCTCTTGCGAAGGGTCGATGATGATCAGTGGGATCTTCGCCGACTGCTCGTGGAACAAATCCTTCTCGCCCATCCAGTGATCGCCGAGATAATCGCCGTGATCGGAGGTGAACACGATCATGGTGGTTTCCAGCAGGCCGCGTTGCTCCAGAAATTTCATCAGCACGCCTATCTGGTCGTCGATCTGGGTGATCAGGCCCATATAGGTCGGGATCACCTTCTCGCGGGCATCGTCGCGCGCCATGTTGCGGGAGTAGCGCATGTCCATGTAGGCGCCGAACACCGGATGCGGATTCTGCCGCTCGCGCATCGAACGGATCGCCGGGATCATGTCCGAGGTCGAGTACATGCTGGCATAGGGCTCCGGCGCGATATAGGGCCAGTGCGGCTTGATGTAGGACAGATGCAGGCACCACGGCCGGCCGTCGGTCTCGGCCTCGCCGATGAAGTCCATCGCGCGGCGCGTCATGTAGGGCGTTTCGGAATGCTCGTCCGGCACGCGCGCGGCCTTGTCGGCATGCACCAGCAGCCAGCCGTTCTGCAAGCTACCGTCTTCCGCCGCGCCCGAATTGGCCCAATGCTCCCAGGGATTGGCGGCGTCAAAGCCTTTCTGGCGCAGATACTCGTCGTATTTCGGTCGCGGGCGGCCGGTCGGATGCAGACCGTCGTCGCGCTCATACGGTTCAAAACCGCATTCGGCGACATGCACGCCGATCATCGATTCCGGGGGAATGCCGAGCGCCTTCATGCCTTCGACATCGGGCGCCATGTGGGTCTTGCCGACCAGCACGTTGCGCACGCCGATCTTGTTGAGGTGATCGCCAAGCGTGGGCTCGCCGACGCGCAGCGGCCAGCCATTCCAGTGCGAGCCGTGCGAGCGCATGTAGCGGCCGGTGTAGAACGACATCCGCGACGGACCGCAGATCGGCGATTGCACATAGGCCTTGCTGAACAGCACGCCGCGCTTCGCCATGGCGTCGATGTTCGGCGTCTTCAGCGTGGGATGGCCGGTGCAGCCGAGATAATCATAGCGAAGCTGGTCGCACATGATCCAGAGAACGTTCTTCGCCCGCGCCATGCGTCATCCCTGCATTTTCTTGATGTTGGATGCTGCGCTATTGGAGGGGCGAAGACAAGCCGGTGATGCGCGTACGCGTAGCCGCATCCTCCACTGTCGTCCCTGCGAAAGCAGGGACCCATAACCACAGGGCGTGGTTTGGCGAAGACTCGATGTTCGGTACTACGACCATCCGCATCGAGAGATCACGCGGTGTGGGTCCCTGCGCCCCGTGCGCAATGGCGCACTAGGCAGGGACGACAATCACGCCGACCACGGCTCCGCTTCGGCCGCGCTCTTGGCCTTGGCCGACACCGGTGCTTCGCCGATCACCCCGACGAGCGCGCGCAGCGCTTCCTTGACACCATCGCCGGTGACGCCGGAGAGCAGCAGCGGCGTCTTCTTGGCGGCGCGCTTCAGCCGGTCCTTCTGCTTCTTCAATTCGTCCGGCTCGACCGCGTCGATCTTGTTCAGCGCGACAATCTCGATCTTGTCGGTGAGCAGCCCGCCATAGGCGTCGAGCTCCTTGCGCACCGTCTTGTAGGCCTTGCCGGCGTGCTCGCAGGTCGCGTCGATCAGATGCAGCAGCACGCGGCAGCGCTCGACATGGCCGAGGAAGCGATCGCCGAGGCCGGTGCCTTCATGCGCGCCTTCGATCAGGCCGGGAATGTCGGCGAGCACGAATTCGCGGCCGTCAGCATTCACGACGCCGAGCTGCGGATGCAGCGTGGTGAAGGGATAGTCGGCGATCTTGGGCCGCGCCGCGCTGACCTTGGAGAGGAAGGTCGACTTGCCGGCATTGGGCATGCCGACGAGGCCGGCGTCGGCGATCAATTTCAGCCGCAGCCAGATCCAGCGCTCTTCGCCCACCTGGCCGGGATTGGCGTTGCGCGGCGCGCGGTTGGTCGACGTCTTGAAATGCGCGTTGCCGAAGCCGCCATTGCCGCCCTCGGCCAGCACGAACTTTTCGCCGACCTTGGTGAAGTCGTGGATCAGCGTCTCGCGGTCCTCGTCGAAAATCTGCGTGCCCATCGGCACCTTCAGCACGATGTTCTTGCCGTTGGCGCCGTGGCGGTCCGAACCTGAGCCGTTCTCGCCCTTCTGGGCCTTGAAGTGCTGCTGGTAGCGGTAGTCGATCAGCGTGTTGAGGCCATCGGCGACCTCGATGATGACGTTGCCGCCGCGGCCGCCATTGCCGCCGGAGGGGCCGCCGAATTCGATGAACTTCTCGCGGCGGAACGCCACGCAGCCGTTCCCGCCGTCACCGGAGCGGATATAGACCTTTGCTTCGTCGAGGAATTTCATGGGCCATAGGTAGGCCAGCAGGTCTCCCGCGGCAACCCGGATAGACCCGCAAATCGGCCGAATTTCTCGCGATTTCGCCCCTTGCTTAACCAGTCGGCCGGCGCCGGATCAGGAATTTCTGCGTCCCCTCCAGCACCAGCTCCTTGCGCTGGTTGAACACGGTGCTGCGAAGCGTCACCGCGCCGGTGGTACGTCCCGGCACCAGTTCGGTGACTTCGAGCGCGGGATAGATGGTGTCGTCGGCGTAGACGGGCTTGAGGAACCGGCTCGACTGCTCGAGGAAACCGACCAGGGACTCCTCGACCATGAACGGAAACAGGCCGGCGCCGGGCGCGGTGTGGATCAGGGTCTGGAAGCCATGGGCGAGCAGATGCGGCATGCCGCGGCTGCGGCAATATTCCACGTCGTAATGCACGGGATGGGTGTCGCCGCTCGCGGTCTGGAATGCGGCGAATATCGCCGAGGTCTGGGTCCGGCTCGGCAGCACGAAGCGTTCGCCGATGACGAAATCCTCAAACCAGCGTTGCGTGGGGATCATGCGATGCTGGGTCGGATCGAAATCGGTCATGTCCATACTCACTTTATCACTTTATCGGTGGGGCGCTTATCGCTACCGCGATGCGAAGAGTGCGACAATCCGTTCAATTCGGCTTGCGCGGGGTTGCCGCGGCGGCTCACGTCATTAAAAACGACCGCAAGCGAACTCTACCGCTGGTTTTCTGCGCTCTCTCCGCCCGTCATTGCGAGGAGCGTAGCGACGAAGCAATCCAGACTGCCGCCATGGAGACGGTCTGGATTGCTTCGCTTCGCTCGCGATGACGACCTCTCACAGTCCGACTTATTCGATGCCCCTGTTCAAGAACCTCTCCGCCTATGACGATCGCTCCGCGCGCCTCGCCGGCATCGGGCTGATGGTGCTGTCGATCTTCATGTTCTCGTTCGGCGACGCCATGGGCAAGTTCCTGGTCGGGACTTATTCGGTGGGGCAGCTCTTGTTCCTGCGCGCCTGCGCGGCGCTGCTGCTGCTCGCGCCGCTGATCTGGCGGCAGCGTCACGATTTCGTCCGCCTCGAACGGCCGTGGCTGCAGCTGTTTCGCGTCGTGCTGTCGACGCTCGAGGTCGCCGCCTTCTTCCTCGCCACCGTCTATCTGCCGCTCGCCGACGTCATCACCTATTATCTTGCCGGTCCCATCTTCGTCACCGCGATGTCGGCGACCTTCTTAGGGGAGAAGGTCGGCTGGCGGCGTTGGACCGCGATCCTGATCGGCTTCTGCGGCGTTTTGATCGCGCTGCGGCCGTCGGCGCAGACCGTCAGCCTGCCGGCGCTGATCGCGCTCGGCGGCAGCCTGTCGTTTGCGACCTTGATGCTGATCACGCGCAGCCTGCGCAAGACGCCCGACATCGTGATGGCATCCTCGCAATTCGTCGGCACGTTTTCGCTGGGCGCGGTGCTGTCCGCCTTCCACTGGGTGCCGCCGACCCCTGGCAGCCTCGTGATCTTCGCGCTGGCCGGATGCGTCTCGGTCACCGCGCTGTTCTGCGTCAATCGCTCGCTCAAGCTGGCGCCGGCCAGCGTCGTGGTGCCCTACCAATATTCGATGATCGTCTGGGCCGTGATCTTCGGCTTCGTCGTGTTCGGCGACGTGCCGTCAATGGCCACACTCATCGGCGCCGCGATCATCATCGGCGCGGGGTTCTACATCTACTTGCGCGAACGGGATTTGGGTCGCGAGAGCGTGGAAGTGAATCCGCCGGCGTAACCCCACTCACGCCGTCCTCCCTGCGTACGCAGGGACCCATACCCACAGGGAGATGTTTTGCGAAGACTCGGAGTGGGCGCTTTGCCTCTCACTCCTCCCTGTGGTTATGGGCCCCCGCTTTCGCGGGGGCGACACTGGTGATTGAGGACGCAGTGCGCCCCCTACCTCATCCTTCGCGCACTGCTCCAGCTCTTCAGCGACGCCCACACGCCGCGCGAGAGGCGGAAGCAGTCGACCGGCGTCGACGAGCCCAGCGCCAGGAAGCGATGCAGCTGCACGCCGCTCCACTGGAAGCCGCACTTCTCAAGCACCTTGCGTGAGGCGGGATTGGTGACGCGCGCGCCGGCATAGAGGTGCTCGTCCTCGAACTCCTCGAAGAAGAAGTCGATCGCGCCGCGCGCGGCCTCGGTGGCAAAGCCCTGGCCCCAGTGCTCGACGCCGAGCCAATAGCCGAGCTCGGCATTGCCGGGCGTGGAGCAGTCGATGCCGACCATGCCGACCGGCCCGGTATCGTGCTCGATCAGGAACACGGTCTCGCTGCCGAGCGCGGCAGTGGCGCGGACGAAGGCGACGGCGTCGTCCTGGGAATAGGGGTGTGGCAGGCGGCGGGTGTTTTCCGCGACGCGGCGGTCGTTGGCGAGCCGGGCGATGGTCCTGACGTCGGCGAGGGTCGGCCGCCGCAAGGTCAGCCGTTCGGTGGCGACGACACCAGGTCTCGCCTCAGCCAAGGTCGCGCTCGAGAAGTCCTGCAACATGTCCGGCTCCGTGAAAGTCACTAAGTCAAAGTGAGCAAGTCAAAAGAAAAGGGGAGGCCGGTTTCCCGCCTCCCCCTTGGAGCCTTCGATCTCTTGCGATCTTAAGGACTCCGCCGGTTTGGTAGGACCGGCGGACTCCAATTTGATCCACCGTCTATTCAGCCGCCTCTGCGAGCGGGAGCACCGATACGAAAGTGCGGCCGTTGGCTTTGGCCTGGAACGTGACGCGACCCTCGATCTTGGCGAACAAAGTGTGGTCCGTGCCCATGCCGACATTAAGGCCCGGATGCCAGGTGGTGCCGCGCTGACGCGCAATGATGTTGCCGGGAATCACAACTTCCCCGCCGAACGCCTTGATGCCGAGGCGCTTACCCTTGGAATCGCGACCGTTGCGCGATGAACCGCCTGCTTTTTTGTGAGCCATGGCTCGTCTCCGAAATCCTGCGTATTTCTAGATCAATTCCTTGACGGAATCATTTCAAAATTTCTCACGCATCAATTCGTGAATTGGCGTGATCGATTTTGCGTTACTCGGCGGCTTCCGCTGCCGGCTCCTTCGCCACCTTCTCCCGCTTCGGACGCGGGCCCTTGGTGGGCTTGGCGCCATCCGTCAGGATCTCGGAGATGCGGAGCACCGTGATCTCGTCGCGATAGCCGCGCTTGCGGCGCGAATTCTTGCGGCGGCGCTTCTTGAACGCGATGACCTTGGGGCCGCGCTTGTGGTCGAGCACCTCGACCGCAACGGACGCGCCTGCGACCGTCGGAATACCCAGCACCGGCGTGTCGCCGCCGACCACCAGAACTTCATTCAGCTGCACGATCGAGCCGACTTCGCCTTCGATCTTGCCTACTTCGAGAACATCATCCGGCACGACGCGGTATTGTTTGCCGCCGGTTTTGATGACTGCGAACATCGTTTTTTTCTCCGTGTTCAATCCCGGCCTCGCGACTGGTATCGTCGGGGTCGGCTTTTTGTCAGTCGCTATGGGTTTATCGAGTTTTGTGCGGGCGGGAGTTATCCCTTTGAAAACCCACGCAAAAACAAGCGGCGCGAGAAACGCCCCGCGCCGGGTGTGGGACTTATAGCCGCCGGCAGGGAAGAGTCAAGGAAAACCGCGGAAAAAGGCCCGGATTTGAAGGCCTTGGACCTCTTCCGGTGCCTCGTCGAATCTGCGGGATAGCATTGCAACCATCGGGTTCCCCTGCCGTTGTCCTCGCAAATCGACATGCGGGCAAGGGCTTACCATGGCAACGGACGAACTGGTCAAGGCGACGGGCATCGCCCATCACGGCGCGGAGCGGCTGCCGTCGGTGGAGATCGACAGTTTCAACATCGAGATGAAGGACGAGGACGGCTTTCTCGGCGATCGCGCCAGCAAGGGCGCGTTCCGCGACATCCTCGACCGCTGGCGCAAGCCGCTGCGCAAGACCGGGGAGGACCCGTTCGGCAAGGAGCCCTCGGAGGAGATCAGCAAGAAGACGCTGGATGCCATCCTGGTCGGCGACGACACCGAGGCCTCCGCGGTGGTGCACAGCGCGATCGAGGATTTCGCCCAGGAGCTCGCCTATGTCACAAGGCGTTTCCTCAAGACCAAGGCCTGGGCCAAGACCGAGCGCATCGTGGTCGGCGGCGGCTTCCGCGATTCCCGGCTCGGCGAGCTCGCGATCGCGCGCACCGAGATCATCCTCAAATCCGAGGACTTCAAGATCGACATGATGCCGATCCGCCATCACCCCGACGAGGCCGGCCTGCTCGGCGCGCTGCATCTGGCGCCGTCCTGGATCTTCGAGGCCTATGACAGCATTTTGGCCGTCGACATCGGCGGCACCAACATCCGCTGCGGCCTGGTCGAGACCAACTGGAGGAAGGCCAAGGATCTGTCGAAGGCCAAGGTCGTGAAATCCGAGCTGTGGCGTCATGCCGACGACGAGCCGACGCGCGAGGGTGCGGTCAAGCGCCTCACCAAGATGCTGAAGGGGCTGATCGCGGAGGCCGAAGAGGAGGGCTTCAAGCTCGCGCCGTTCATCGGCATCGCCTGTCCCGGCGTGATCAATGCCGACGGCTCGATCGAGAAGGGCGCGCAGAACCTGCCGGGCAATTGGGAGAGCAGCAAGTTCAACCTGCCGGCGAGCCTGATCGAGGGCATCCCCGAGATCGGCGAGCACGACACTGCGATCCTGATGCACAATGACGGCGTGGTTCAGGGCCTCTCCGAGGTGCCGTTCATGCAGGACGTCGAGCGCTGGGGCGTGCTCACCATCGGCACCGGCCTTGGCAATGCGCGCTTCACCAACCGCCGCAAGGAGAGCGCCAAGGACCGGGACAGCACGGAGAACGGCAAGAAAAAGGCCAAGGAAAATAACAAGGAAAACAACAAGGAAAACAACAAGGAAAACAACAAGGACAGCGCCAAAAGCGACTAGCTGCGCGTTTTCAAGCGAAGTGGACACCGGTTCGCGTCGAGAAAACGCGCAAAACGAGGAATCTGGAGCCCCGCTCCGGTGTCATCGGAACGGAAGCGGGCTCCAGAGTAACCTTGACTGGTTAGGTTAAGGACCGGATTGCGTTGCGGCGCCGAGGCCGCACGCTAGGGTCGAATTGTCGCCTCACCTGGCCGGCGAAGCCGCCCTTCCCAGCCAGTATTGCAATGAGCGGCACGGGACCGCCAGTGTTTACCGCGTCTGGCGGTCCCACCCCGTTTTTTCGAACATGCAATGAGACGCCCGCTCCGAAGGCGGTGCGCCCCCTTCCCCGCTCGCGGGGGAGGGGTGGGGAGAGGGTGTCTCCGCATTGGGGTTGTCGAAGCGGACGCCTCGCGCGCGCGAAAAACGGGGCAAATCGCTAATCGGGCCACCTTTCCCCCCCGTTCGCGCCGGGAAAAGGCGGGCAGAGGGCGAAACAGGCAGCGGATTTTCGCCCCGCGCGCCTTGTCTGGCCCGCCATCCTCGCCTATTAACGCCCCCAACCACAGGGGCCGCTGCTCCTACCATGGCGCCTTCAGGAGAGGTGGCAGAGTGGTTGAATGCACCGCACTCGAAATGCGGCATAGGTGCAAGCCTATCGGGGGTTCGAATCCCTCCCTCTCCGCCATAACTTGTCGTGTCCGGCCCGAAGAGATGGGTAACGGATCGTACCTAAGAGATGGGTGACAACCTCGTGCCGAACGGGTTGTCGAGGGGTTGCAGGGTCTTCTGCTCCAGGTCGAAATATCCAAGATCATAGTGCATGAAGCTGACGAGCCAAATGCCCTCGTCGACCTCCTTGATGCCGAGCTTCTGGCCGGCCAAGACAAGGGAGATATTGATTCTCTTACGGTGAAGGCAGAGACGCCCGCAGGAGGTGACGACGACGTCGCGATCGTGAAAGGGACA
>NZ_KB902781.1:0-167902 GCF_000379585.1 Bradyrhizobium sp. WSM2793 | reverse complement strand
GAGCGACTGCAGCAGTACCGCGCGAAACAGCACAAGCACCGGATAGCCTGGACGACCGGGGCTCCCTTCATCCCGCAAATGACCGATCAGCTTCTCGAACCGGTACCACTTGACCAGGCCAGCCAACCGATCCAGCGCCGCATTGGCGCCGGCGCCCTTCGGCATCAGCGCTTCCACAAAGCTCGGCTGTCCTGTCCGCTTCACCGCCATCGATACCTCCAAGGCTTTGCCCTAGGGAATCACAACTGGCGAATTACGCAACAGGCCCACAAGGGGAGAAGGGAAGAGGGGCTCACTGCAAAATCAGATCGCGCTCTCGCCTTCATGCTGGAAGCCGAGATAGCTCGCCGCGACACGCTCGTTCGCGGCGATGTCGCTGGCCTTGCCCGAGAGCACGAACTCGCCGAGCTCCATCACATAGGCCTGGTCCGCGATCTTCAGCGCGGCCTGGGCGTTCTGCTCGACCAGCAGCACAGAGACGCCGCTGGCGCGGAGTTCGGTGACGATGCGGAAGATGTCGGCGACGATGATCGGCGCGAGGCCGAGGCTCGGCTCGTCCAGCATGAGGAGCTTCGGCTCGCCCATCAGCGCGCGGCCCATCGCGAGCATCTGCTGCTCGCCGCCGGAGAGCGTGCCGGCGAACTGCTTGCGCCGCTCCTTCAGCCGCGGAAACAGCGTGTAGACGCGCTCCATCGAGGCCTTCGCCTTGCTCCTCTCGATGCGGAAGGCGCCTAGCTCGAGATTGTCCTCGACATTCATGGTCACGAACAATTCGCGGTGCTCCGGCACGAGGCCAAGCCCCATCGCGACGCGGTCCTCGATGTCGAGCCGGGCGAGATCCTGGCCGGCAAAGGTGACGCGGCCTTTCAGCGGCAGGATGCCCATGATGGCGGACAGCAGCGTGGTCTTGCCGGCGCCGTTGGCGCCGACGATGGTGACGATCTCATTCGCGCCGACCTCGAGCGAGACCGAGCGCACCGCCTCGACCTTGCCATAGGCGACATGGGCGTCGGTGACGGACAACAGCGCGCTCATGCCGCCACTCCGAGATAGGCCTTGATCACTTCGGGATTGGTCTTGATCGTGGCGGGGGTGCCCTCGGCGATCTTGGTGCCGAAATCGAGCACCACGATGCGGTCGGCGAGGTTCATGACGAAGCCCATGTCGTGCTCGACCAGGAGGACGCTCATGCCGCCATCGCGCAAGTCACGCAGCAGCTTGGCGAGCTGCTGCTTCTCCATGTGGCGCAGGCCGGCGGCCGGTTCGTCGAGCAGCAGCAGCATCGGGTCGACGCAGAGCGCGCGGGCGATCTCGACGATGCGCTGCTGGCCGAGCGAAAGGCTGCCTGCGAGCTGATGCATCTGGTCGGCAAGGCCGACACGCTCGATCTGGCGGGCGGCCTCGGCGAGCAATTTGGCCTCGTCGGCGCGGTCGAGCCGCAGCATCGAGGCGATCGGGCCGGAATGGCCGCGCAGATGCGCGCCGATCGCGACGTTCTCCAGCACGGTCATGTCAGGGACCAGCTTCACATGCTGGAAGGTCCTGCTGATGCCGAGCTTGACGATCTCCTGCGGCGGCGCCTTGTCGACTTTCTTGCCGAGCACCGAGACCGAGCCTGACGTGGCCGACAGCACGCCGGTGATCAGGTTGAAGGTCGTGCTCTTGCCGGCGCCGTTCGGGCCGATCAGCGCGACGATCTCACGGGCCTGCACGTCGAAGGAGACGTTGTTGACCGCGACCACGCCGCCGAACTGTTTTCGCGCCTTGTCGACCTGGAGCAGGATGCTGGAGTGGCCGGGCGCGCGGGGACGCTGCTCGAGCTTCAAGGAAGTGTCGGGCTTCTTGCCACCGGTGCGCTCGGGCAGGAAGGACATCAGCCAGGGCCAGAGGCCGCCGGGCGCGAGCTGCAACAGCGCCACCAGCATGATGCCGAACACGATGGTCTCGACCTGTCCGGAGCCGGGCAGGATCAGCGGCAGATAGCTCTGCAGCACCTCTTTCAGCACCACGACGATCGCCGCGCCGAGCACGCCGCCCCAGACGTAGCCGGCGCCGCCGACCACCGCGATGAAGAGATATTCGATGCCGGCCTGTGCGCCGAACGGCGTCGGGTTCACCGCGCGCTGGAGATGGGCGTAGAGCCACCCCGAGAGGCCCGCGAGCACGGCGGCATGGATGAACACCAGCAGCTTGGCGCGCGGCGTGTGCACGCCGAACGCCTCGGCGGCAACATGGCCGCGCCGGAGCGCACGGATGGCGCGGCCGGTGCGGGAATCCAGCAGGTTCATGGTGAGCAGGGCCGAGAGGATCACGGCGACCCAGATCGCGTAATAGATCGAGCCGGGCGAGAGCATCTTGAACGTGCCGATCGACAGCGGCGGGATCGCCGAGATGCCGTCGTTACGGCCGAGGAACTCCAGCTTGCTGAAGAGATAGAACAGCCCCAGCCCCCAGGCGAGCGTGCCGAGCGGCAGATAATGGCCGGACAGGCGGACGGTGATCAGCCCGAGCAGCACTGCCAGCGATCCGCTGACCAATAGCGACAGCGGCAGCGTCAGCCAGGGCGACAGGCCGTAGGCCGTCGACAGCACTGCGGTGGTATAGGCGCCGAAGCCGACGAAGGCTGCCTGTCCGAACGAGGTCAGGCCGCCGACGCCGGTCAGCAGCACGAGGCCCATCGCGACGAGGGCGGCGAGGCCGATATTGTCGAGCAGCACGATCCAGAACGGAGGCATGCCGGGGACGAACGGGATCACGGCCATGACGGCTGCGAAGACGATGATGGGAAGGCGGCTCTGCATCTTAGCCTCAGTCCTTCTCTTCTTCGACAGCGGGCGCGGCGAGCGAGCGCAGCAGCAGCACGGGGATCAGCAGCATGAAAACGATCACCTCCTTGTAGTTGGAGGCATAGAAGGACGAGAACGCCTCGACGAGGCCGACGACCAGCGCCGCGGCGGCGGTGAGGGGATAGCTGACGAGGCCGCCGATGATCGCGGCGACGAAGCCCTTCAGGCCGATCAGGAAGCCGCTGTCATAGTAGAGCGTCGTGATCGGCACGATCATGATGCCCGACAGCGCGCCGATGACGGATGCCAGCAGAAAGGCGATCTGCCCCGACAGCGTGGTGCGGATGCCGACGAGTCGCGCCCCTAGCCGGTTCACGGCGGTCGCGCGCAGCGCCTTGCCGTAGAGGGTCAGGCCGAAGAACAGCCAGAGGGCGACGATGAAGGCGATGGTGATGCCGTAGACGGTGAGGCTCTGGCCGGTGAAGCGCAGCGAGCCCGCGGTGAACGCGCCGGACAGCACGGCAGGTCCGCGCTGGCCTTCGGCGCCGAAGAACAGCAGGCCGAGGCCCTGCAGTGCCAGATGGACGCCCACGGATGCGATCAGCAGCACCAGCACGGAGGTGTGTGCCAGCGGCTGGAATGCGACGCGGTAGAGATAGAGGCCGATCATCGCCACGATCACCAGCGACAGCGCGATTGAAACTGCGACCGGCGGCTTCTGCGCGGCGAAGTACACCGTCAGCGCCAGCACGATGGCCGGCAGCACGATATTGGTGAGGGCGCTGCGCACGATCAGGCGGCCGTGCAGCGCCTTGCGCGCGACGAACAGGTCGAAGGCGAAGGCGCCAATGCCGAGCGCCAGCGCGAGCTTGGCCGTGCCCGGCATCTGGCCCGCGGCCAGCGAGGCATAGGTCAACGCGCCGTAGGTGACGAATTCGCCCTGGGGAATGAGAATGACGCGGGTGACGGCGAACACCAGCACCAGCGCCAGGCCGAGCAGCGCATAGATCGCGCCATTGGTGATGCCGTCCTGCACCAGGAACAGCATGATGGTGGTATTCAAGACCGGACGCTCCCCCTTAAGATTACGGACCGGTCCCCTCGATCGCGGTGGACGGTCCGCTCACAGCCATTGAAAAACGCATGCGATATTTGATATGGTCCATAACAATTATCAAATATAACATCAAGGGCGGGAACGATCCCTCCCGAATTTAGCGGGATTACGAGCACGAGGCGATGACCGTTTCCAAAGCCGCTGAAAAGTCCGCTGAAAAGCCTGCCGACACGGCCAAGGGCCGCAAGGACGCGGCCGAGGTGCAAGGTCAGGGGGCTAGCGAAGCGCTCCAGCTCGGCGAGCTCTCGGAACAGCTCGGCTATGTGCTGAAGCGGGCGCAGCTCAAGGTGTTCGAGAACTTCCTGCGCTGCATGGCCTCGCTCCAGCTCACGCCGGCGCAGTTTTCCGTGCTGCTGCTGGTCGAGAAGAATCCGGGCCGTAACCAGACCGAGATCGCCTCCACCCTCGGCATCCTCAGGCCGAACTTCGTGGCCATGCTCGACAATCTCGAGAGCCGCGACCTTTGCGCGCGGATTCGCTCCACCAACGACCGCCGCTCGCACATCCTGGTGCTGACCGACAAGGGCAAGGCGGTGCTGGCCCGCGCCAAGAAGCTGGTCGCCACCAAGCACGAGGCCCGGCTGAACGAGCTGCTCGGGCAGGCCAATCGCGAAGCCCTGATCGCGATGCTCGCGAAGGTCGCGAGCGAGTTCTGAACTCGGCTGTCATCGCCCGGCTTGACCGGGCGATCCAGTATTCCAGAGACGGCACGGCTGGAATCGAGAAGCCGCGGCGTACTGGATTCCCCGCTTTCGCGGGGAATGACACCGTTGCTGGGGCAGGCGCCTCAATCCACCAAAATCACCCTGATGTCGTTCACGTTGGTCAGCGTCGGGCCCGGCAGCAGCAGGTCGCCGGTCGCCTCGAAGAACGTCGTGGCGTCGTTGTTGTCCAGGTACGCTTGCGGCTGAAGCCCCTGCGCCTTCATCTTTGCGAACGTCGTCGCGTCGATCAGCGCGCCGGCGGGGTCGGTGGGGTTGCCGGCGCCGCCGTCGGCGCCGTCGGTGTCGCCGGCCAGCGCCGAGATGTCAGGCGCGTCCTTGAGCAGGGCGGCAAGCGCCAGCGCGTATTCCTGGTTCGGCCCGCCGCGCCCATTGCCGCGCACGGTCACCGTGAGCTCGCCGCCGGAGAGAATCGCGAGGCGCTTGCCTTGCGCGCGCGCTTGCAGCGCCAGCCTGGCGTGAGCGGCCGCGACCTCGCGTGCCTCGCCTTCGAGATCGGCGCCGAGGTCGATGGTCTCGTAACCGGATTCGCGCGCGAGCTTCACCGCGGCGTCGAGCGACTGCTTGGGCCGCGCGATCAATTCGAAATGCGCGCGCGCGAAGGCGGCATCGCCGGGCTTGCAGCTTTCGTTGGCGGGATCGTCGAGCGCGCGGCGCACGGCATCGTCGATGTCGAGCTTGTATTTCGCGACGATGGCGCGCGCATCGGCCAGCGTGGTCGGATCAGGCACGGTCGGACCGGAGGCGATCGCGGAAGGATCGTCATGCGGCACGTCCGAGATCGCGAGCGTCACGATCTTGGCGGCATTCTTGCCGGCGCGTGCGAGACGGCCGCCCTTGATCCGCGACAGGTGTTTGCGCACGACGTTCATCTCGCCGATCGGCGCGCCCGAGCGCAGCAGCGCCTTGTTGACCGCCTGCTTCTGCGCAAAGCTGATACCGTCGCTGGGCGCGATCCAGTTCGCCGAGCCGCCGCCGGTGAGCAGCACCAGGAGCAGATCGTCCGGCCCGGCCTCGCCTGCGAGCGCGAGCGTGTCGGCCGCGCCCTTGAGGCCAGCCTCATCCGGCACGGGATGCCCGGCCTCGACCACGCGGATGCGGCGCGTCGGCACGCCGTAGCCGTGGCGCGTGGTGGCGATGCCGACGAGCCGCTCCGGCGCCAGCTTGAGCGTATCGAGATAATGCCGTTCGGCCGCTGCGGCCATGGCGCCGGCGCCCTTGCCGGCGGCGAGGCAGATCACGCGTCCTTTCGGCGCGGGCCCCAGGTGCGGCGCCAGCACCACATTGGGATGGGCGGCGGCAACGGCGGCGTCGTACAGCGCGCGGAGCAGGGGACGGCGGTCGGTCATGACGATGGCCTTCGGCAGACGGAACAAACTGGCGGCACACGCCGCCGTTCCCCCTGCCTAGCGCATCGGCGGCCAAAGCGTAAGCCGGCTGTGTCATCATTCGAATATGCAATCGCGTGATCATAATCGCCGCGTAGCAAAAAGCCCTCCGCGATGATTTCGCGGAGGGCCCTTTTGAACATTGCGATCCGGCTAGAGGCTAGCCGCCGGCGTCAGCGCTGATGACGTCGCCGAACAGATCCCACTTCTCGCCCTTGAACTTCATGAGCTGAAGCGAGCTGATCGGTGCGAAGTCGTTCGCGCCGGTGTTGATCTTGATGCCGGGCAGCAGCACCTCGGTGCGGAAGTCCTTCAGGCTCGCCGCCTGCTTCATGACGTTCTCGCGCGTGAGATTGTCGCCGCACTTCTTCAGCACTTCCACCAGCGTCTGCGCCACGCCGTAACCGACGATGGTGCCGCCGTCGAGCTTGTCACCTTCAGGGAAGTATTTCGTCATGAACTCCAGGAAAGCCTTCATGCCGGCGTCGTCCTTCCACTGAGGATCCGACACGTCCTTCAGGTAGGCGGCCGAAATGATGTCCTGCGAGTTCTCGAAGCCGGCGGGCTTGATCACGCTGCCGACCGAGGCCGAGACGTTGTTGAGGAAGTGGGTCGGCTTCCAGCCGATTTCGGAGATCTTCTTGATCGCCTGTGCCGCGAACTTCGGTGTGGTGATGTTGATGAAGACGTCGGCGCCGGTCGCCTTCATCTTCACGATGTGATTGTCGATCGTCGGCTCGGAGGTCTCGTAGCTTTCCTCCAGCACGATCATGGTCGCGGCCTTGGCGCCGAGCCCGTCTTTCAGGCCCTTCAGGTAGTCCTTGCCGTAATCGTCGTTCTGGTAGAGCACGCCGATCTTGGCATTCGGCATCTCCTTCAGGATGTATTTCGCGTAGATCTGCGTCTCGCTCTGGTAATTTGGCTGCCAGCCCATGGTCCAGGGGAAGTTCTGCGGATCGTTCCATTTGGTGGCGCCGGTTGCGACGAACAGCTGCGGCACCTTCTTTGAGTTCATGTATTTCTGAATGGCCGAGTTCGGCGGCGTGCCGAGTGAATTGAAGATCAGCAGAACCTCGTCGCTCTCGACCAGCTTGCGTGCCTGCTCCACCGTCTTCGGCGGCGAATAGGCGTCGTCGTAGGAGACGAAATTGATCTTGCGGCCGTTGATGCCGCCCTCTTCGTTGATCTTCTTGAAATAGGCGGCTTCGGTCCGCCCGATGATGCCGTAGGCGGAGGCCGGTCCGCTGTAGGGCATGATGTTGCCGATCTTGATCTCGGTGTCGGTCGCGCCGGTATCGTATTTCTTCTGGGCCGATGCAGTGGAGGCCGAGGCCGCAATGAGCGCAAGCGCCAGTGATGCGGCTGCAAGCTTGCCGGTGACAGCGGGCATTCCTATCTCCCTATTTTCTTGATGTGTGTGCGCCCCTTTTCTTGTCTCGATTTTTTTGGCGACGCTGCCGCAATTCAATACGATTTGGCTCGTGCCTTCAACAGAAAGCCCCCGGGACGGCGTCGCAGGGGCTGCGTCTTTAGTAGTCAGGGCCCGCCGGCCCTCGTGTGCGACTGCGAGAAGGTCCGGCTGTCTTGGGTTGTTTAACCAATCCGTGAACGATTTTGGGTTGCGCCGCTTCAGTGGCCCATCTCGCTGGAGATGATGTCGCCGAACAGCTCCCATTTCCGGCCCTTGAAGCGCATCATCTGCAGCTGCTCGATCGGCGCGAAATTGTCCGGCGCGGTGTTGATCCTGATGCCGGGCAGCAGCGTGTCGGGCTCGAAATCCTTCAAGGAGGCTGCCTGCCTCATGACGTTCTCGCGGGTGAGGTCGTCGCCGCACATCTGCAGCACTTTGACCATGGTCTGCGCGGCGGCATAGCCGAATACGACGCCGGCATCGAGCTTGTTGGCCTTGGGATCATATTGCGCGAGGAAGTTATAGAATTTCTTCATGCCATCGTCGGCACTCCACTGCGGGTCCGAGCCGTCCTTGGTGTAGCTCGCCGACAGCAGGCCTTGCGAGATCTCCAGGCCCGCCGGCTCGATCACGCCGCCGACGGAGGCCGAGACATTGGAGACGATGTGGACCGGATGCCAGTTGATCTCCGCCGCCTTCTTGATCGCCTGCGCGGCGAATTTCGGCGTGGTGATGCTGATGAAAACGTCGGCGCCCGAAGCCTTCAGCTTCACGACGTGCTCGTCGATGGCGGGCTCCGACGTGTCGTAGGCCTCTTCCAGCACGATCATCGAGGCCTTGGGCCCGAGGCCATCTTTTAGCCCCTTCAGATAGTCCTTGCCGAAATCGTCGTTCTGGTAGAGCACGCCGATCTTTCCGTCCGGCTTCTCTTTCATGATGTATTTGGCGTAGATGCGCGCCTCGCTCGCGTAGCTCGGCTGCCAGCCCATGGTCCAGGGATATTGCCTGGGATCGTTCCACTTCGAGGCGCCGCTCGCCACGAACAATTGCGGCACCTTCTTCTCGTTCATGTATTTGCGGATGGCGCCGTTGGTGGACGTGCCGAGCGATCCGAAGATCAGCAGCACCCCGTCGCTCTCGACCAGCTTGCGCGCCTGCTCCACCGTCTTCGGCGGTGAATAGGCGTCATCATAGGAGATGAACTTGATCTTGCGCCCGTTGATGCCGCCCTCGGCATTGACCTTGCGGAAATAGGCTTCTTCGGCCTTGCCGATCGCGGCGTAGGCCGAGGCCGGGCCGCTATAGGGCATGATGTTGCCTATTCTGATCTCGGTATCGGATGCGCCGCTGTCGTGCTTCTTCTGCGCCAGTGCCGGGCTGCTCATCGCAGTGCACAAAGCGAGCGCGGTCCAGAGGGCCGCAACCTGAAAACGAACGGCGGACATTGTTCTCCTGCCCCGAGTTGGATCGGCGCCGCATTGAACAAGATTGGCGCCTGCCGTCAACAAAAAGCCCCCGCGATCGCTCGCGGGGGCTTCTCGAGGGTCGGACTATTGCGTCAGCGTGTCACTCGGAGGCGACGTCGCCGCTGATGATCTCGCCGAACAGTTCCCACTTCTCACCCTTGAAGCGCTGCATCTGCAGCTGCGCAATGGGGGCGAAGTCGGTAGCGCCGGTGTTGATCTTGACGCCGGGCAGGAGCGTATCCGGCGCAAAATCCTTCAGCGAAGCCGCCTGCTTCATGAGATTGGCGCGGGTGAGATCGTCACCGCACATCTCCAGGACCTTGGCCAGGGTCGAGGCCGCGCCGTAGCCATAGACCATGCTGGTGTCGGACTTGTCGGCCCCCGGCATGTACTTGTCGACGAACTCGTTCCACTTTTTCATGCCGGGGTCGTTGGCCCACTGCGGATCGGTGGAGTCCTTTGCATAGGCCGCCGACAGCACGCCCTGTGCATTCTCGAAGCCGGCGGGCTTCATCACGCTACCGACCGAGATCGAGACGTTGGTGAGGATCTGGAGCGGCTTCCAGCTGAGCTCGGCCGTCTTCTTGATGGTCTGGGCCGCGAATTTGGGCGTCGCATAGATCAGCAGCACGTCGGGATTGGCGGCCTTGATCTTGACGATATGGCCGTCGATCGACGGCTCGGACACCTCATAGCTCTCTTCCATGATGATCATGGACGCGCCCTTGGCGCCGAGACCGTCCTTGGTGCCCTTGAGGTAGTCTTTGCCGAAATCGTCGTTCTGATAGAGGATCGCGACCTTGGCGTCGGGCTTCTCCTTCATCAGCCATTTCGCGTAGATCTGGGCTTCGCTCTGGTAGGACGGCTGCCAGCCGATGGTCCAGGGGAAGTTCTTCGGATCGTTCCACTTGGTGGCGCCGGTGGCGACGAACAGCTGCGGGATCTTTTTGGCGTTGAGGTACTTCTGGATCGCGCTGTTCGAGGGCGTGCCGAGCGGATTGAACACGGCCAGCACCTCGTCGCTCTCGACCAGCTTGCGGACCTGCTCGACTGCCTTCGGCGGTGAATAGCCGTCGTCATAGGTGACGAAGTTGATCTTGCGGCCGTTGATGCCGCCCTTGTCGTTGATCATCTTGAAATAGGCTTCTTCGGTCTTGCCGATGATGCCATAGGCCGACGCCGGACCGCTGTACGGCATGATGTTGCCGATCTTGATCTCGGTATCGGACGCGCCGGTGTCGTATTTCTTTTGGGCCAGTGCAGCGCCGGAGGTGAGGGCAATGGCCGCCGTTGCCGTGACCAGCGCGGCGGCTCGCAGTGTTCTTCCAAAATACAATTCGATCTCCTTCTTTAGTCCAACAGTCTTCAGTTTTTCTTGAGTTTGCCGGCGAATTGCTGGCCCAGGATCGCGATCTGCCTGGCGCCGTGCGGCACGAGGTAGATGACGAGGAACAGGAGCACGCCGAACACGGCGCCGGAGAGGCCTTTTGAGATGCTCTCCGCCATGTTCGGCACGAAGATGATGAAGGCCGCGCCGACGAACGAGCCGGGCAGCCAGCCGACGCCGCCGACGACCATGCCGAGGAACAGCGAGATCGCGAGCGTGATGGTGTAGCTGTCGGGCGCGACGAACTGCACGGCGATGGCGCCAAGCGAGCCGGCAACGCCGGTGATGCCGGCCGACACCCCGAACGCCAGCGTCTTGTACAGCGCGACGTTGACGCCCATCGAGGAGGCCGCGATCTCGTTGTCGCGGATCGCCATGAAGGCGCGGCCGGAGCGGGAGCGCAACAGGTTCACCGAGAAGATGTAGATCGCGATCGTGACGATGAGCGTGAAGTAGTACAGCCACGTGTCCTGCGACATCGGCAGGCCGAACGGCGCGTCCGGCTTGGTGACGACGAGGCCCTGCACACCGCCGGTCCAGTGTTCCAGGAAGTTCAGCTTCAGCAGCTGTGGCATCGCGGTCGCGAGTGCGAAGGTCGCGAGCGCGAGATAGACGCCCGAGAGCCGCAGCGCCGGTTTGCCGAACAAGTACCCGAAGCCGAAGCAGACCACGGCGGAGATCGGAATGGTCAGCGCGTAGTTGATGTTGGCGTGCTCCATCAGCACCGCCGACGTATAGGCGCCGACGGCGTAGAAGGCGCTCTGGCCGAGCGAGAACTGGCCGGAGCCGCCGGTCAGGATGTTCAGCGCCAGCACGGCGAGCCCGTAGATCAGGAGCATCGTCATCTGGAAGATGACGAAGTTCTTGACGAACATCGGCACGATCAAAAGCGCCGCGAGCACCACCAGCGAGGTGCCGGTGCCCAAGGTCATGGCCCGCTTCGGAACCGCCTCGACCGCCTGGTGGCCTTCTGCAACGACTTCTTCTGCAGCGCTCATGATCAAACTCGCTTGACGATGTGCCGGCCGAACAGGCCAGCGGGTTTGACGACCAGGACGGAGATGATCAGCGCAAGCGCGATCGGGAGTTTCAGCTCGTTGCCGACGCCGGGGATGTAGGTGCCGGCGAGGTTCTCGAAGACGCCGACCAGGAAGCCGCCGACCACGGCGCCGAACGGGCTGGAGAGGCCGCCGAGCACCGCCGCGGCAAAGCCGTAGATCAGCACGCCGCCCATCATGTTCGGCTCGAGGAACACGACCGGTGCGATCAGCATGCCGGCGATCGAGCCGATCGCGGTCGCCATGCCCCAGCCGAGCGCAATCATCCAACTGGTGTTGATGCCGACGAGGCGGGCCGATTCAGGCACGGAGGCGGCCGCGCGCATGGCAAGACCGATCCGCGTGTACTGGAAGAAGAAATAGAGGCCGAGCAGCAGCAGCACGGTGACGCCGATCATGCCGGCCTGGTGGGTCGAGATCAGCTGGCTGCCGAGGAACGGCGCGGAGCCGAACGGGGTCGGGTATTGCTTGATGGTGAAGTCCCAGATCAGGCCGGCCGAGGAGTTGATGATCGCGAACAGCGCGATGAAGCCGGCGACGTTGGTCAGAACCGGCGCCTTTGTCAGCGGCTTGAACAGGATCCGCTCGATCGCGATGCCGGCGACGAAGGAGAAGGCCAGCGTGATCACGAAGGCGGCCCAATAAGGCACGCCCCACTGCATCAGCTGCCACGAGATGAAGGTCGAGAACATCGCCATCTCGCCCTGCGCGAAGTTGAGATGGTCGATGGCCTGGTAGATCATGACCACGGCGAGCGCCATGCAGGCGTAAATCGCGCCCGTGGCAATGCCGGCCAGGACCTGGTTGGTGAACAGCTCCATTGTCCCGGCTCCCTCAGTAACCCAGATAGGATTTGCGGATTTCTTCGTTGTTCGCGATGTCCTTGGCGTTGCCCGACATCACGATGCGGCCGGTCTCGATCACATAGGCTTGGTCGGCGAGCTCCAGCGCGAGCTGGGCGTTCTGCTCGACCACCAGGATCGACACCTTGTCCTCGCGGTTGATCTTGCCAAGGATGCCGAACAGGTCGCGCACCACCAGCGGCGCGAGGCCGAAGGAGGGCTCGTCCAGCAGCATCAGCCGCGGCCGCAGCATCAGGGCGCGGGCGACCGCGAGCATCTGCTGCTCGCCGCCGGAGAGCGTGCCGGCCTGCTGGGTGTGGCGCTGTTTCAGCACCGGGAAATGCGCATACATGCGCTCGATGTCGGAGACGATGCCGGCGCTGTCCTTGCGGGTGATGGCCCCGAGCTGGAGATTCTCCTCCACCGTCATGGTGGTGAAGGTGCCGCGGCCCTGCGGCACATGGGCGATGCCGAACCGCACGATGCTCTCGGTGGAGCGGTTGTTCAACGGCTTGCCGTCGAACTCGATGCCGCCGGTGGAGCGCACCATGTTGCAGATGGCGCGCAGCGTGGTGGTCTTGCCGGCGCCGTTGGCCCCGAGCAGCGTCACCAGCGAGCCCTCGTTGAGCGAGAAGGACAGGCCATGGAGCGCCTGGACCTGGCCGTAATAGGCGCGCAGGTCCTTGACGTTGAGCAATGTCGTCATTGGTCCTTGCTCCCGAGATAGGCCTTGATGACGTCGGGGTCCGCCTGCACCTGGGCCGGCGTGCCCTCCGCGAGCTTCTTGCCGAAATTCAGCGCGACGACGTGGTCGGCGATCGACATCACGAGTCCCATGTGATGCTCGACCAGCAGCACGGTCATGTGGCGCTCGTCGCGGATCTTGCGGATGAGATCGCCGAGCACGTAGACCTCTTCGTGGTTGAGGCCACCGGCGGGCTCGTCGAGCAGCAGGATCTTGGGATCGGCAGCCAGTGCCCGGGCCAGCTCGACGCGCTTCTGCGTGCCGAAGGGCAGGCCGGAGACCACGGTGTGGGCGACGTCCTCGAGGTCGAGATAGGCGAGGATCTCGTGCACCTTCTTGTTGACGCTGGTTTCGCTGCGGCGAACCCATGCAAGCTTCAGGGAGTCGCTGATGATGTCGCTGGAGGTCCTCGAATGCGCGCCGACGCGGACGTTGTCCATCACCGAGAGGTTCGGAAACAGCGCCACGTTCTGGAAGGTGCGGCCGATGCCGATCTCGGCGATCCGGTGCGGCGGCCGCGTCAGGATGCTCGCACCCTCCATCAGGATGTCGCCGGATGACGGCTGGTAGAGCCGGGACAGGCAGTTGAAGAGCGTGGTCTTGCCGGCGCCGTTGGGGCCGATCAAGCCGAGGATCTGGCCCTTGTGCATGTCGAAGGACACGCCGTTGAGCGCGATGATGCCGCCGAACACGACGCTGACGTCGCGAACCGCGAGCAGGGGCGATGTCCCCTGCGCGAGCTGTGCCTGCGTCATCTCGTCTCGCTCACGGCATTCAGTGAGCGAAGGAGCGATGTGAACCGCTCCCGATGATGACAAAGGCTATCTGAATCCCTCGGCCACACGCGCAACTTTTCCTCCTGATTTCAGCTTTTTGCTGACGTCTTTTTTGGAATGCGGCATTAGACCCCCGAGCGCCGCTTCGATGTTCCTTACCATCGCTAAGAGACGCGGTCCAATGTCGTTGATCAAACGCTCTTCCGTGAAGCGGAATGCGGGCGCGCCGCAATTGAATGCGTAGGGACCGGTTCCGTCGTTGAGCCTGAGTGCGACGCCGGCGGCGCCGATGTCGTCGTGCCAGTCGCCCACGGAGATCGCAAAACCATATTTCGCGACGGTTTCGCCGGAACGTTCCAGCCCGTCGCGCATCTTGGGCCAGCGGCTGCCGTAATGTTCGCGCAAGAGGCGGGACAGGTCTGCGCGGTCCGCGTCGTCGAGCGCCCAGAAATAGGCGCGGCCCATCGCGCTGGTTGCAATCGGCACGCGAGAGCCGACGTCAAGTTGAACCCCGACAGTCTCGCTGCCGCGACTTTGCCCGAAATAGATCATGCTGTGACGGTCGCGGCCGCCGACGGCGACGGCACCGCCCGTCGCGCGCATCACTTCCTCGCGGAACGGCTCGGACAAATGCCGAACGCCGAGATTGGCGAGCGCGGCGTAGCCGAGCGACATCGCCGCGGGTGTGAGCTGATACTTCTCGAAGCGGGGAACCGGCGCAAGATAGCCCAGCTTGGTCAAGGTGTAGGTCAGCCGCGACACGGTCGGCTTCGGCAGATTGGTGCGAGCCGCAATCTCCTGATTGCCGAGAAGGCCGTCATTGGGGTGGAATGCGCGCAATACGTCCAGTCCGCGGGAAAGCGCGACGACGAAATTCCGATCGGTCGCAGTCTTCTTTCCTGTACGCTTCATCCCTGATCTGCTTCTTGCGCGGAGTCGTTGACAAGCCACGTGCTTCAAAATAACCCTGCCGTCAAGATGCGGAATTAAATTCCGCAGCGCGAAATCGAACAAAAGTAAATCCCCACCAAGGAGGGAACACCGTGAGCGAAGTGGTCAAGCTTGAGCGTCATGACGAAGTCGGGATCGTCACGGTCGACAGCCCTCCGGTCAACGCGCTGAGTGCCGCGGTCCGCGGCGGCATCCTGGACTGCATCAAGGCTGCGATTGCCGATCCCGCCATCAAGGGCATCGTGCTGACCTGTGCCGGCCGCACCTTCATTGCCGGTGCCGACATCACCGAATTCGGCAAGCCGCCGAAGGCGCCCGCCCTCAACGACGTGCTGTCCGAGATCGAGAATTCGCCCAAGCCCGTGGTTGCCGCGATCCACGGTACCGCGCTCGGCGGCGGCCTCGAGGTCGCGCTCGCCTGTCATTTCCGCGTCGCGGTGAAAGAGGCCAGGCTCGGCCTGCCCGAGGTGAAGCTCGGTCTTCTGCCCGGCGCCGGCGGCACCCAGCGCCTGCCGCGCGCGGTCGGTCCCGAGCTCGCGGTCAAGATGATCGTCGGCGGTGATCCCATTGGTGCGGCGGAAGCGCTCAAGAACGGCCTGATCGAGGAAATCATCGAGGGGCCGGCATCGGGCGGCGAAGCCTTCGTGCGAAAGCTGCTGGCCGAGAAGCGTCCGCTGCGGCGCCTGCGCGACGACGATTCCAAGATCGCGGCGGCCAAGGCAGACCGCTCGATCTTCACCAATGCGGTCGCCGCCATGACCAAGAAGTCGCGCGGCCTGGAGGCGCCGTTCGCCGCCGCCGACGCCGTGGGCTACGCCATTGACCTACCCTTCGACGAAGGCCTGAAGAAGGAACGCGAGGGTTTTCTGAAGCTCGTCGCCAGCGATCAGTCCAAGGCGCAGCGTTATGCGTTCTTCGCCGAGCGCGAAGCCGCCAAGATCGCGGGCGTTCCTGACGGCACCAAATCGCGTCCCGTGAACCGTGTCGCCATCCTCGGCGCCGGCACCATGGGCGGCGGCATCGCGATGTCCTTTGCCAATGCCGGCGTTCCCGTCACCCTGATCGAGACCGGTGAGGAGCAGCTCAAGCGCGGCATGGGCATCATGCAGAAGAACTGGGAAGCGACCGCGGCGCGCGGCGGCATCCCGGCCGACGCGCCCGCCAAGCGCATGGCGCTGATCAACGGCGTCGTCGGCATCGAGAATGTCGGCGATGCCGACCTCGTCATCGAAGCCGTGTTCGAGACCATGGCGGTGAAAAAGGAAGTGTTCGGCAAGCTCGACCAATACGCCAAGCCCGGCGCCGTGCTCGCCTCCAACACCTCGTATCTCAACATCGACGAGATCGCGAAGTCGACCAAGCGTCCCCAGGACGTGCTCGGCATGCACTTCTTCTCGCCGGCCAACGTCATGAAGCTGTGCGAGATCGTGCGCGCCGACAAGACCGCGCCGGACGCGCTGGTGACTGCGGTGACTATCGCGCGAAAAATCGCGAAGGTGCCGGCCGTGGTCGGCGTCTGCGACGGCTTCGTCGGCAACCGCATGCTCGCCCAGCGCGGCAAGCAGTCCGAGAAGCTGCTGTTCGAAGGCGCGCTGCCGCAGCAGGTCGACGCCGTGGTGACGAAGTTCGGCATGCCGATGGGGCCGTTTGCGATGGGCGACCTCGCCGGCCTCGACATCGGCTGGCGCTCGCGGAAAGACCGCGGCATCAAGTCGGAGATCGCGGACGCGCTGTGCGAGGCCGGCCGCTTCGGCCAGAAGACCGGCAAGGGCTACTACAAGTACGAAGCCGGCAGCCGCTCGGCGCTGCCCGATCCGGAGGTCGAGAAGCTGATCGACGAGACGCTCGCCCGTCTCGGCCGCAAGAAGCGCGTCGTCAGCGACGACGAGATCCTCGAGCGCATGATGTATCCGATGATCAACGAGGGCGCGAAGATCCTCGAAGAGGGCATCGCGGCGCGTCCCTCCGACATCGACGTGGTCTGGCTCTATGGCTATGGCTGGCCGATCTATCGCGGCGGCCCGATGTTCTGGGCCGACAGCGTCGGTCTCAAGCACATCGCCGATCGCCTGGCCTTCTACGCCAAGGAGACCAACGACCCGAGCCTCGAGCCCGCACCGCTGCTGAAGAAGCTCGCGGCCGAAGGCAAGACGTTTGCGTCGCTGGCGGCGGCGTCAAAGGCGGCGTGATCGGATTGGGTGCTGCTGCGATGTCGCGCTCCGGGCAAAGCTCTCTCCGTTCCCTCCCCCCTTGTGGGGGAGGGGCAGGGAGGGGGGTGGCCCCGGGCGAGATCGGAATTTGTGGCTACCCCCTTTCCCAACCCTTCCCCACAAGGGGGAAGGGAGCCCGTCCGCCGGTGCCCACCTCACACGACCCGGCGACTACCGTTTTGCAGAGTATCGATCGCCAATGACCCATCCCGGCGAACAGTTCTATCCCGAGGGCGTGCGGTGGGACGACACCATCGTCCAGGGCACGCTGCCTGACCTGCTGTCGAAAGCTGCCGCCGATTACGGCCCGCGCACCGCTCTGGAATTTCGAGATCGCCCGATCACATACACGCAGCTCGCAGCTCAGGCCGAGCGTGCGGCGGCGGCGTTTCTGCGCGCCGGCTACGGCAAGGGAACGTCCATCGCGCTGTTTCTGGGCAACTCGCCGGACCATCCCGTCAATTTCTTCGGCGCGCTGAAGGCAGGCGCCCGCCTCGCGCATCTGTCGCCGCTCGACGGCGAGATCGCGCTGACGCACAAGATCTCGGACTCCGGCTCGCGCCTGCTGGTCACCTCGAACCTTGCGGCGCTGCTGCCGACCGCGCTGAAGTTTTTGGAGAAGGGGCTGATCGACCGTCTCGTCGTCTGCGAGGACGATCATTGGGGCAAGATCGGCACGCCGCAGGCGGCGATCCCGGATGATCCCCGCATCGTCACCTTCAAGGCCTTCACTGAGGGCGCGACCGCGCCGGCGGCGTGGCCTGTCGTAACGGCCGACGACGTCGCGCTGCTGCAATATACCGGCGGCACCACCGGTCTGCCCAAGGGTGCGATGCTCACCCACGGCAATCTCACCTCGGCGGTGTCGATCTACGACGTCTGGGGCAAGCCGGCGCGCGCCGCGCGCGACGAGACGATCGAGCGCGTCATCTGCGTGCTGCCGCTGTTCCACATCTACGCGCTGACCGTGGTGCTGCTGTCCTCGCTCAGCCGCGGCAATCTGGTCTCGCTGCATCAGCGCTTCGACGTCGAAGCCGTCATGCGCGACATCGAGGTCAAGCGCGCGACGTATTTTCCGGGCGTGCCGACGATGTGGATCGCGATCGCCGCGCTGCCGGATCTGGACAAGCGCGACTTCTCCTCGCTCGCCACCATCGGCTCCGGCGGCGCGCCGCTGCCGGTGGAGGTCGCGAGCTTCTTCGAGCGCAAGGTCGGCAAGAAGCTGCGCAGCGGCTGGGGCATGACCGAGACCTGCTCGCCCGGCACCGGACATCCGCCGACGGGGCCGGACAAGCCCGGCTCGATCGGCCTGATGCTGCCCGGCATCGAGCTCGACGTCGTCGCTCTCGATGATCCCAAGCGCGTGCTTGCGCCGGGCGAAGTCGGGGAAATCCGCATCAAGGGCCCGAACGTCACCAGGGGCTACTGGAACAAGCCGGAGGGATCCACGGACGCCTTCGTCGACGGCCGCTTCCTCACCGGCGACATCGGCTATGTCGACACCGACGGCTATTTCTTCCTGGTCGACCGCAAGAAGGACATGATCATCTCCGGCGGCTTCAACGTTTATCCGCAGATGATCGAGCAGGCGATCTACACCATTCCTGGCGTGCACGAGGTGGTCGTGCTCGGCATCCCAGACCAGTATCGCGGCGAGGCCGCCAAAGCTTTCATCAAGCTGAAGCCGGACACAAAGCCGTTCACGCTCGACGAGCTGCGCGCGCAGCTCGCCGGCAAGCTCGGCAAGCACGAATTGCCGGCCGAGGTCGAGTTCGTCGACGATCTGCCGCGTACGCCGGTCGGAAAATTGTCGCGCCACGAATTGCGCCAGCAGCAGAAACCGTCACAATCCACTAAAACCGCATCAGGAGCTCGTTCTTGACCGACGCCGTCATCGTTTCCACCGCCCGAACCCCGATCGGCAAGGCCTATCGCGGCGCGCTCAATGCCACCGAGGGCGCAACCCTGCTCGGCCACGCCATCGGCGAAGCCGTCGCGCGTGCCAAGGTCGATCCGAAGGAGATCGAGGACGTCGTGATGGGCGCGGCGCTGCAGCAGGGCGCGACCGGCGGCAACATCGCGCGCAAGGCGCTGCTGCGCGCCGGCCTTCCCGTCACCGTCGCCGGCACCACGATCGACCGGCAATGCGCCTCCGGCCTGCAGGCGATCGCGCTCGCCGCGCGCTCGGTGATCTTCGACGGCGTCGAGATCGCGGTCGGCGGCGGCGGCGAGTCGATCAGCCTCGTGCAGAACGACAAGATGAACGGCTTCCACGCCCAGGACCCGGCGCTGCTCAAGATCAAGGGCGAGGTCTACATGCCCATGATCGACACCGCGGAGATCGTCGCCAAACGCTACGGCATTTCGCGGGAGCAGCAGGACGAGTATTCGCTGGAGAGCCAGCGCCGCACTGCGGCCGCCCAGCAGGGCGGCAAGTTCAAGGAGGAGATCGCGCCGATCACGACGCAGATGGCGGTCACCGACAAGGCGACCGGCGCCGTGTCGATGAAGGACGTCACGCTGTCGCAGGACGAAGGTCCGCGCCCCGAGACCACGATCGAAGGCCTCGCCGGCCTCAAGCCCGTGCGCGGTGAGGGCTTTTCGATCACCGCCGGTAATGCCAGTCAGCTCTCCGACGGCGCCAGCGCCTCCGTCATCATGAGCGACAAGGAAGCCTCGAAGCGCGGCCTCAAGCCGCTCGGCATCTTCCGCGGCTTCGTCTCCGCCGGCTGCGAGCCGGACGAGATGGGCATCGGCCCGGTTTTCGCCGTGCCGCGCCTGCTTAAGCGCCATGGCCTCACCGTCGACGACATCGGTCTCTGGGAGCTGAACGAAGCCTTCGCGGTGCAGGTGCTGTATTGCCGCGACAAGCTCGGCATCGACCCTGACAAGATCAACGTCGACGGCGGCGCGATCGCGGTCGGCCATCCCTACGGCATGTCCGGCGCGCGCCTCACCGGCCACGCTTTGATCGAAGGCCGCCGCCGCAAGGCGAAATATGCGGTGGTCACCATGTGCGTCGGCGGCGGCATGGGCGCGGCTGGCTTGTTCGAGGTTTTGCAGTAATTCACAGGAGGATCCGATGGATCTCGCATTCACGAAAGAAGAGCAGGCGTTTCGCGAGGAAGTGCGGCAGTTCTTCCGCGACAACGTGCCGCCGGATACGCGGCGCAAGATGGTCGAGGGGCGTCACCTCAGCAAGGACGAGATGGTGACGTGGTGGCGCATCCTCAACAAGAAGGGCTGGGGCGTCAGCCACTGGCCCAAGCAATATGGCGGCACCGGCTGGACCAGCGTGCAGCACTACATCTTCAACGAGGAGCTGCAGTCCTATCCGGCGCCGCAGCCGCTCGCCTTCGGCGTCAGCATGGTCGGCCCCGTCATCTACACCTTCGGCAACGAGGAGCAGAAGAAGCAATATCTGCCGCGCATTGCCAATGTCGATGATTGGTGGTGCCAGGGCTTCTCCGAGCCGGGCTCCGGCTCCGACCTTGCCTCGCTCAAGACCAAGGCTGAGCGCAAGGGCGACAAGTGGATCATCAACGGCCAGAAGACCTGGACCACGCTCGCCCAGCACGCCGACATGATCTTCTGCCTCTGCCGCACCGATCCCGGCGCCAAGAAGCAGATGGGCATCTCCTTCATCGTGTTCTCGATGAAGTCGAAAGGCGTCACGGTGCGCCCGATCCAGACCATCGACGGCGGCGTCGAGGTCAACGAGGTGTTCTTCGACGACGTCGAAGTTCCCTACGAGAATTTGATCGGCGAGGAGAACAAGGGCTGGGACTACGCAAAATTCCTGCTCGGCAATGAGCGCACCGGCATCGCCCGCGTCGGCGTCTCCAAGGAGCGGCTGCGCCGCATCCGCGATCTCGCCGGCAAGGTCGAATCCGGCGGCAAGCCGATCATCCAGGACGCCGCGTTCCGCGAGAAGCTCGCGGCTTGCGAGATCGAGCTGAAGGCGCTGGAACTCACTCAGCTCCGCGTCGTCGCCGACGAAGGCAAGCACGGCAAGGGCAAGCCCAATCCGGCCTCCTCGGTGCTGAAGATCAAGGGCTCCGAGATCCAGCAGACCACCACCGAGCTGCTGATGGAAGTGATCGGCCCCTTCGCCGCGCCCTACGACGTGCATGGCGACGACGGCTCGAACGAAGCCATGGACTGGACCGCCCAGATCGCGCCGAGCTACTTCAACAACCGCAAGGTCTCGATCTACGGCGGCTCCAACGAGATCCAGCGCAACATCATCGCCAAGGCGGTGCTGGGGCTGTGAGTCAACAATGACGGTGTCGTCCCCCGCGAAGGCGGGGGACCCAGTACGCCGCGGCGGTCGTGAGTACGGCAGGCGGCTGCGTTTACTGGATCCCCGCCTTCGCGGGGATGACGTCTGAGGGTGAGGCGACGGCAGGGCAATTCCCGCCGATTTGGAGAGAAACATGGATTTTGACCTGAACGAGGAGCAGCGGCTTCTCAAGGAAAGCATCGACGGCCTGCTGACCGATTCCTACGATTTCGAGCAGCGCAAGAAGTACATGAAGGAGAAGGGCGGCTGGAGCAAAACCGTCTGGCTCAAGCTTGCCGAGCAGGGCCTGCTCGGCCTGCCGTTCAGCGAGGCCGACGGCGGCTTCGGCGGCGGCGGCGTCGAGACCATGATCGTGATGGAGGCGCTCGGCAAGGCGCTGGTGCTCGAGCCGTATCTGGCAACGGTCGTGATCGGCGGCGGCTTCCTGCGCCATGCCGGCACCGACGCGCAGAAGGCCGCGCACGTGCCCGGGATCATCGACGGCAGCAAGACGCTGGCGTTCGCCCAGCTCGAGAAGAACTCGCGTTACGATCTCTTCGACGTCTCGACCACGGCGAAGAAGAAGGGCGACGGCTGGGTCATCGACGGCGAAAAATTCGTCGTGCTCAACGGCGAGAATGCCGACACCTTGATTGTCACCGCGCGCACCAAGGGCGAGCGCCGCGACAGAAACGGCATCGGCGTGTTCCTGGTGCCGGCGAGTGCCAAGGGCGTGACCAGGAAGTCCTACCCGACCCAGGACGGCCTGCACGCCGCCGACATCACGCTCACCGGTGTCGAAATCGGCCCCGATGCCGTGCTCGGCAATCCCGAGGATTCGCTGGCGCTGATCGAGCGTGTCGTCGATGAAGCTCGCGTCGCGCTCTGCGCCGAGGCGGTCGGCCTGATGGACGAATCGCTCAAGACCACGGTCGAGTACATCAAGACCCGAAAGCAGTTCGGCGTCGCGATCGGCTCATTCCAGTCGCTGCAGCACCGGGCGTCCGACATGTTCGTGGCGGCCGAGCAGGCGCGCTCGATGTCGATGTTCGCGACCATGGCGAACGATTTCGAGAACGCCAACGAGCGCTCCAACGCCATCGCCGCGGCCAAGGTGCAGATCGGCAAGTCGCTGAAATTCGTCGGACAGCAGGCCATCCAGCTCCACGGCGGCATCGGCATGACCATGGAGGCGAAGATCGGCCACTACTTCAAGCGCCTCACCATGATCGAGAACTCGTTCGGCGACACCGATTACCACCAGCGCCGCGTCGCCGATGGTGGCGGGTTGATCTGAGGCCAAGCAACGACTGTCATCCCCCGCGAAAGCGGGGATCCAGTACGCCGCGGCTTCTCGATTCAAGCCGCGCCGCCTCTGGAATACTGGATCGCCCNGCCAAGCCGGACGATGACACCGAGCAAGTTCAATCAACGGAGGCAACAACAATGAAGAACACCCCGTTCGATCTCACCGGCAAGGTCGCCGTGGTCACCGGCTCCAGCCGCGGCATCGGCCGCTCTTCCGCCGAACTGCTGGCGAAACTCGGCGCCAAGGTCGTGGTTTCCTCACGCAAAGCCGACGCCTGCCGAGAGGTCGTCGACGGCATCATCGCTTCCGGCGGCGATGCCACCGTCATCCCCTGCAACATCGCGCGCAAGGCCGAGGTCGAGGCGCTGATCGCGGGCGCGACCAGGCATTACGGCAAGATCGACATCCTCGTCTGCAATGCCGCAGTGAATCCCTATTACGGCCCGCTGCTCGACATCACCGACGAGGCCTTCGACAAAATCATGGGGAGCAACGTCAAGAGCAACATCTGGCTCTCCGCGCTCGCGATTCCGCAAATGGCCGAGCGTGGCAACGGCTCCGTCGTCATCATCTCCTCGATCGGGGGCTTGCGTGGTTCCACCGTGATCGGCGCCTACGGTATCTCGAAAGCGGCCGATTTCGCGCTTTGCCGCTCGCTCGCCGGCGAGTGGGGCCCGAAAGGCGTCCGCGTCAACTGCATCGCGCCCGGCCTCGTCAAAACCGATTTCGCCCGCGCGCTGTGGGAAGACGAAGCCATGCTGAAGCGCCGCACCGCCACCACGCCGCTGCGCCGCATCGGCGAACCCGACGAAATCGCCGGCGCAGTGGCGTATCTGGCTTCCGATGCCTCGAGCTTCATGACCGGCCAGACCATCGTCATCGACGGCGGCGTGACCACGGCTGCGGTGTAGCCGGTCCACCACTTGCAATTGTAACGCGGGCGCGTTTCCCTTACCCTCCCCTGGAGGGTCCGGGACGAGCGTAGCTCGCCCGTGGTCGCTCGCGCAAACGCGCGAGCGGGGTGGGGTGAAGCCACGCAAATGGTCTCAACATCGATCCGACGCGCCGCCGCGAAGAAGTTGAGAGCGAACAGCACGCCGCACGAACGGATCCTGTGGCGCGCCCTCAAGGAGCTTCCGATGGACGGCTCGCACTTCCGCCGGCAAGCGCCAATTGGTCCGTACGTGGTCGATTTCTTCTGCCCGGCCAAGCGGCTCATCATCGAGCTCGACGGCGGGCATCACAATGAAGACGATACGGCTGCCCGCGATCTCGCGCGTCAAGGTTGGCTCGAGAACGAAGGCTATCGAGTCATCCGATTCTGGAATTCTGAGATCGGGAGCGACCTGACGGCAGTGCTCGAGCGCATCTATGTCGAGCTGTATGGATCGCGCGAGGCGGAAGCCGCCCCCTTGAAGCACCGCAGAACCTAGCTTGCAGTTCGCTGTCGTCTTACCCTCCCCTGGAGGGGGAGGGTCGCTACGCATGCAGCGAAGCGGAATGCGTAGCGGGGTGGGGTGACAGACTGTCCGCGAATTCGGTGCTTGCGGATGGGGGCGAGAGCTCTTTCTAGAAGGAAGGAGAGACCGCCTTCGTGGCTTCACCCCACCCCGCCCGCGCGCTGCGCGGTCGACCCTCCCCCTCCAGGGGAGGGTAAGGGAGACCCGCCTTGACCTCTTGCCGGCAATCCCGTTTTCTTTGGCGCGACACAATGATCCCCTCCGGGATAACGCCAGGGTAAGCCGCCATGTCTTTCGTCCTCGCCATCGACCAGGGCACCACCTCCTCGCGCGCCATCGTGTTTCGCGGCGACATATCCATCGCGGCGAAGGCGCAGCAGGAGTTTCCGCAGCATTTTCCGGCCTCGGGCTGGGTCGAGCACGAGCCTGAGGACATCTGGACCTCGACCGTGATGGTCTGCCGCGAGGCGATCGAGCAGGCCGGCATCACCGCGAAGGACGTCGCCGCGATCGGCATCACCAACCAGCGCGAGACCACCGTGGTGTGGGACCGCGCGACGGGTCAGGCCGTGCACCGCGCCATCGTCTGGCAGGACCGCCGCACCGCCGACATCTGCGCCAAGCTCAAGGCCGACGGCCGCGAGCCCGTGATCTCGCAAAAGACCGGGCTGATCATCGATCCCTATTTCTCCGGCACCAAGGTCGCCTGGATCCTCGACCACGTCCCCGGCGCCCGGGCGCGCGCCGCGCGCGGCGAACTGATGTTCGGCACGGTCGATTGCTATCTGCTCTGGCGCCTCACCGGCGGCAAGGTGCACGCCACCGACGCCACCAACGCCTCACGCACGCTGCTGTTCAACATCCACACCGGCCAATGGGACGACGAACTGCTGGAGATCATCGGCGTGCCGCGCTCGATGCTGCCCGAGGTGAAGGATTCCTCCGCCCGTTTCGGCGAAAGCACGCCCGATCTGTTCGGCGGTGCGATTGCGATCTCAGGCATCGCCGGCGACCAGCAGGCCGCCACCATCGGCCAGGCCTGCTTCCGCCCGGGCATGATGAAGTCGACCTACGGCACCGGCTGCTTTGCGCTGCTCAACACCGGCACCACGCCTGTTGTCTCGAAGAACAAGCTGCTCACCACCGTCGCCTATCAGCTCGATGGCAAACGCACTTACGCGCTCGAAGGCTCGATCTTCGTCGCCGGCTCAGCCGTGCAATGGCTGCGCGACGGCCTCGGCATCATCAAGCACGCCGCCGAGACCGGCCCGCTCGCGGATCAGTCCGACTCCATGCAGAGCGTCTATCTCGTTCCGGCTTTCGTCGGCATGGGCGCGCCCTATTGGAATCCGCGCGTTCGCGGCGCCCTGTTCGGCCTCACCCGCAACACCGGCCCCGCCGAGCTTGCCCATGCCGCGCTCGAAAGCGTCTGCTACCAGACTTTTGACCTCTGGGCCGCGATGCGCGCCGACTGGCCAAGCTCGGAAACCGCCAGCGTCGTGCTCCGCGTCGACGGCGGCATGACCGCCTCCGACTGGACCATGCAGCGCCTCGCGGATTTGCTGGACGCGCCCGTCGATCGCCCCGTGATCCAGGAGACGACAGCGCTGGGCGCCGCCTACCTCGCCGGCCTCCAGGCCGGCGTCTATCCCGAGCCGACCAAATTCGCCGACAACTGGCGCCTCGAGCACCGCTTCAAGCCGAACATGAGCCAGGCGACGCGTGAGCGGAAGCTCGCGGGCTGGGCGAGGGCGGTGAAGGGCGTGCTGGCGAGCGATGAGGGGGAGGGCTGATACGCCACCATCCAAATCGTCGTCCCTGCCTAGTGCGCAATTGCGCACGGGCGCAGGGACCCATACCGCGAGGTCTGTCGATGGCAGGCGGAGCCAATCCCGAACGATCGATCGTCGCCAAACCACTTCCTGTGGTTATCGCGACGAGCGCAAGCGCTCGCGCGGAGGTCCCGGATCCAGCGCGCACTTAAGGCGCGCTTGTCCGGGACGACGATGAAGTGTTGAGCGTAAGCTCTGCAGTCTCGCGCTTTGAAGCCAGGTAACAAAGAATGATCCTCCCCGACGGCTATTCCGATGTGCCTGCTGGCAAGATCGCCGCCGTCGTCACCCATCTGGAGATGACCGCGCCGCCCGCGCGCCGCGACGATCCCACCGGCGTCTGGACCCTGCGCAAGGTCGACGCCCCCACGCTTCCTTGGTACCGCGACCTCTTCCGCCGCGTCGGCGAGGACTGGTTATGGTTCTCGCGCGCCCGCATGACCGACACCGAGCTTGCCGCAATCATCCACGCGCCTGATATCGAGATCTACGCACTGGTCGCGCACGGCCGCGACGAAGGCCTGCTCGAGCTCGACTTCCGCGAGCCCGGCCAGTGCGAGCTGGTCTATTTCGGCGTCACCGCACCCCTGATCGGCACTGGCGCCGCGCGCTTCCTGATGAACCGCGCGCTGGAGCGCGCCTGGTCGCGGGACGTCCGCCGCGTCTGGGTGCACACCTGCACGCTCGATCATCCATCCGCCGTCGCGTTCTACCAGCGCTCCGGCTTCCGCCCATTCCGGCGCCAGATCGAGATCGCCGACGATCCACGCCTTGACGGCACGGCACCGCGGACGGCGGCGAAGCATGTGCCGGTCATTGAATGATGCGCGAGCGAGCGTAACCCAGATGAGCGGCTGGCTCGCCGCCGGTCGGAGGCGAACGCAATCAGGGGAGCGTCACCGCATCTCGCTTTGCTCGTGTCGGCTAGGATCGTCCGCTGCCACACGCTTCGTCGTCATCCTGAGGTGCGCGCTCTTGCGCGCCTCGAAGGATGGGCCGCAAGCGCCCGTGGCCCATCCTTCGAGGCTCCCCTCGCGCTGCTCGCGCATCGCAAGGCTCGCGCCTCAGGATGACGGCTGAACTTGTGGCAGCACTTGTAGCCCGGATGGAGCGCAGCGCAATCCGGGACGGCGTCCCCGTATTCCGCTGCACTCCATGCAGCTACTCCTCAAAACAACCTCTGTTCTGCCCGAGCCAGCGAAAACCCCCGCTGCATCGCGTTGAAACACGTCAAACCCGTCTGCTCCGACCGGCATGTGAATCCTCCGCGCTGCCACGCCTCGCCATAGGCCAGCACCGGCAGCGAGGCGTCCATCACGGTGTCACCGGCGCAGATGCGCCCTGCGGCTCCCTTCGCGCTCATCTCGAAGGCGTGGCCATAGTCGAGCTCGCAATCGGCGGGACGGTGCGGGCGGCTCTCGATGTTCATGAGGTCGCAGCGGAGCACGCCCTGACCATTGTCGGTGAAGAATTGGCAGGCGATGTTCTTCGACGGCGTCAAGAAGCCGATCGGGCGGTCCTGCGCGTAGGCGACACCGGCCATCGGCAGCAGGATCGATATCAGGATCAGTGCACGCGGCCTTGTCATGTCATTCCCGCTCAACTGTCGAAATTCACCGCATTGGTGTTGGCGCCGCAGAGCAGAACCGCGACGCGTTCACCGGTCGCGGGACGATAGCGGCCGGAGAGCACCGCGGCAAATGCCGCTGCGCCGCCGGGCTCGGCGACGAGACGCAAGCGCGACCACAGGGCGGCCTGGGCCTGCCGGATCGCATCGTCGCTGACCAGGACGACGCGCTCGACATGGGCGCGCGCGACCGGAAACATCAACTCGCCGACGCGCCGCGGCGCAAGGCTGTCGGCGGCGATACCGCCGGCCGGCGCATCGACCGGAGCGCCCGCCGCGAACGCGGCGTGCAGGGTCGGCGATTGCTCCGGCTCGACCGCGACGATGCGCGTCCGGCCGGCGTACCACGCCGCAATGCCGCCGATCAGTCCGCCGCCGCCGACCGCCACCAGCAGCGTGTCGATGCCCGGCGCATCCTGCTCCAGCTCCAGTCCGACGCTGCCCTGGCCGAGCAGGGTTTCGGCCTGGTCGTAGGCATGGACGGCCAGCGCGCCGGTCTGCGCGACGTGCGCCTCGCTCGCGGCGAGCGCATCGGCGTAGCGGCTGCCCGCGATCACGAGCTTGGCGCCATAACCCCTGATCCGCTCGGCCTTCGCCGGTGAGGTGATGTCGGGCACGAAGATCGTGGCGGGGATGCCGAGCCGCTGCGCCGCATAGGCGACGGCCGCGCCGTGGTTGCCGCCGGATGCGGCGACGACACCGGCCTGCGGCACCTGCCGCAGCAACAGATTGGCGAAGGCGCCGCGCGCCTTGAACGATCCCGAATGCTGCAGCATCTCGAGCTTGAACGTGAGGGGCGCCGCGGGCAGGCCGAAATCGGCGAGATCGGCCCGAAGAAGGGGCGTGCGCCTGATATGCGGACGGATGACCGCTTCGGTCGCCGCGATCCGCTCCCGTGTGATGTCCATTGTCGCTGTCATGATGCCGTCCAGAATAGCGCATCGGAGAGTTGACATCAATTAGGTAATTAGCAAAATGGCTAAATGAAGTTTGCCGTCGCCCTGCGCGCGCTCGCCAACGAACGTCGCCTGCAGATCCTGGAATGGCTGCGGGATCCCCGGAAGCATTTTCGCGAGCAGGCCGATGGCGACCTGGTCGAGGACGGCGTCTGCGGATTGCTGATCGCCGAAAAGCTCGGCGTCAGCGCGCCGACGGTGAGCGAGCACATGCGGGTGCTGACCGCCGCCAAGCTGGTGCGCGCCAAACGCATCAAGCAGTGGACGATGTACAAGCGCAACGAGACCGCGATTGCCGCCATCAAGCGCTCGATCCAGGACGGCCTCTGAGCGCGCAGCGCCATCGCCGGCGACGTTGCAGCCGGTGCAATGCTCCATTTCCGAGATATTTCTTGCGCCGCGCCGATCAGGTCGTGGAGACTGGACGGCCCCGCCGTGTCCAACCGCTTGGAAGAGCAAGAACCATGTTCCTGATCGGCCAATATGATTCCCCCTTCGTCCGCCGCGTCGCGATTGCGCTGCGGCTTTACGGGCTCGCTTTCGAGCACCGGCCGTGGTCGACCTTCGGCGATGCCGACCAGATCGCGCCCTATAATCCGCTGCGGCGGGTGCCGACCCTGGTGCTCGACGACGGCGAGGCGCTGATCGAGAGCACGGTCATTTTGGATTATCTCGACGAACTTGTCGGGCCAGAGAAGGCGATGCTGCCGCGCAGCGGCACTGAGCGGCGGAAGCATTTGCGCATCTGCGCGCTCGCTTCCGGTCTCGGCGACAAGGCGGTGAGCCTGCTCTATGAGCGCGTGCTGCGGAAGGAGCAGCTCGCGCTGTGGGTCGAGCGTTGCCAGGCGCAGATTGGCGACGTGCTGAAAGTGCTGGAGGCCGAGCGCGCCAAGGTGACGACGCCGTACTGGCTGGGCGGCCGCATCGGCCACGCCGACATCGCGGTGGCCTGCGTCGTCCGCTTCACCCGCGAGGCGCATCCGCAGCTGTTCGACGCGTCGCGTTACCCGGCGCTGGCTGCGCATGCCGAGCGCTGCGAAGCTATCGCGCCGTTCAGGGAGATCGTGCAGCCGCTGTCCCCGCCGAAGGGATGATGCGCACTTACCCTCCCCTGGAGGGGGAGGGTCGATCGCGCGAAGCGCGAGCGGGGTGGGGTGATCTCTCAACACGGGCGCTGTTGAATGCGGAGGGACCGTCACCCCACCTCGGTCCGCATTCCGCTACGCTGCGTGCGCACCGATCCTCTCCCTCCAGGGGAGGATGGGGATCGCGGCTGGGGCTTGGGTTTCCTAGATCATGAGCCGGAAAAGTGCGAAGCGGTCTTTCGAAAAGATCACACTTAAGCAGCAAGCCAAAGTGAGATGACGATTCATCGCGCTTTAGTCCGTCATCCAGAGTTCGCGCTTTGGCGCCCCCCGGAATGACGGGGGCGACTACTTCCGCCGCGTCACGCCGTTCGTCCGCAGATACTCGTCCAGTTCAAACCCCAAATCCTCGGCACGATGGAAGTACGCCTCCGCGGCATCCGGGTCCTTCGCCATCCCTTCGCCGCGCGTCGCCATCACGCCGAGCGCTGCGGCGGCGCGGCCGACGCCGAGATCGGCGGCGCGCTTGTACCAGCGGATGGACTCGCCGAGATCCTTCTCGATGCCGGGCAATTGCCCGGTGGCATGGAGCGCGCCGAGATTGGCGGAGGCGCGCGGCTGGTCGCGTTGTCCGGCCTGCTTCAGGTAGAACACTGCCTTGTCGCGGTCACCGATGCCTTGCATCGCATAGACGAACAGCTCGAAATAGGCATCGGCGTTGCCGCGCTTGGCCGCTTCGAGATGCAATGCAAGGCTCTTGGCTACGTCCTTCGGTTGTCCGCGACCGTTGTAGGCCATCAGCCCTAGCAGGTAGCGCACGGCGCCATCGGGGTCGTCGCCTGCAAGCGCCTTCTGCGCGTAAGCATAGGCGTCGTCATATTTCCTGAACGTCCAATAGAGATTATAGGCGGTGAGATAGGCGCCGTAATCCGAGCCGAGTTCGGCCGCGCGTTTGTAGGCAGCGATCGCGGCGTCGCGATCGCGCGGCACGCCCCAGCCGTTCCAGAGGCAGCGGCCATAGTCGACCCAGGCGTTGGCGTGCCCGCCGAGCGCGACCTCATGCAGCGCCCTTGCCAGCGTGGCGCGACTCTCGACCGGTGCCTCGCCTGCCTCGATCGCCTTGAACAGGGCTACCGCGGCCAAATAGAGCTGGTCATCGCGCGACGGCGAGCGGGGTTGGGCGAGGAGCTTTGTGACGGTTTGCATGGTTCCGCTGGCATCATTTGACTTGGACGGTTGCTGCGCAATCTCGGCCACCGCCGCATCGAGCGGGACTGCATGATGCAAGACGAAGATCCCGCCAATCATCACGAGGCAGGAGCCCAGGATTTTCAGATGATTACGAATGCCGCCCTCCCGCGCGCCGGCCGGATGTTTGTCGTATCCCATCCGGTACACGAGATCGGAGCACGTGGCATCTGACGGAGTGCTGACGCGGCGGGCGATGATGGAATATTACAGGTGTTTTGCCCGACGCTGCAAATGCGGCCTCGGGGGGCCCGAAATCGCTCAATCTTTTCAACCCCATCGCTACTGTGCATGGGGTTGTTTTTCAGATTTTTGGTTTTGTAGCCAGAGCGGGGCCTATCCCGCGCCCGCGCGCTTCTTCTGCCAGACCAGATGCACCGCGCAGGTGCAGCCCGGCGGATGCGAGGCGAGATCCTTCGACGTCTCGTCGTTCGCCGCCGTTGCCGCAAAGGCCTTGTCACTGTCCTCTCGCGACGGGATGTAGTTCAGCACCGGCGCGAGCCAGCGCTCGGCTTCCGCGACGCTCATGCCCTTGCGCGCGGCGTAGTCCTCGACCTGGTCGCGCTCGATCTTGCCGACGCCGAAATAATAGCTCTCGGGGCTGGCGAAATAGAGCCCGGACACGCTGGAGCCTGGCCACATCGCAAAGCTCTCGGTCAGCTTCACGCCGCAGGTCGCTTCCGCATCGAGCAGCTCGAACAGCGTCGCCTTCTCGGTGTGGTCGGGCTGCGCAGGATAGCCCGGCGCGGGGCGGATGCCCTGATACTTCTCGAGGATCAGCTCGTCGTTGGAGAGCGCCTCGTCGGGCGCGTAAGCCCAGAACTCGCGGCGCACGCGCGCATGCATGCGCTCGGCGAAGGCTTCGGCGAGCCGATCGGCCAGCGCCTTGCACAGGATCGAGGAGTAATCGTCGTTGGCCATCTTGAAGCGATCGGCGACCGCGTCCTCGCCGATGCCGGCCGTGACGACGAAGCCGCCGACATAGTCGGGCACGCCCGCAGGCGCGACGAAGTCGGCGAGCGCCGCGTTGAAGCGGCCTTCGCGCTTCTCGAGCTGTTGACGCAGCGTGTGCAGCGTCGCGATCTTCTTCGTGCGGCTCTCATCGGCATAGACCGCGATGTCGTCGCCTTCGGCGTTCGCCGGCCAGAAGCCGATCGTCGCGCGCGCCCGGAACCATTTTTCCTTGACGATGGTGTCGAGCATCTTGCGCGCGTCATCGTAGAGCGAGCGCGCGACCTCGCCGACCTTGGCGTCGTCGAGGATGGCGGGGAAGCGCCCCGCGAGCTCCCAGGTCTGGAAGAACGGCGTCCAGTCGATGCAATCGACCAGCTCGGCGAGGTCGTAGTCGTCAAAGCTGCGGATGCCGAGGAAGGTCGGCTTCACCGGCTTGTTCTTGGCGAAGTCCACCGGCACGCGATTGGCGCGGGCGGCTTCCAGCTTCAGCCGCTTCTTGTCGGCCTGCGCGCGCAGATGCGCGTCCGAGATCTTGGCGTATTCGGCACGTACCTCGGCGGCATAGGCGTCGCGCTTCTCGGGCGAGAGCAGCGAGGACGCAACGCTGACGGCGCGGCTGGCGTCGTTGACATGCACGACGGGGCCGGCGCGATAGCTCGGGTCGATCTTGACGGCGGTATGCACGCGGCTCGTGGTGGCGCCGCCGATCAGCAGCGGCAGCTTGAGGCCCTCGCGCTGCAGTTCGCCGGCGAAGAACGCCATCTCGTCGAGCGAGGGCGTGATCAGGCCGGAGAGACCGACGATGTCGGCCTTCTCCGCCTTCACCGTCTCGACGATCTTGGCGGCGGGCACCATCACGCCGAGATCGATGACCTCGAAATTGTTGCACTGGAGCACGATGCCGACGATGTTCTTGCCAATGTCGTGGACGTCGCCCTTGACGGTTGCGAGCACGATCTTGCCGGCGGACGATGAGCCCTCCGTGCCGACGCCGTTGGCGAGGTTGCGCGCCTTCTCTTCTTCCATGAACGGCATCAGCCAGGCCACTGCCTGCTTCATGACGCGGGCGGATTTCACCACCTGTGGCAGGAACATCTTGCCGTCGCCGAAGAGGTCGCCGACCACGTTCATGCCGGCCATCAGCGGGCCCTCGATCACGTCGAGCGGACGCGAGGACTGCTTGCGCGCCTCTTCGGTGTCCTGCTCGATGAACTCGGTGATTCCATGCACCAGCGAATGCGACAGCCGTTTCTCCACCGGCCATTCGCGCCAGGCGAGATCGGCCTCCTTGGTCTGGGTCTTGTTGCCGCGGAACTTCTCGGCCAGCGCCAGCAGGCGCTCGGACGCGCCCGGATCGCGGTTGAGGACGACGTCCTCGCACACCTGCCGCAGCTCAGGATCGATGTCGTCATAGACGATCATCTGGCCGGCATTGACGATGCCCATGTCCATGCCCGCCTTGATGGCGTGATACAGGAACACCGAGTGCATGGCCTCGCGCACCGGCTCGTTGCCGCGGAACGAGAACGACAGATTGGAGACGCCGCCCGAGATGTGCGCGCCAGGCAGGTTCCGGCGGATCCAGCGCGTCGCCTCGATGAAGTCGACGCCGTAATTGTTGTGCTCCTCAATGCCGGTCGCGATCGCGAAGACGTTGGGATCGAAGATGATGTCTTCAGGCGGGAAGCCGACCTTGTTCACCAGGATGTCGTAGGCGCGCTTGCAGATCTCGGTCTTGCGCGCGAACGTATCGGCCTGGCCGACCTCGTCGAACGCCATCACGACGACAGCCGCGCCATGACGGCGGGCGATCTTGGCCTCGTGAATGAACTTCTCCTCGCCTTCCTTCATTGAGATCGAGTTGACGACCGGCTTGCCCTGCACGCACTTCAGGCCGGCTTCGATCACCGAGAACTTGGAGGAGTCTACCATCACGGGGACGCGGGCGATGTCGGGCTCGGCGGCGACGAGGTTGAGGAAGGTCACCATCGCGGCTTCAGAGTCGAGCAGGCCCTCGTCCATGTTGACGTCGATAACTACCGCGCCGTTCTCGACCTGGTCGCGCGCGACCTGCAGCGCCGCCGTGTAGTCGCCAGCGGTGATCAGCTTGCGGAAACGGGCAGAGCCCGTGACGTTGGTGCGCTCGCCGACGTTCACGAACGGGATTGCGTCGGTCAGGATGAAGGGCTCGAGGCCGGAGAGCCGCAGGCGCGGTTCGATCTCCGGCACGATGCGCGGCTTGTGCGGGGCGACCGCAGCGGCGATCGCCGCGATATGGTCCGGCGTGGTGCCGCAGCAGCCGCCGACGATGTTGACGAGGCCGTCGCGCGCGAACTCGCCGACGAGGCGCGCCATGTATTCCGGCGTCTCGTCATACTGGCCGAACTCGTTGGGCAGGCCGGCGTTTGGATAGGCACACACCAGCGTGTCGGCGACACGACCGATATCGGCGATATGCGCGCGCAGATCTTCTGCGCCGAGCGCGCAGTTGAAGCCGATGGTGACGGGGTTTGCGTGCCGCACCGAATGCCAGAACGCTTCCGGCATCTGGCCCGAGAGCAGGCGTCCGGATTTGTCGGTGATGGTGCCCGACACCATCACGGGCATGTCGATGCCGCGTTCTTCGGTGATCTCGGCGATCGCATAGAGCGCCGCCTTGGCGTTCAGCGTGTCGAAGATGGTCTCGACCAGCAGCAGGTCGACGCCGCCGTCGAGCATGCCACGGATCTGCTCGCCATAGGATTTGCGCAAATCGTCGAAGGTGACGGCGCGGTAGCCGGGGTTGGACACGTCGGGGGAGATCGAGGCGGTGCGGTTGGTCGGACCGATGGCGCCCGCGACGAAACGCGGCTTGCCGTCCTCCGCCTCGACGCGCCGCGCGGCATTGCCGGCGAGGCGGGCGCCTTCGCGCGCCATCTCGTAGACGATGTCGATGAGGTCATAATCGGCCTGCGCGATCGAGGTCGTGGAGAAGGTATTGGTCGCGACGATGTCGGCTCCCGCGCGCAAATACGCCGCGTGAATGTCCTCGATCGCCTGCGGCTGGGTCAGGATCAACAAATCGTTGTTGCCGCGCAGGTCGCGATGAAAGTCCTTGAAGCGCTCGCCGCGGAAGGCGGTCTCGTCGAACTGCAGGTTCTGAATCATCGTGCCCATGGCGCCGTCGAGCACGAGAATTCGCTCGCGCGCGGCGTTGAGCAGGGCAGTTCGCTTGGCGGAAACGGGTACGGTCATTTTCTCTTACGCAGCCTTCTGAGCGCTCTTGGCACGGATGCCGAGCAAATGGCTGATCGCGAACACGAGATCGGCGCGGTTCATGGTGTAGAAATGGAAGGTGTCGACGCCGTGCTTGGCGAGCTTCTGGACCTGGCCGGCCGCGACGGTTGCGGCCACCAGCTTGCGGGTCTCGGCGTCGTCATCGAGGCCTTCGAATTTCGCGGCGAACCAGTCCGGCACGGTGGTGCCGGCGCGGGTGACGAAGGCTCTCGCCTGCTTGAAATTGTGCATGGGCATGATGCCCGGCACGATCGGGATGTCGATGCCGCGCGCCCGCACGCGGTCGAGATAGCGGAAATAGAGGTCGTTGTCGAAGAACACCTGGGTGATCGCGCGCGTCGCGCCGGCATCGACCTTGGCCTGCAGCGTGTCGATGTCGTCATCGAAGTCGCGCGCTTCAGGATGCTTCTCGGGATAGGCCGAGACCGACACTTCGATGTCGCCGTGCCGCTTCTTGATGCCGGCGATGAGCTCGGGGGAGCTCTGATAGCCGTCGGGATGACTGGCATAGGGCGTGCCGATGCCGCCGGCGGGATCACCGCGCAAGGCGACGATGTGGCGGACACCGACCTCGTGATAGCGATCGACGATCTCGTCGATCTCGCCGCGCGAGGCGCCGACGCAGGTCAGATGCGCCGCCGGCAGCAGCGTGGTCTCCTTCAGGATGCGGGCGATGGTCGAATGGGTGCGCTCGCGGGTCGAGCCGCCGGCGCCATAGGTCACCGAGACGAATTTCGGGTCGAGCGGGGCGAGCCGGTTGATGGTCTCCCAGAGATTGCGCTCCATATCTTCCGTCTTGGGCGGAAAGAACTCGAAGGAGATCGCTGGCCGCTTCAGGTGCCCGTCTTGCCCGTCGGCTCGGGCAGGAATCGTCAGATCGGTCATGGCACCACTCGCTCCAGATGTGCCGCCAGATCCTAGCGGCCGACGGTCAGGTCTAGCTTGGGAAAGCCTATGATAGGGCAAAGGCGGTTTGATCGACAGCCCATCAATGATGGGAAATGGCCCACTTCTACCAGCAATGGCGGAATTATTGAATGTCTACCGGTTTGAGTGGGATACCGGTATCCTCATAATAATTCGACCATTTCAAAGAGTTATAGAGGTTTTGATGGTTGTCTGAGGCAGATAGCGTAGGTGGGCAGAATGGAATCAATGTTGGTAGGGTTGCCTTTAGCCCACCATCTCGGTTCGGTCCGGCGCGCGGGCTCGCGGCCTGCACACGTCAGATCTGCGCAGCCGCCCCATTGTCGCTGCGCGGCCCTCCACTAGGTTAGCGCGCCATGATCCCGCTCTCCGTCCTCGATCTCTCCGTCGTCACCACAGGCACCAAGCCCGCCGCGGCGCTGCGCAACAGCATCGACCTGGCGCGCCATGTCGATGGCCTCGGCTATGTCCGGTACTGGCTCGCCGAGCACCACAACCTCGCCTCGGTCGCGAGCCCAGCGCCCGACGTCATGATCGGCCAGATCGCGGCGGTGACGAAGCACATCCGCGTCGGCTCCGGCGGGGTGATGCTGCCCAACCACGCCCCGCTGGTCGTCGCCGAGCGATTCAAGATGCTGGAGGCGCTGTTTCCCGGCCGTATCGACCTCGGCCTTGGCCGGGCGCCCGGCACCGATGGCGCCACCGCCTATGCGCTCCGGAGCCGGCTCGACCGCCGCGAGGGCGACGATTTCCTGGAGCGGCTGCACGAACTGATTCTGTGGGAGACCCGGGAATTTCCCGCAGGGCATCCCTACAACAACGTCGTCGCCATGCCCGACGACACCAAACTGCCGCCGGTCTGGCTGCTCGGCTCCAGCGATTATTCCTCGGAGCTCGCCGCACAGGTCGGCATGGGCTTCGCCTTCGCGCATCATTTTGCGTCCCACGATGCGGTCGATGCGATGGTGCATTATCGCAACCGCTTCCAGCCCTCGGCCTGGCGTGCGACGCCCCACGCGATCCTCGCGATCGCCGTCATCGCCGCCGATACCGACGAGGAGGCCGAACGGCTCGCCAGCTCGTTCGACCTCAACCGGCTGCGCCGCGACCGTGGTCAATATCTGCCGCTGCCGAGCGTCGAGGAGGCGGTGGCCTATCCTTACTCCGACTCCGAGCGCACCTCGATCCTCCGCAATCGCTCCCGCCTGTTCGTCGGCAGCCCCGCGACGGTGCAGAAGAAACTGCAGCCGCTGATCGACGCGAGCAAGCCGGACGAGTTGATGGTGATCACGGCGGTGTACGATCACGAGGCGCGGAAGAAGTCGTATTCGCTGCTCGCGGAGGCGTTCGGGTTGGTGAAGCCGGCGGCCGTATAGGAGCTGCCGTGCCCCGGACGCAGCGCAACGCTCTTCAGCGATGCGCTGCAGAGCCGGGGCCCATCGCAGCCCCGGGTCGCGTGGCTGGGTCCCGGCCCGCGCTTTGCGCGTCCGGGACACGAGATCAATCCTGCTGCGCCTCGTTGAACGTGGCGCGGAAGGGGTGGCCGGGATACACACCGACGATGCGGAATTCGCGCGAGAAGAATTTCAGCTCCTCGATCGCGAAGGCGAGGCCCTTGTCATCGGGGTGGCCGTCGACGTCGGCGTAGAACTGCGTGGCGAAGAAATTGCCGTCGACCATGTAGCTCTCGAGCTTGGTCATGTTGACGCCGTTGGTGGCAAAGCCGCCGAGCGCCTTGTAGAGCGCGGCCGGCAAATTGCGCACCCGGAACACAAAAGTCGTGACCAGCGGGCCGGAGCCTTGCGCGGCCCATTTCGGCTCGCGCGCCAGCACCACGAAACGCGTGGTGTTGTGCGCCTCGTCCTCGATGTCCTCGGCGAGGATGTCGAGGCCGTAGATCTTGGCGGCAAGGCGGGAGGCGATCGCGGCGACCGTCTTGTCCTTGCGCTCGGAGATGTCACGAGCACTGCCGGCGGTGTCGGCATGCACGATGGGCTTGATGCCGAGCTTGCGGATGATGCGCCGGCACTGGCCGAGCGCATGCACATGGCTCTCGACGCTCTTGATGTCGTCGAGCTTGGTGCCCTTCACCGCCATCAACTGATGCCGGACGGGCAAAAACCATTCACCGACGATGAAGAGGCCGGAGGCCGGCAAGAGATGATGTATGTCGGCGACGCGGCCGGCGACCGAATTCTCGATCGGGATCATGCCGAGATCGGCCTCGCCGGAGGAGATCGCCGACAGCGCGTCTTCGAAGGTGGCGCAGGGCATCGGCTCGGCGTCGGGATAGGCCTCGACGATGGCGATGTGGGAATTGGCCCCGGGCTCGCCCTGGAATGCGATCTTCATCTTGCTCATGTCTTAAAAATGCTCCTGGGTCGGCCTTGTAACAGCGGCTCAGGATTTGGAAAGGATGCTGCGGGCGGTTTCCAGGTCCGCAGGCGTGTCGACCCCGCGGGGTACGGTGTCGACGATGGTGAAGTCGATGCGCATTCCCGCCTCGAGCGCCCGGAGCTGTTCGAGCTTCTCCTGCAATTCCAGCGGCGAGGGTGGCAGCGAAACGTAACGCTCCAGCGCCGCGCGGCGATAGGCGTAGAGGCCGATATGGTGGTAACGCGGTCCGTCGCCGGTCGGCGCGGTCGCGCGAGTGAAATAAAGTGCACGCATGCGCCTGCCGCCGAGCGAGGTTCCGATCGCCTTCACGACGCTCGGGGCGAGGTCCTCCTCCTCGGTGTGGATCTGCGAGGCCAGTGTCGCGATGTCCACGGCCGGGTCTTGCAGGGGCGGCAGCACCTCGCGGATGTTGCCGATCGTGATCGTCGGGAAATCCCCCTGCAGATTGACCACGATCTCCGCCTTGCCGTCCGGATCGAGCTTCTGCATGGCCTCGTGGATACGGTCGGAGCCGGAGGGGTGTGTCGGGCTGGTCATCACGGCCTCGCCGCCATGGGCCGTCACGACCGCAGCGATCTCGGGCGTGTCGGTCGCGACCGCGACCCGGCCTATACCTGCGGCCTCGGCGCGGCGCAGCACGTGCACGATCATCGGCAATCCCGCGATGTCGGCGAGTGGCTTGCCGGGCAGGCGGGTGGCGGCCATGCGGGCCGGGATCAGCACCAGGATGCGAGGATCGATCATTGGGTCTAGAGATCTGAGGTCAAGAGCCTGAAAACGGGGCGTTTTCCGCGCCGAGAAATGGAGCGGGGACGGCCGAAAGCCGGGTCGCTTATACGGGTTGCCAGACCCCGGGCAAACCGATATCTCAATGGCAAAACTCGGGGAAACGATAAGGAACGTTTGATTCTCCCGAGGCTCGTCCTGGCGGCCGCCCGGCCGCTCGATCCTTCTTGCGGTGTGGGGCCTGGCCGGAAATGGACTCTTTCGAACTCAATAAAATCATGGGTGCCGTGCTTGGTACCTGTCTCTTTCTCTTGGTGACCAGCTTTACCGCCCAGGCTCTTTTCTCGCCCAAGATGCCGGAAAAGCCGGGCTTCGAGATCGCCGTGAAGGAAGACGCCGGCCACGGCAAGGAAGGCGGCGCTGCCGCCGCGGCCTCCGAGCCGATCGAAAAGTTGCTCCAGACCGCCTCCGTCGAAAAGGGCGCGGCGGCCGCCAAGAAGTGCGGTGCCTGCCACACTTTCGAGAAGGGTGGCCCGAATCGCGTCGGTCCGAACCTCTATGGCGTCGTCGGCGAGAAGAGGGGTGAGGGCCGTGGCGGCTTCAATTTCTCCGCTGCCATGAAGGGCAAGGGCGGGACCTGGACGTTCGACGACCTCAACAAGTTCATCGCCAATCCGAAGGGCTTCGTCCCGGGCACTGCGATGGGCTTCGCCGGTATTGCCAAGGATTCCGAGCGCGCCGACGTCATTGCCTATCTGAATTCGCTGTCAGAGCATCCTCAGCCGCTGCCGACCGCGTCGAAGTAAGGCCTCAAGAACCCGATCTTGGAATAAGCGGCCAGGCTGAAAAGCCTGGCCGTTCCTTATCCGGCCTCGCGGTGAGTTTATCGGGGCGTTTGGCCGCATCCGACGGGCCGTCCGGCCTTCCAAGATGAGGAAAAAGCAACATATTCGGTCGAAACCTCGCCTATATTGGGAACTTAAAGGAGTAGCCTCCTTCAAGACAGGAATGTTGATTTGGCCATTACCCGACGTGATCTCCTGCTCACCGGCACTGCGGCCGCAGCGCTCCCCGCCCTCGGTTCCGTAGCGGGCCTTTCCGTCGTCGGCAGTGCCGAGGCGCAATCGGCGAATGAGCTTCCCTGGCGCCATGCCTTGTCGCTGTTCGGAAGGGTCAAGTACCCCGCCGACTTCAAGCGCTTCGACTACGTCAATCCGGAAGCGCCCAAGGGCGGCGTCGCGCGCCAGATCGCGGTCGGCACCTTTGACAACCTCAACATCGTGGTATCGGGTGTGAAGGGCCAGGTCGCCGGTGCCGTCGCTTTCATCTATGAATCGCTCCTCACGCAGTCGCTCGACGAGGTCTCGACCGAGTACGGTGCGCTGGCCGAAGCCGTCAGCCACCCCGACGATTTCTCCTTCGTCACCTACCGCTTGCGGCCCCAGGCCAAATGGCACGACGGCAAGCCGGTCACCGCCGATGACGTGATCTTCTCGCTCGAGTCCTTCAAGAAGCACCATCCGATGTACTCGGCCTATTACAGCCATGTGGTGAAGGCCGAGAAGGTCAGCGAGCGCGAGGTGAAGTTCGTGTTCGACGCGCCGGGAAATCGCGAGCTGCCGCAGATCGTCGGGCAGCTCATCGTCCTGCCGAAGCATTGGTGGGAGGGGACTGACGCGCAGGGGCGCAAGCGGGACGTGTCCGCCACCACGCTCGAGGTGCCGCTCGGCTCCGGTCCCTACAAGATCAAGGATTTCGTCGCCGGACGGTCGATCGCTATGGAGCGCGTCAAGGATTATTGGGGCCGCGATTTGCCAGCCAATGTCGGCCGCAACAATTTCGACGAGCTGCGCTACGAATATTTCCGCGATGCTACCGTCGCGATCGAGGCCTTCAAGGCCGACCAGGTCGACTGGCGTACCGAGAACAGTGCGAAGAACTGGGCGACCGCCTACGACTTCCCGGCCGTGAGTGAGAAGCGCGTGATCCTCGAGGAATTCGCCAATCGCAGCTCAGGTGTGATGCAGGCTTTCGTGCCGAACCTGCGCCGCGGCAAGTTCAGCGATCCCCGCGTGCGGCGTGCACTTAACTACGCGTTCGACTTCGAGGAGATGAACAAGCAGATCTTCTACGGCCAGTACAAGCGCATCAGCAGCTATTTCGACGGCATCGACGAGCTCATGGCAACCGGCTTGCCGCAGGGCAAGGAGCTCGAGATCCTCGAGACCGTCCGCACCCAGGTGCCGCCCGAAGTCTTCACCACGGCCTACACCAATCCGGTCGGCGGCAGTCCGGAAGCCGTGCGCGACAATCTGCGCGAGGCGCTGCGCCTGTTCAAGGAGGCCGGCTACGAGGTGCGCGACCGCAAGCTGACCGACGTCAAGACCGGCGCGCAGTTCACGCTCGAACTGCTGAACTCGGATCCGAGCTTCGAGCGGATCACGCTGTTCTACAAGCCGTCCCTGGAGCGGCTCGGCATTGCCGTCAACGTGCGGACGGTCGACCCGACCCAGTACGAGAACAGGACGCGCGAGTGGGATTTCGACATCGTCACAAACTCGTGGGGCGAGTCGCAGTCGCCAGGCAACGAGCAGCGCGAGTTCTGGTCGACCAAGACGGCTGACATCGCCGGCTCGCGCAACATTGCGGGCATCAAGAATCCCGCAATCGACAAGCTGATCGAGCGGGTCATCTACGCTACCGATCGCGACGATCTCGTCGCGGCCACCAAGGCACTCGACCGCGTGCTGCTGTGGAATCATTACGTCGTGCCGCAATGGACTTATAACAAGGTGCGTACGGCACGCTGGGATCGCTTCGGCCGGCCGACGGAAATGCCCAAATACGGCCAATCCGGCTTCCCGTTCATCTGGTGGTACGACGCAGAGAAGGCGGCGCGGATCGCAAAGAAGTCGTGAAGGACATTCCCCGCATGACGCAGATGTCACGCCGCCACGTGCTGGCCCTCGGTGTCGGCAGCACCCTCGGGATGTCGCTGGGCGCGCAGCCGTGGCGCGGAGCGCATGCATCGGAAGCGGGGATCGAGGCTCACGGTATCTCGGCGTTCGGCGATCTCAAATATCCCGCCGACTTCCACCATTTCGACTACGTCAACGTCGATGCGCCGAAGGGCGGGACGTTCTCGCTCATTCCGTCGGTGCGCGCCTACAACCAATCCTACCAGACCTTCAACTCGCTCAACGCCTTCATCCTGAAGGGCGACGGCGCGCAAGGCATGGACATGACCTTCGCGCCGCTGATGGTGCGTGCGAACGACGAGCCTGATGCGATGTACGGGCTTGCCGCCAAATCCGTGCAGATATCGCCGGACAAGCTGGTCTACCGCTTCACGATGCGGCCGGAGGCGAAATTCCACGACGGCACCAAGCTCACCGCGCATGATGCGGCGTTTTCGCTGATGACGCTGAAGACCAAGGGACATCCCCTGATCCTCGTGCAGCTGCGCGACATGGTCAGCGCGGAGGCGGTCGACGATGCAACGCTCGTCGTCACCTTTGCCAAGGGGCGGGCGCGCGACGTGCCGCTCTATGCCGCCAGCCTGCCGATCTTCTCGAAGGCCTACTACGCATCTCGCCCGTTCGATGAATCGTCGCTGGAGACCCCGCTGGGCTCCGGTCCGTACAAGGTCGGCAAGTTCGAGGTCAATCGGTATATCGAGTATGAGCGGGTGAAGGACTGGTGGGCTGCCGATCTGCCGCCCTGCCGCGGTACCTATAATTTCGATGTCGTGCGCTATGAGTTCTATCGCGACCGCGACGTCGCTTTCGAAGGGTTTACCGGCAAGAACTATCTCTACCGGGAAGAGTTCACCTCACGCATCTGGGCGACGCGATACGACTTCGCGGCCGTGAAGGATGGCCGCGTCAAGCTCGAGATCGTGCCCGACGACACGCCATCCGGCGCGCAGGGCTGGTTCATCAATACCCGGCGCGAGAAATTCAGGGATCCCCGCGTACGTGAGGCCCTGATCGACGCTTTCGACTTCGAATGGACCAACAAGACCATCATGTACGGCGCCTATGCCCGTACGGTGTCACCGTTCCAGAACTCCGATCTCATGGCTAGCAATGGCCCTCCGTCGCCGGAAGAGCTGAAGCTGCTCGAGCCATTCCGCGGTCAGGTTCCCGACGAGGTGTTCGCTGCGTCCTTCGCGCCGCCGGTTTCCGACGGATCGGGGCAGGATCGAGCTCTCTTGCGCAAGTCGCAGCAGCTGCTCAACGAAGCCGGCTTTCCGATCAAGGACGGCAAGCGAATGCTGCCGAGCGGAGAGGTGTTCAAGATTGAATTCCTGGCGGAGGAGCCCTCGCTCCAGCCGCATCACGCGCCGTATATCAAGAACTTGGGGACGCTCGGCATAGAGGCGAGCCTCCGCCTCGTTGATGCCGTGCAATATCGCTCGCGCGTGGAGGATTTCGACTTTGACATGACGATCCAGCGTTTCAGCATGTCGGCGACGCCGGGCGATGCCATGCGCGCGTTCTTCTCGTCGCAGGTCGCGAACACCAAGGGCTCGTACAATCTCGCGGGCGTCGCCAGTCCGGCCATCGACGCCATGATCGAGAAGATCATGGCGGCCGACAGCCGCGAGGAATTGACCATCGCCTGCCGCGCCTTCGATCGCCTGTTCCGCACTGGCCGCTATTGGGTGCCGCAATGGTACAACAAGACGCACCGGCTGGCTTATTGGGATCAGTTCGGTCACCCGCAAAAGCTGCCGCGTTATGCCAATGGCGTCGGCGCGCCCGACATCTGGTGGCATGAACCCGCCAAGGCGGCCAAGCTCGAGCAGGCGAAGTAGCCATGAGTGCCTATATCGCCCGCCGCATCCTCCTGATGATTCCGACGCTGCTCGGAATCCTCTTCGTGTCCTTCGTTGTCGTGCAGTTCGCGCCGGGCGGCCCGGTCGAACGCGTGATCGCGCAGCTCTCCGGGGCTGACACCGGCGGCACTTCGCGGATTTCGGGCGGCAGCGATTTTGCGCAGCGCGCGCCCGGGCAAGTCGGGGCCGGTGGCGACGCCATCAACTCGAAATATCGCGGCGCGCAGGGCCTTGATCCTGACTTCATCAAGAAGCTCGAGGTGCAGTTCGGCTTCGACAAGCCGGCACCGGAACGCTTCGCCCTGATGGTCTGGAATTTCGCCCGATTCGATTTCGGCAAGAGCTATTTCCGCGACGTCAGCGTTCTGCAACTCATCAAGGAGAAGCTGCCGGTTTCGATCTCACTCGGCCTGTGGCTGACGCTGATCACCTATCTGATCTCGATCCCGCTCGGCATCCGCAAGGCGGTGAAGGACGGCACGCGCTTCGACACTTGGACATCGACCGTTCTCGTGCTGGGCTATGCCATTCCCGGCTTTCTGTTCGCAATCCTCCTCATCATCCTGTTTGCTGGCGGTTCCTTTTTCAACTGGTTCCCGCTGCGCGGACTGACCTCCGACGGCTGGTCGCAGTTTCCCTGGTACTGGAAGATCGTCGATTATTTCTGGCATCTGACGCTGCCGTTGATCGCCATGGGGCTCGGTGCCTTCACCACCATGACGTTCCTGACGAAGAATTCGTTCCTGGACGAGATCCGCAAGCAATACGTCATGACTGCGCGCGCCAAGGGCTGCGGCGAGGGCCGGGTGCTTTACGGCCACGTCTTCCGCAATGCGATGCTGATCGTGATCGCGGGCTTCCCCGGGACCTTCATCCACGCGTTCTTTTCGGGCTCGCTTCTGATCGAGACCATCTTCTCGCTCGACGGGCTGGGGCTGCTCAGCTTCGAGAGCGTGCTCAATCGCGACTATCCCGTGGTGTTCGGCACGCTCTACATCTTTTCGCTGGTCGGCCTCGTGATCAATTTGATCTCCGACCTCACCTACATGTGGATCGACCCACGGATCGATTTCGAGGCGCGGGAGGTCTGATGACGGTTACCGCGCCGACGCCGATCGAGACCACGACCCAGTCCCCGCTGGGCGAGGTCGTCCCGATCACGCGCAAGCCCTTCGCGCCTTCGCCGCTCAACAGGCGGCGGTGGCAGAACTTCAAGGCGAACCGCCGTGGCTACTGGTCGTTCTGGATCTTCATCGCCCTGTTCGTGGTCTCGCTGTTCGCGGAGTTGATCGCCAATGATCGGCCTTTCCTGATCAAGTTCGACGGCCGGCTCTATTGGCCCGCATTCGTGACCTATTCGGAAACCACCTTCGGCGGCGACTTCGAAACCGCTGCCGATTATCGCGATCCCTATTTACAGAAGCTGATCAAGGACAAGGGCGGCAGCATCGTCTGGCCTCTGATCCGTTATTCTTACGACACCCACAATCTGGACCTGCCGACGCCTGCGCCGTCACCGCCGACATGGATGCTAACGGAAGCGCAATGCAAGCCGGTGGTGGAGAAGAAGGGGCTGAAGAGTTGCCGCGACCTCGAATATAACTGGCTCGGGACGGACGATCAGGGGCGCGACGTGGTCGCGCGGCTGATCTATGGCTTCCGCATCTCGGTGCTGTTCGGCCTTTGCCTCACGATCGTCTCGTCCGTTATCGGCATCGCGGCGGGTGCGGTGCAGGGATATTTCGGCGGCCGGGTCGATCTCATCTTCCAGCGCTTTATCGAGATCTGGACGGCGATTCCCTCGCTCTATCTTCTGCTGATCCTGTCGTCGGTGCTCGTGCCCGGCTTCTTCGTGCTGCTTGGCATCCTCCTGCTATTCTCCTGGGTCTCGCTGGTGGGTCTGGTGCGGGCCGAGTTCCTGCGCGGGCGCAACTTCGAATACATCCAGGCGGCGCGGGCGCTCGGCGTCTCCAATCCCGTCATCATGTTCCGCCACCTGCTGCCGAACGCGATGGTCGCGACCATGACGTTTCTGCCCTTCATCGTGTCGAGCTCGGTGATGACGCTGACGGCGCTGGACTTCCTTGGCTTCGGCCTGCCGCCGGGATCGCCTTCGCTCGGCGAATTGCTGTCGCAGGCCAAGGCCAATGTGCAGGCCCCCTGGCTCGGCTTCTCCGGCTTCTTCTCGGTCGCGAGCATGCTGTCGCTCCTGATCTTCATCGGCGAAGCGGTGCGCGACGCCTTCGATCCGCGCAAGACGTTCAGGTAAGGCCATGGATGCGATCAACCAGCCCCTGCTCAGCGTGCGCGACCTGTCGGTGGCTTTCCACCAGGGCGGCACCACCACGCTCGCGGTCGACAAGGTCTCGTTCCAGATCAAGCGCGGCGAATGCCTGGCTTTGGTCGGCGAATCCGGCTCCGGCAAGTCCGTCAGCGCGCTCTCGATTCTCAAGCTGTTGCCTTATCCGAACGCCTCGCACCCCTCGGGCAGCATACGCTTCAAGGGGCAGGAGCTGATCGACCGATCCGAGCAGGAGATGCGGGAGATTCGCGGCAGCGACATCTCCATCATTTTCCAGGAGCCGATGACCTCGCTCAATCCGCTGCACACGATCGAGGCGCAGATCGGCGAGATCATCCAGCTGCACAATCCGACCAGCAATGCGGAGGCGCGCCGGCGGACGCTGGAATTGCTGACGCAGGTCGGTATTCCCGAGCCGGAGACGCGACTGAAGAGCTATCCGCATCAGCTCTCCGGCGGTCAGCGGCAGCGCGTGATGATCGCGATGGCGCTCGCCAATGAGCCCGATCTGTTGATCGCGGACGAGCCGACCACGGCGCTCGACGTCACCGTGCAGGCGCAGATCCTGGCGCTGCTCGCCGAGATCCGCTCGCGGCTCGGCATGAGCCTGCTCTTCATCACCCACGATCTCGGCATCGTGCGCCGCATCGCCGACACCGTCTGTGTCATGAAGAGCGGCGAGATCGTCGAGCAGGGGCCGGTCGAGCAGGTCTTCAAGAGCCCGAAACATCCCTATACGCGCGACCTGCTCGCGGCGGAACCGAAGCCCGATCCGGCGCCGCCGCAGCCGGGTGCCCCGGTGGTGATGTCCGCCAACGAGTTGAAGGTCTGGTTTCCGATCAAGCGCGGCCTGATGCGCAAGACCGTCGGTCACATCAAGGCGGTCGACGGCGTCAGCATCGCCGTGCGCAAGGGCGAGACGCTCGGTGTGGTCGGCGAGTCAGGCTCGGGCAAGACCACGCTGGGGCTGGCATTGTTGCGGCTGATCTCCTCGAACGGACGCATCGTGTTCCTGGGCAAGGACATCCAGGGCCTGCGCTTCAAGGAGATGCGGCCGTTCCGGCGCGACATGCAGATCGTGTTCCAGGACCCGTTCGGCTCGCTCAGCCCGCGCATGTCGGTCGCCGACATCATCGCCGAAGGTCTCTCCGTGCATCAGCCGGGGCTGTCGCGCGAGGAGCGCGAGGCGCGCGTCGTCAAGGCGCTGGAAGACGTCGGGCTGAAGCCCGATACCCGCTACCGCTATCCCCACGAATTCTCCGGCGGCCAGCGCCAGCGCATCAGCATCGCGCGGGCGGTGGTGCTCGAGCCGGACTTCGTCGTGCTCGACGAGCCGACCAGCGCGCTCGACATGCTGTTCCAGGCACAGATGGTCGATCTGTTGCGTGAGCTCCAGCGCAAGCGCGAACTCACCTACATGTTCATCTCGCACGATCTGCGCGTCGTCGCCTCGCTTGCGAGCCACCTGATCGTGATGCGCGGCGGCAAGGTCGTCGAAGAGGGACAGGCCGCCGAGCTATTCAAGAATCCGAAGACCGATTACACGCGCGCGCTGTTCGCGGCGGCGTTCCGGCTGGAGACAGCGGGCAACGGATCGGTGGCGACGTAGCCCGTCATCCCAGGCGAGCGACATCGCGGCACCCGGAGCGTTTCGCCGGAGCAGGCTGCGCGGGCAGCCCGCCTTGATGTTACGCCGCGCGTTCCTTGTCTGACGCTTTCTCGACCCTGGTCGCAGTGTCTTCCAGGTTCTTGTCGTAATTGGCCTCGAGCCTCTCGATACTATCGGCCCACATCCTCAGCATTGAGACCTGGAAGTGCATCATCGGCTTCAAGGCATTCATGCCAATTGCCGTCGCTGCGGCGATGCGCCGTTGAGGGTCGCGCACGAAACGGTTTGCATTGGTGTCGTCTGCCATGCTGCTCGCTCCTTCGCTCTGGTGGTATGACCTAAGCTATCTATCCTGTTGTGAACCGCTTGCTTCCAAACGCTCGGCCAGAAGTTGATCTGCCGCGCGGCGCGCGCATTGGTCGTCATGCAATTCATCCAGCTTTTTCAAGTAGGCGACCGCGGCTATCTGCAAGAGATCGAAATCGTCCTCGCAGGTGTCGCGAAGATTGGAGATGTAGCTGTAGAGGGCGGAACGCCTGTCGTCGTTCTCGCTGATGCCGCTATGGAGCAGCAAGTAGTTTCGCCAAGCGAACGCACACGCGCCTTCTCTGGCCTGAGAACTCATGGGCACCTCCCAAAGCCAGAGAAAGACTGACGCCGCGTTTCGTTCCGCAAATCTCCTCAGATGTAACGTTGTTCCGTAGCTGCGCCGCTAGGTAAACCATTCTGCCGGTGCTAATGCGCCCGTTCCGTCAGCAAACCGCGTCCGAAACCTGTTCGGATGCCGAGAAAAAAGATCGAGTACGATCCTCTCGATCCATGGCCCTAGAGCCGCTTGATCGCGACGACCTCGCTGCCGGCCTGCCTGATCCGCGCAATCGCAGGCTCGATCGGTTCGATCACCGTCGCCATGTGATACGCGTTGGCGTGAACCATGGTGCTGCCATCGCGGACGATGGCAACGTGGCCCTTCCAGAAGATCAGATCGCCGCGTAGCAAGCTGCTTCGCTCATGCGGCTCCAGTGCGCGGCCGAGACCGGCCAGTTGCATGTCGCTGTCGCGTGGGCAGCCGATTCCCGCCGATGTCAGCGCGACCTGGACGAGGCCGGAGCAATCGATGCCGAAACTGCTCTTGCCGCCCCAGAGATAGGGCGTGCCGACGAAGCGGTCGGCGACCGCAACGAAGTCCGGCTCGCGATGATCGAGCGGGGCGAGATGCGCCTTCGGCAGGTAACTGCCGTCGCGCGTGACGGCGAAGCTGCCGTCCTCGCGCGCCACAGCCAGCCTGGATCCCATCACGAGCGTATCGGCCGGCGGCAGCTTGATCGAGGGGCCGGGGAAGGCGAACGTCCGCAGCGCGCTGACCACATGGGTCGGCGTCGCCGAGGATTTCATGAGCGCTGCATCCGGCAGCCAGCCGACATAGCCGTCGCCATTGAGCTGGCCCCACGCCCAGCCCTCGCTGTTGCGGTCGTAGACCGTGACGCGTTCGCCGCGCAATGCCTCCGTCATCAGCATCGCGCCCGAAGACGGCTGCTCGCGCACCGGCGCGACCGGATCAACCACCTCGAATTCTTCGCCGGCGACGAAGCGATCCGCCTCGACCTTGCCTTCGAGATATTTCGCGGCGAGGTCGCCCCGCGCCGGTGTTAGTCGCGGATCATGCATAGCGCTCGCTCAGCAAAGTGTAGATGGCGCGCGCGGCCTGGCACTCGCCGCCTTCGGGACGGGCCGGCTTTGCCGACGGTGTCCAGCCGTAGATGTCGACATGCAGCCAGCTCTTCGCCTGATCGACGAAGCGTTGCAGGAACAGCGCGCAGGTGATCGAGCCGGCAGAGCCGCCGGATGGTGCGTTGGTGATGGTGGCCGTCTTGGAGTCCAGCCACGCATCGTAAGCCGGCCACAGCGGCATGCGCCACAACGGATCGTTCTCCTGCACCGCACAGCGCGCGACATCGGCGGCAAGGCTCTCATCATTGGTGTAAAAGGGCGGTAAATCCGGTCCCAGCGCGACACGCGCGGCGCCGGTCAGCGTGCCCAGATCGATCAGCAGATCGGGCTTTTCCTCATCGGCCAATGCCAGCGCGTCGGCGAGCACCAGCCGGCCTTCGGCGTCGGTATTGCCGATCTCCACCGTGATGCCCTTGCGCGAGGTGAAGATGTCGAGCGGGCGGAAGGCGTTGCCGGCGACCGCGTTCTCCACCGCTGGAATCAGCACGCGCAGCCGCACCTTCAGCTTCGCATCCATCACCATGCGCGCCAGCGCCAGCACGTTGGCGGCGCCGCCCATGTCCTTCTTCATGATCAGCATGCCGCTCGACGGCTTCAAGTCGAGCCCGCCGGTGTCGAAGCAGACGCCCTTGCCGACAAGCGTCACCTTGGGATGATCAGGATCGCCCCAGCCGATGTCGATCAGCCGCGGCGCGCGGCTGGAGGCCATGCCGACGGCGTGGATCAGCGGAAAGTTCTTCTCCAGATCGTCGCCGACGGTGCACGCGAAGCTTGCGCCGAACTCCGCGGCGAGGTCTTGCGCGGCGGCGGCCAGCTCCGCCGGCCCCATGTCGTTGGACGGCGTGTTGATGAGGTCGCGCGCGAGCATCGCCGCGTCAGCGATCCGCTCGATCTCGGCCGCATCGACGCCATCAGGCGGCACCAGCCGGACGTCGGGCCTGTCAGCCTTGCGGTAGCGCGCGAACCGGTAGCGCCCCATCGCAAAAGCGAGCGCCGCCAGCCGTGCATCGTGGGGTGCATTGGCGAAGCGATAGATACCCGGCGGCAGCAGGCCGGGCAGGGCGCCGGGCCGGAACAGGTCGCGCGATCTTGCCCCCTCGTCCTCGAGGCCGAACAGCACCTGCGCGATTGCGCCATCGGGCGCAGGCAGTGCCAGATAGGCGCCCGGCTTGGCGGCAAAGGCGCATGCCGTGGCGAACGCGCGCTGCGGCGGCGGCAACGCCTCGGCGACCTGGTCCCAGCTCGATTTGGTGACGAAGGTGATCGGGATGGCGGCGGAAGACGTCTCGAAGACAGAGGGCATTGGCGGGTCCGGATCGTCAGATCGAACGGGTTATGCGAACGGATGAGACTTCGCAGAGTTTCGCCGCCGCTGCAATCGGCTTTGCTGTCGCCGTTCAGCGAGCCGCTACTCGCGGCGAGTGGGCCATGCTAGGTTCCAGCAACGGTCGCCAGAGTTGGAGATCAGGCGACCGACGACAAGGCGCGCCGGGAGGAAATGCAATGGAATTTGTGTGGAGCGTGGTCACGTTCATTGGCGAGGCCATCGAGGCGATTTTCGGCTATGTCGAGCACCACCATTGGATCTTCGCGTTCCTCGCCGGCGGCTACGTCTTCTATCTCCACGACCGCTCGGTCCACGCGCGGTTCGATGCGCTCGACAGGCGCGTCGACGAAATCCGCAAACGGCTTGCCATCGAATATTGATCGGGCGAGACGAAAACCGTCGTCGCACGGATCTCGTATCTCGTGTTGAGAGCTGCCGTTCGCGCGAGCGGCCTTCGACCTGCTGCTGCTGGATTCCCAACGCGCAAGCCTGACGACGCTTGCGAGCGGGAATATCGACGAGAGCACGGCCGGGAGGCGGTGTTAACCGGCCGTTAGGGTTAACAGTCTATTGCTGGCGCGTTCGGCTCGATCAATCGACTCGAGAGTCAAAGCGTCATGCGTCTACGGTTCAGTCTTGCTCGGCTTCTTGCGTCCACCTCGCTGGTCGCGGCGGTGGCCATGGGTCTCGGCGGCTGCACGGGCATGTCGAAGCTCTCCGACGTGACGGGCTCGATCGGCGGACCACGGGCAGAGGCGGCTCCCACCGATCCGGCGCGCGCCGTCGAGGTCTATGGCGAGCGCTACCGCGCCAATCCCAAGGATGCCGATGCCGCGCTCGCCTACGGTCAGGCGTTGCGCGCCAACGGTCAGCGCGCCCAGGCCGCCGCCGTGCTCGAGCAGGCGACCATCGCCAATCCCGGCAACAAGGCGCTGCTCGCCCAATACGGCCGCGCCCTCGCCGACAACGGTAATTTCCAGCAAGCCTACGACGTGCTGTCGAAAGCGCATTCGCCTGACAATCCGGATTGGCGCCTGCTTTCGGTGCAGGGCACCGCGCTGGACCAGATGGGCCGTCACGAGGAAGCGCGCTCCTACTACACGAGCGCGCTCAAGATCGCACCGGGTGATCCCGGTGTGCTCTCTAATCTCGGCCTGTCCTACATGTTGTCGAGAGACCTTCCGAAGGCCGAAGAGGCGCTACGGCAGGCCTACGCCTCGCCGCGTGCGAGCATCCGGGTGCGGCAGAATCTCGGTCTTGTCGTCGGTCTGCAGGGTCGCTTCGCCGAAGCCGAGACCATCGTGAAGGCGGATCTGCCACCGGATCAGGCCGCGGCCAACGTCGCCTATCTCAAGGAGATGCTCAGCCGCAGCGACGCTCCCCGTGGCGCACCGAAGCGGACGCCGGTCGCCTCGCTCAGCCAGCCCGATTGATCCGAGCTGATCGTCTCTTCTATCGTCTCATGCTGAAAGCGGCCCGCGAGCCGCGTGCGCGACCCGCGTCTTGCGTCATTGCATCTCGGAGATCTTGATGCCGGTCGGTCCGAGAATGACGACGAACAGCACGGGCAGGAAGAACAGGATCATCGGCACGGTCAGCTTCGGCGGTAGGGCGGCAGCCTTCTTTTCGGCCTCGTTCATGCGCATGTCGCGATTTTCCTGCGCCATGACGCGCAAGGAATGTCCGAGCGGGGTGCCGTAACGCTCCGCCTGCTGAAGCGCGAGACACACCGACTTGACGCCCTCGAGTCCGGTGCGTCGCGCCAAATTCTCGTAAGCGACCTTGCGATCCTGCAGATAGGATAATTCGGCCGTGGTCAGCGTGAACTCCTCCGACAGCGCGATCGACTGTCCCACGATCTCGGTGGCGACTTTCCGAAACGCCATCTCGACGGACATGCCGGATTCGATGCAGATCAGAAGCAGGTCGAGCGCATCGGGAAAGGCGCGCTTGATCGAGAGCTGGCGCTTGGAGATCGCATTCCTGAGGAACAGCATAGGCGCCTGGAGGCCGAGATAGGCGGCGCCGATGCAAATGCCGATCTTGATCGGCATGCCCTGCTGAAGATGCGCGATCAGGAAAACGTAGATGACCGAGCCGATAAAGAGCACCATCGGCGTGACCATGCGGGCAAACAGGAATGTGATGTAGGGCGCCTGACCGCGGTAACCCGCCATGATCAGCTTGTCGCGCGCGGCTTCCTGCGCGAGCCATTTGGTGAGGTTGAAGTCCTCGACGACCTTGGAGACGAGCTGCTTCGGCGTCTGGCGCAGCGTGACCTTTTCATTCTTGTGAAGGCGCTCACGCTCCCGCTGCCGGATGCGCTCGCGCTCGCTCGCCACCGCCTTCATGCGTTTGGAGAGGCCTTCGCCGGCGAACAGCGGCATCACCAGCGTATAGACGGTGGCGCTGGCGGCAATGGCCGCCAGCATCATGGTCATGAAGTGGACGTCATGTAGTTTCGCGACGAGAAACTGGACCATACTGCACCGTCAGAAATCGAAATTGATCATCTTCTTCATCACCATGATGCCGACCGCCATCCAGACGACGCAGCCGACCAGCATGAGCTGGCCGGTGGGATGGGTCCACAGCACCGAGATGTAATGTGGCGTCGTGAGGTAGACGAGGAACATCACGATCGGTGGCAGCGAGCCGATGATGCCGGCCGAGGCCTTGGCTTCCATCGACATCGCCTGGATCTTTTCCCTCATCTTCTTGCGGTCGCGCAGCACCTTGGAAAGGTTGCCGAGCGCTTCGGAGAGGTTGCCGCCGGATTTCTGCTGGATCGAGATGACGATGCCGAAGAAGTTGGCCTCCGGCAACGGCATGCGATCATAGAGCCGCGAGCAGGCCTCGCCGAGCGGCATGCCGATCGCCTGGGTCTCGATGATCGCCAGAAACTCGCTGCGCAGCGGCTCGGGCGCGTCGGCCGCGACGACCTTGATCGATTCGAACAAGGGCAGGCCCGCCTTGATGCCGCGGACGATCACGTCGACCGCATCGGGCAGTGCCGCCAGGAACTTGGCCTCGCGGCGCTTTTTCAGGAAGCCCAGCGCCCAGCGCGGCAGGCCGAAACCGCCGGCAAAGGCGAGGCCGGCAGCACCGATCAGGCCGCCGCCGGCAAACAGAGCGGCTGCGAAGAACGCGCCCGCCACGACGGCGGAGACGATCCAGAATTTCTGCGGCGTCCAATCGAGCCCCGCCTGCGACAGGCGGACGGGGAGCGGAGCGCTCTTCTCCTGCAGGCGTCGCGCCTCGAGATCCTTCAGCGTGGTCTCGACCTGCTCGCGGCGCGAGCGCTGGGTCTTCTCGGCCTGGCGGGCCGTGGGCGCCTCGGCGCGCGAGATCGAAGCGCGGCGGCTTTCGGCCTTTCGTTCCCCGGACAGCAGCGGATAGAGGAAGACCCAGGCGATGCCGCCGACCGCCGCGGTGGCAAGGAATGCGAGGGCGAGGACCTGCATGTTCATGCTGAACGGCTCACGTCTTCGGCGCGACTTCCGCCGCGTCCAGCGCAGCGGCAAGGCGCTTCTCGTCGCCGTAATAGCGGGCGCGTTCCCAGAATTTCGGACGGCCGATGCCGGTCGAGCGGTGCCGGCCGATGATCTTGCCGTTGGCGTCCTCGCCGACCATGTCGTAGAGGAAGATGTCCTGAGTGATGATGGTGTCGCCTTCCATGCCCATCACCTCGGTGATGTGGGTGATGCGGCGCGAGCCGTCGCGCAGGCGCGCAGCCTGGACGATCACGTCGATGGAGGCGCAGATCATCTCGCGGATGGTGCGTGAGGGAAGCGAGAAGCCTCCCATCGTGATCATGGATTCGCAGCGCGACAGGGCTTCGCGCGGGTTGTTGGCGTGCAGCGTGCCCATCGATCCGTCATGGCCGGTGTTCATGGCCTGGAGCAGGTCGAACGCCTCGGGTCCGCGAACCTCGCCGACGATGATGCGCTCGGGGCGCATACGCAGGCAGTTGCGCACCAGCTCGCGCATGGTGATCTGGCCCTCGCCCTCGATGTTGGGCGGTCGAGTTTCCAGCCGCACCACGTGAGGCTGCTGGAGCTGGAGCTCGGCGGCGTCCTCGCAGGTGATGATGCGCTCGTCATGCTCGATATAGTTGGTCAGGCAGTTGAGCAGCGTGGTCTTGCCGGAGCCGGTGCCGCCGGAGATCAGCACGTTGCAGCGGACGCGACCGATGATCTGGAGGATTTCAGCGCCTTCCGGCGAGATGGCGCCGAACTTGACCAGCTGATCGAGCGTCAGCTTGTCCTTCTTGAATTTGCGGATGGTGAGCGTGGGGCCGTCGATCGACAACGGCGGCACGATGGCGTTGACGCGGGAGCCGTCGGCGAGGCGCGCGTCGCAGATCGGCGAGGATTCGTCAACGCGCCGGCCGACCTGGCTGACGATGCGCTGGCAGATATTGAGGAGCTGCTGGTTGTCGCGGAAGCGAATTCCCGTGCGCTGGATCTTGCCGGCGACTTCGATGTAGACGGTGTTGGCGCCGTTGACCATGATGTCGGCGATGTCGTCGCGCGACAGCAGCGGCTCGAGCGGACCGTATCCGAGAACGTCGTTGCAGATGTCGTCGAGCAGTTCCTCCTGCTCGGCGATCGACATCACGATGTTCTTGATCGCGATGATCTCGTTGACGATGTCGCGGATTTCCTCGCGCGCGGACTCCGAATCGAGCTTGGCGAGCTGAGCGAGGTCGATCGCCTCGATCAGCGCACCGAAGATGGTTGCCTTGACCTCGTAATAATTGTCCGACCGCCGGCTCTCCATGGCCGGAGGCGGCGGCGCCTTGGCAGGCGCAAGCGGCGGCGAGGCGACAGCCGGCGGAGGCGGGGCGCGCGACACCGTTGGCGCCGGAGCCTGGGCAGGCTCGGGCGACACGGCGCCGGGCTTAGGCGCCCGAAGGTCGGTGTCTGTTCCGCTACGCTTACCGAACACTTAACAACTCCATGCGGCGGCTTATTTTCCCCGCAACTTGTCAATCAGGGGTGAAAGCAGGGACGACTTTTGTTTCTTGGTTTCGCTGCGGCCGGTCAGGCGCTGGGCGATCTGAAGAAACATCTCGATCGACTTGTGGTTGGCGGAGATCTCCGCGATCATCTGGCCGTTGTTGGCGGCCGAGCCGAAGATCTGCGGCTCGAACGGGATCGAGACGATCGGCTGACTCTCGATCGCCTTGGCGAACTCCGCGGCGGCGATTTCGGGGCGTTTCGGCACGCCGACCTGGTTCAGGCAGTAGAGCGGTGGCCGGTCGTTGGGGCGCGCGGCCTTCAACAGATCGAACAGGTTCTTGGTATTGCGCAAATTGGCGAGGTCGGGCGCGGCCACGATCAGGATGTCGTCCGCCCCGATCAGGGCGCGCTTGGTCCAGCCCGACCATTGGTGCGGAATGTCGAGCACGATGCAGGGCATGGTGGAGCGCAGGGTGTCGAACACGGCGTCGAAGGCGTCGGTGCCGAAATCATAGACCCGGTCGAGCGTCGCCGGCGCCGCCAGCAGGCTGAGATGGTCGGTGCATTTCGACAGCAGGCGGTCGATGAAGGCGGTGTCGACGCGATCGGGCGAGAACACGGCGTCGGCTATGCCCTGCGGCGGGTCCTGGTTGTAGTCCAGCCCGGCGGTGCCGAAGGCGAGGTCGAGATCGGCGACGACGGCGTCCATGGCGAGGTCGCGCGCGATCGCCCAGGCGACATTATGGGAGATGGTGGAAGCCCCGACGCCGCCCTTGGCGCCGACCACGGCGATGATGCGGCCGACCGCCTTGGCTTCCGGGGCGGAGAACAGGTTGCAGATCGAGCGCACGACGTCGATCGCGCCGACCGGCGCGAGCACGTAGTCGCTGACACCGCGGCGCACCAGCTCACGGTAGAGTGTGACGTCGTTGATCCGGCCGATCACGACCACGCGGGTGCCGGCGTCGCAGACGGTGGCGAGCTGGTCGAGCCCGCCCAGCAGGTCGTTGCGTCCGTCGCTTTCGAGCACGATGACGTTCGGCGTCGGGGCCGAGCGGTAGGCCTCGGTTGCAGCGGCCATGCCGCCCATCTGGATTTTCAGATGGGCCTTGCCGAGACGGCGGTCTTCGCCGGCCGACTGGACCGCGGCGGCGGTTTCCACGGTCTCGCAGAAGGCCTGGACCGAGACGCGCGGCGCGGGCGCAATATGCTCCTCGACCGGCGGAGGAGCTGCGTCCGGCTGCTCTTCGTGTGTCTGGCGAGCGTAGCTGATCATTTGCCGGTGTCGCTGAGTTTGGCCTTGTCGGCCTCGGGATAGGTGGTCGCCGTCGTGAGACCCTTGCGATATTTCTCGAGAGCGGTGATACGCCGCGCCGTGTAGGACGGAGTTTCAGGCCGCGGCTGCTCGAGGTCCGACGGATTGTCGACCATCGCTGCGAGGTTGCGCTGATAGGCGCAGCCGTAATTGTAATAGTCCTTATTCTCGAACCATCTCTTGTTCTTGATCGAAGGGCCGACGTCCTCCGGCCACAGGCCGCAGGGACCCGCGACCGCGGCGATCTTGGAATAAGTGAGCCGGATCGGCGGCAGGAAGCGCCTGTCTTCCGGCTGGTAGGGGCGAACGTTGACGCCGCGCGGCGGAATGCCTGCTCCCGCCAGCATCGCCTGGATTTCACGCATCGTGTCCGCGACCGGACGCGCATTGGGCGTGCCGGACGGCACGTCGATACGAATGGCGCCCGTGCCTTCGTGCAACCATGCCGATGCGACACCCATCACATCCGCGCGCTGGGCGGCGGTCAATCCGCCGCGGGCATGGCCGACGAAGACGACGATCGAACGATTTTGCTCTTCGATCGCGATCGGATGGCGCTGCTTGTAGTCGTCGGGAATGGAGGCCGTGACGACTTCGTCATGCTGGCACCCGCCGAGCGCGAGCGCCATGCCAATGAGCGCGCCACCGAGACGGATGGCGCGTTTGCGAAGCTGGGGTGGTCTTGTGATCATCGTGAAGTCCCCGTTCCGCCTCAGTCGGTGATGAAGCCGTAGGTGCCGCGGTAGTTCTTGGCCGGTTCGGTCCGGCCGGGCACGCCGTAAAGGCGGTTGATGTTGCCGAGCAGCTGGGCCTGTGGATCCGCAGGCGGGGCGAAGCCGTCATCCGGCCGCGACAGGTCCTTCGGCGCCACCGCGCGAACGACATAAGGCGTCACGATCACGACCAGCTCGGTCGCGTTGTTGACGAAGTCGCGGCTGCGGAACAGCGTGCCGAGGACCGGGAGCTGCATCAGTCCCGGCAATCCGCTGATGGCCTGCTTGGTCTGCTGCTGGATCAGGCCGGCCATCGCCATCGCGCCGCCGGAGGGAATTTCCAGCGAGGTCTCGGCACGGCGGGTCCTGATCGAGGGCACCGTCACCGAGTTCACCGACGTCGAGGTCACGGCCTGCGACAGCGTGATCGCATTCTCGTTCGACAGCTCCGAGACCTCGGTCATCACCCGCAGGCTGATCTTGCCTTCGCTCAGCACCACGGGGGTGAAGTTGAGCGAGATGCCGAACTTCTTGAAGCTGATCTGGGTGGTACAGACATGCGTGGTGGGATCGCAAGCATAGCCCGCTGGCACGGGGAATTCGCCGCCGGCGATGAACGTTGCCGATTCACCGGAGATCGCGGTCAGGTTCGGTTCGGCCAGCGTGCGGATCACGCCAGCGGTTTCCATCGCGCGCAGGGTGGCCTGCACCGACGGCGCCGCGCCGAACTTCGTGGTCAGATTGTTGCCGTCCACGAGGTTGTGGCCGAGAGCGGTGAACGGATTCGAGTTGGAGAAGCTCACCACCGACGTGCCGTAGTTGAGGTTCGCGGTCAGGTCGATGCCGAGCTGCTTGACGATGTTGCGCTGGACTTCCGCCACCGTCACCTTGAGCATGACCTGGTCACGGCCGCGGACCACGATCGAGTTCACGACCTTGTCGGCGCCGCCGGCCAGGCGCGCGGCGAGGTCATTGGCCTGCTGCGCTTCCATCGGGTTCGCCGCCGTGCCGGTCAGGACGATGCCGTCGCCGAGCCCGTCGATCTGGATGTCTGAATTCGGCAGGACCTGCTTCAGCGCCGCTCGCACACCGTTGAGGTCGCGCTTGACCGCGATGTCATAGGCCGCGATCTGCTGGCCTGCAGAATCGAAGAACACGATGTTGGTCTGGCCGAGCGCGGCGCCGATGATGTAGGCGCGCTGCGCCGAGCGGACCACCGCATTGGCGATCTTGGGGTCAGCGACCAGCACGTCCTTGATGTCGCGCGGAAGGTCGATCACCACGGACTTGCCGATGCCGAGCGAAAGGAAGCGGGCGTTCATCTGACCGTCGGCGGCGACCGCCGCGCCGGGGCGATAGTCGGCGGCGACCACGGGGGTCAGCACCGGGTTGAACGCCAGCGCGAAGGCAGCCGAAAACGACAGGGCGCGGACCATGGAGGTTCGCATCGTCGCTGAATCTGCCCTGCATTTCATGTCGCCTGTCCTCATCGTGCTTTCGCCGTCGAGCTCGGGATGCCGTAGCGAATGATCGAGACGCCGTCGCGCTTCTGGGCGGATTCGTCGAGCGTGATCTCGCTCATCTTGACGTCGGCAATGCTGCGCAGCGCCAGCGAGAGCGTTCCGGCCTGACGGGCCGAGGAAAGCGCCTGAGTCTGTGCGGAAGTGAGTTCCAGGGTCACGGTCTTGCCGACCACGGTGTTCTGGCCGTCCTTTTCCTTCGGAGCCTGGTCGATGGCGAGGACGCGCACGTTGACCAGGATGATCTCGGACGTGACGACGTCCTGGCCCCCGGCGGTCTGGTCCGGGTTCTTGAGGCGGCGTGTCAGCAGGACATCGACGCGGTCATTGGGCAGGATGAAGCCGCCTGCGCCGGTCTCCGGCGAGATTTCGGTCGAGATGGCCCGCATGCCGCTGGGCAGGATGGCCGCCATGAATCCGGAGCCCTCGGCCTTGACCAGCTTCTGGTCGCGGATCGGCTCACCCTGAATGAAGGGAGCGCGCGCGATCGAACCGGTCACCTGGGTCACGCCCTCGGGACGCTCGTTGCGGCGAATGAAGGTGGCGCTGGCGGTCGCGGCCGGCCAGGTCTGCCATTGCAGATCTTCCGGCTTTACGGTCTGGCCGAGGCCGATGTCGTTCTTGGCCACGAGGACGTCGACGGTCGGAAGCTGCGCGACCGGGGCCGGAGGCGGCGCAGAATTGTCCGAGCCGCTCGCCAGGTACGCGGCGACACCGCCGGCGCAGATGGCGACCGTCAGGACGACAATGCGTGCCCTATTCATACGCTTCACTTTCCAACAAAACGCCGCGACGCTGCCGCCGCCGTAATCGGCAGTTGACCAGCTATTCGTCAAAGCATGGTTAATGAGGCGTATCTAAATCGCCTTAACGCCGGGTTTACCCGGTGCGTTCAGCGCAGCGCGAGGTGAGCGAGATCAATCGCCTTCACCCATTCGGTCTCCGGATAGACCATCAGCGCACTCAGTGCGAGCGCGATGCCGTAGGGGATGCCGCTCTCCTTGGCATGCAGCCGGGCGAGCCAGGCCTGACCCGCCAGCCCGTAGGGCAGCGGCCATTGCCGGAACTGGAGCAGGAGCAGCGTCAGCGCTCCGCCGAACAGCGAGGCGTAGAGCAGGAAGTTCATCAGCGGTGCGAAGCCGAACCAGAGCGCGACGGAGGCCGCGACCTTGGCGTCGCCGCCGCCGACCCAGCCCATCGCAAAGCAGGTGAAGGCGATGACCAAAAGAAGCGCGCCGGCGCCGACATGACTGAGCATCTCGTAAGGTGCCATGCCACCGGCGAGGGCAAGCGCGAAGAAACCGGCGACCAGCGCCAGCGACACGCGGTTCGAGATCGTCATCGTGAAGAGATCGCTCGCGGCAGCGAACGCCATCAGGGCCGGGAAGAGCAGAAGGCGCGCAAGGTCGAGGATCATGGGCTGCGTCTTGAGGCCTGGGTTTGCCGCGGGAACTGGCGTCGGGCGATGCTAGCCGGCAGTGCTAAACAAACCGACAACGGCAGCAAGCAGCCCACGCGGCTGAAGTCGCGGAACGCGTCGTCACCAGAGGCTGGCAATGCGCGCGGCGAGCACGGCCGTGGCAAGCAGCAGCGCAAGGCAGACCCAATAGACCGGCGAGCCGGCCTGTGCCGCCGCTGTCTCATCCGCCGCGATCGCGGCATCGGTTCTGTACTTACGCAACGCCACTGGAACTCGCCGTCTTCGGAAAAACAAAGGCCCCGGAGATCCGGGGCTTTTGCCGTCGTTCGTCGGTTGCTTACTTCAGCGAGCTGCTGATCGAAGTGAACTTGGCGTTCAACGTGGTGCCGAGGTTGTTGACGACGGTGATGATGGCCAGCGCGATGCCGGCGGCGATCAGACCGTATTCGATGGCGGTGGCGCCGGATTCATCCTTCGCGAAACGTGCAATCAAGTTCTTCATGAACATAACTCCATCTGGGGTGGGGATCGCCTCGTTCGGCGCCGTTATTGACCCGATGACCATGAGAGCCGAGCTCTTTCGGTAGAGTTAATTCGATCAGGCAAACCCGCCTGCGGCGCGATGCTTTGGCCCAGAGTGAATTTCGTCTTAAGGCGGCGCCTGTAATTCGTTCCGGTTCCGGATGTACCGTCGGCGCGGCGCCGGCTTCACTCTCCCTTAAATTTAGCGGCGTAGGCGTAACAGAGCTGGAATTCGCAAGAGAGGCGACGATGTCGAGCCTGCCCATGCAAGTCGCCCTGATGCTCGGCGAGACCATCGTCAAGGTGATCCCCATCACCTTCGCGCTCGCGGCGGTCTTCACCGTGCTCGAACATTTCTGGGCCTGCAATGCCGGCGCGCCGTGGTGGCGCAAGCGCGAGATCGTCACCGACATCTGCTACTGGTTCTTCGTTCCGGTGTTCGCCCGCACCATGCGGATCGGACTTCTGATCGTCGGCGCGAGCCTCGTCTTCAACATCCACGACGCCGACGAGCTCATCGCCTTCTATGACAATGGCCACGGCCCGCTGTCGTTAATGCCGCTCTGGGTCCAGGCCGGGTTGTTCCTGGTCCTGTCCGACTTCATGCTGTATTGGCTGCACCGGTTGTTCCACGGCGGCGGGTTCTGGAAGTACCACGCCATCCATCACTCCTCGGAGGAGATCAGCTGGATTTCGGCGGCCCGCTTCCATCCCGTCAATCTCGTGCTCGGTTCGATCGGCGTCGACGTCGTGCTGTTGATGGCGGGCATCTCCCCGAACGCGATGGTCTGGCTCTCCCCGTTCACGACCTTCCATTCGGCCTTCGTGCACGCCAACCTGAATTGGAGCTTCGGGCCGTTCAAATATTTGCTGGCGACGCCGGTGTTCCACCGCTGGCACCACACCTCGCTCGAGGAGGGCGGCGACACCAATTTTGCCGGCACGTTCCCGATCTGGGATGTTCTGTTCGGCACCTTCCGTATGCCCGAGGGTGAACTGCCGCAGGATTACGGCAAGGACGAAGCGACGATGCCGAAGGAGATCGCGGGCCAGTTCGCCTATCCGTTCCGCCGCTAGCCTCCAAGGCGGTAAAACGCCAGTCTGTTCAAACAATAGTCGGCGAGTTTGCGGAACGTTCACGAATTAAGGGCAGGTTAGCCGGGTCGGGCACTGGCTTCGTTGTATCGAGTCGCTTCCGCTGGTTTGTGACGTCCCGGGGGTAAGAGTATGCGTAAAGAATTGCTGCGCCGTCGGGCGCGCGTCTGTCTTCTGGTTGCGGCCGCGGTGCTGGCATCGCCGGCCGCCGGCCTTGCCGACCCCACCGCCGACACCATCGCGGTCAATGTCGACCAGGCCAAGCTGGTGCGGCTGCCCGGCAAGGTGGCGACCATCGTGGTCGGCAATCCCCTGATCGCCGACGTCACGCTCCAGCCCGGCGGCATGATCGTCGTGACCGGCAAGGGCTATGGTGCCACCAATTTCATCGCACTAGACCGGGCCGGCGAGATTCTGGTCGATCGCCAGATCCAGGTCGAAGGTCCGAGCGACCGGCTCGTCACCGTCTATCGCGGGATCGAGCGCGAGTCCTACAGCTGCGTGCCGCTTTGCCAGCGTCGCGTGACGCTCGGCGACAGCGACACCTACTTCAACAACACGATGAGCCAGGCCGGCTCGCTGAGCGCCAGCGCCAGCGGTGGTGGTGGCGGCGGTCCGCCCAAGTCCAACTAGCAGGACCGATCGGCGGGTTTGCCCGGGCAGGAGCCCGCCAGACCGCTTTGCAGATGCGAAGCAGAGGTCTCGGCGCGCGCCGTGCTTTCCGCGAGCTTGGGATCGCGGCTGGTTAACACCTTCTTAATGGCGCGGTCCGCGGGCTGCGGATCGCCTGAAACACTTAAACAATCAGTTTCCGCTATTGAACGGGACAGTTGATCGCCCGTTGCTGGGGAATTTGACGCGATGCCATCGCCTGCACCTTCGAGATTCACACTCCGGAAAGCGCTGGGCCGGTTTTGCGGCAACCGCCGCGGTTCCGCGGCCGTCGAGTTCGCCCTGGTCGCACCGATGTTCTTCGCGCTGCTGTTCGCCATCATCGAAACGGCGCTCATGTTCCTCGCGAGCCAGGTGCTCGAGACCATCACGCAAAATTCCGCGCGCGCGATTCTGACCGGCCAGGCGCAAGCGCAGGGCGGTTCGGTGGCGGCCTGTCAGACCACGCCCGGCGTGGTCATGGCGTGCGACCAGACGACGTTCAAGGCCTATGTGTGCACGCAGATCCCGGCGCTGTTTGATTGCAGCAAGCTCTACGTCGACGTCGTGAGCACCAGCTCCTTCGGGTCGCTAAGCCTGACGAACTACGGCGATTCCTGCAATTTCAACCCGACCGGCATGCAGTACAGTGCCGGGACCTCCGGCCAGGTGGTCGTGGTGCGGCTGTTCTATCAATGGCCGCTCATCGTCACCGGCCTCGGTTACAATATCGGGTGCAGCAACAAACGGCTGATGGTGGCGACCACGGCCTTCAAGAACGAACCCTTCTGAGACAGATGGATCCGAGCGGACCGATGCAGGCGATTGCGAATATCTGGCGGAATGCATGTAGTTCCGTGCGCGACTTCGTCGCCGACAAGCGCGCGCTCGCGGCGACCGAATTCGCGGTCATCGTCCCGCTGATGCTGGTGATGTTCTTCGGCACCGTCGAATTCTCGTCGGCCGTGGCGATCGATCGCAAGGTTACATTGATCGCGCGGGCGCTGTCCGATTTGACGTCGCAGTCGACGACGCTCGCCGATGCCGACATGAAGGATACGTTCACTGCGAGCATCTCGGTCATCATGCCCTACGACGCCAGTCTGGTGAAGGGCACGGTCTCCCAGATCTATATCGATGCCAACAGCATTGCTACGGTCCAGTGGAGCAAGGCCGGCACCATTGCGAGCGGCGCGACGCAAGCGACGCTGGCGACCTCGGCTCGCAAGGCCGGCGACAAGGTCACCACCATGATTCCCTCGACGCTGTTGATTCCGTCGACCTACCTCATCCTCAGCGAGGCGAGCTACACTTACACGCCGTCCGTAGGCTACGTGTTGAAGTCGAGCCTACCCTTGAGCGATCTGTCCTACACGCGGCCGCGCCAGGTCACCTGCGTTCCCTACAACGGCGTGCCGTCGACGTGCTGATATCCGCGAGCAGGCGCTAAAATGAAAAAGGCCGTGCGTTGCGCACGGCCTTCTTGCTTTCTTTGGCTTGCGCGAGCCGATCGGCCCAACGCCCGGAGGCTCAGCCTTCGGAGCGGAGGTTGTCCGCTGCCGACTTGCCGGAACGACGGTCGGCCACGATCTCGTAGGAGATCTTCTGACCTTCACGCAGCGTGCCGAGGCCCGCACGCTCCACAGCGCTGATGTGGACGAACACGTCCTGGCCGCCATCGTCGGGCTGAATGAAGCCGAAGCCTTTGGTCGCGTTAAACCACTTCACGGTTCCCATGCTCACGGGGGTAGTCCCTTCTCAGATAACACAATGTGAGAGCCCGCTTGCGCAGGCCGGTTAGATCGAATTTTTGGAAGGGTCGTCAGCGTGTCTGAACCGGCTGTACCGGTGGATGCTAATGTCGTCCGGCCGAAAATCGATAAATTCATTTTATCGGAATTGGGGTCTCAAAACAATCCGGACATGCACGATTTTTTGATCCGCCGCGATGGCCGCGGCGGATCCACATAAAGGTCGGAATCTTACTTCCGCGCTCAGGCGCCTAGCGACGGCGGAACTGGCCGCCGCGCTGGCCCGGGCGAGGCGGTCCGCCCACGCCGCTGGGACGCTCGTCCTTGTGGCGGAAAATCAGCCGGCCCTTCTCGAGGTCATAGGGCGACATCTCCACCGTCACGCGGTCGCCTGCCAGCGTCTTGATGCGGTTCTTCTTCATCTTGCCGGCGGTATAGGCGACGATCTCGTGTCCGGCGTCGAGCTGCACGCGGTAGCGTGCGTCGGGGAGGATTTCGGTGACCAGTCCTTCGAACTGGATCAGCTCTTCCTTAGCCATGAATTTCTCCAGGTCGTGGACGGCTAGTGCGAATAGGGTTTGCGGTTCGGTTGGCCGTTCGGCCGACTCTCACGGCGCAAAAAGGCAACGCCTTGTATCCCATCAGGTGCCCCGGCGCTATGCGCGGAACGCTGTTCTGGACGACTGCCTGCAGAAGAATGCGTCTTCCCGCCAGAGTGTGGACGACGAGACCCCTTTGAGGCCTTCGGGCCATTGCCGGGCCGCCCGTCAGCATGTCGCGCTTCGCCGCCATGTCGGCCTTCACCGGGGCGTCCCTCGCCGTGCTTGCCGGCGCTATGGTGGCGTCCGTCGGTATGTCGTTCGTCGCTGCGACGCCCGTCACCATGGCGTGCCTCGCCATGCCTTGCGCCTTGCGGACGCTGGCCCGGGCGGCCTCCGCGGCCCTGTCGTTGCTGCGGCGCGGGAGGACCCGCATCGCGGCGGCCGGCGTCGGTGCGGAGATCTTCGCGCGGCAGTGCCACCTTGATCAGCCGTTCGATGTCGCGGAGATAGCTGAGTTCCTCGCCGCCTGCGACGAGCGAGATCGCGGTGCCGTCGGCGCCGGCGCGCGCGGTGCGGCCGATGCGGTGGACGTAGGTTTCAGGCACGTTGGGCAGGTCGAAATTGATGACGTGGCTGATGCCGTCGACGTCGATGCCGCGGGCGGCGATGTCGGTGGCGACCAGGGTGCGGATCTCGCCCGAGCGGAACTGGGCCAGCGTCCGTTCGCGATGGTTCTGCGACTTGTTGCCGTGGATGGCGCTGGCGGGGATGCCGGCCTTCTCGAGCGACTTCACCACCTTGTCCGCGCCGTGCTTGGTGCGGGTGAAGACCAGGGCGCGGTTGACCGGCTCGTCCTTCAGAAGCTTGGTCAGGAAGGCGGGCTTGGCGGAGAAATCGACCTGGACGATGCGTTGATTGATGCGCTCGGCGGTCGAGGAGACCGGGGTCACCGCGACGCGGGCGGGGTCCCGCAGCATCGCGTTCGCCAGCTCGGCGATGTCCTTGGGCATGGTGGCCGAGAAGAACAGCGTCTGCCGCTTGATCGGCAGCTTGGCGACGATTTTGCGGATGTCGTTGATGAAGCCCATGTCGAGCATGCGGTCGGCTTCATCGAGCACGAGGAATTCGACGCTCGAGAGCTTCAGCCCGTTGCTCTGCACGAGGTCGAGCAGGCGGCCGGGGGTGGCGACCAGCACTTCGACGCCCTGCATCAGCGAGCGGACCTGGCGGCCCATCGGAACGCCGCCGATGGCGAGCGTCGAGGACAGGCGGATGTGGCGGCCATAGGCGTTGAAGCTGTCGAGGATCTGGCCGGACAGCTCGCGGGTCGGCGACAACACCAGGACGCGGGTCGTCTTGGGCTGCGGCTTGATACGGTGCTCGAGCAGGCGGTGCAGGATCGGCAGCGCGAAGGACGCGGTCTTACCGGTACCGGTCTGGGCGATACCGACGACGTCGCGGCCGGTCAGCGCCGTGGGGATGGTCTGGGCCTGGATGGGGGTGGGGGTGACGTAGTTCTCTTCTTGAAGAGCGCGCGCGATGGGTTCGGCGAGGCCGAAGTCCTGAAACGAAGTCAAAGGAGGGGTTCTTTCCATGTCAAAAGCGCAACGCCCGGCGCATTCAGCGCGGCGCACGCAAAAGGGTGTCGAGAAGACACCTGCGTGTTTGGGGTGTCGGATGGCTTGGGAGATATGGGGCAAGCCAGAGGCCCGTAAGGGCTTAAGAACACGCGGCTCGCGACGACCGCTTGATTCGCAAGAGGTCTCGGCCGCTCATATGGAACATCGAGGGGGCGCTTTCAAGGCAGCTCGTCCAAAAAGGCCGGTTGCGGTGCAGAAATAGTTATGCCGGAAATTTAGCCAGAAAGAGCATTTTGCTCAGAAAATGACCAGCCTGCCGCTTTGGCATACATTTGGATTGCTCAAGTTTTGGGCTGGTTCGAGGTCGGGACACTTTGATTTCGGCAAATTGTGTCAGCAAAACCAACTGGTTGGTGGGTGCTCAGTCCATGGCATGGTTCTTGCGAATCCGTTAATCGCAGGCGGCCGTGGGGCCGTTTCGCAGCGTTTTTCACGTCTGCGTCAGGGAGATGAGACACTCATGTTTAGCAAATCCACTCACGATATAGCGGCGTCATTTAGCCGCCGCGGTGTGCTCGCCGCGACCGCCGGACTGGTGCTCGGTCTGGCTTCATTGACTGGCGCCAAGGCCGCGGATGACACCATCAAGGTCGGCGTGCTGCACTCCCTTTCCGGCACCATGGCCATCAGCGAAACCACGCTGAAGGACACCATCCTTTTCCTGATCGACGAGCAGAACAAGAAGGGCGGCGTTCTCGGCAAGAAGCTCGAGGCCGTCGTCGTCGACCCCGCGTCGAACTGGCCGCTGTTCGCCGAAAAGGCGCGCGAGCTGATCACCAAAGACAAGGTCTCGGTCGTGTTCGGCTGCTGGACCTCGGTGTCGCGCAAGTCGGTGCTGCCCGTCTTCAAGGAGCTGAACAACATCCTGTTCTACCCCGTGCAGTACGAGGGTGAGGAGAGCGAGCGCAACGTGTTCTACACGGGTGCGGCGCCGAACCAGCAGGCAATCCCCGCCGTCGACTACCTGATGAAGGACGAGAAGGTGAAGCGCTGGGTGCTCGCGGGCACCGACTACGTTTATCCGCGTACCACCAACAAGATCCTGGAAGCCTATCTGAAGTCGAAGGGTGTCGCCCAGGAAGACATCATGATCAACTACACGCCGTTCGGTCACTCCGACTGGCAGACGATCGTGGCCGACATCAAGAAGTTCGGCTCGGCCGGCAAGAAGACCGCCGTGGTCTCGACCATCAACGGCGACGCCAACGTTCCCTTCTACAAGGAGCTCGGCAACCAGGGCATCAAGGCGAAGGACATCCCGGTCGTCGCGTTCTCGGTGGGCGAAGAAGAGCTCGCCGGCATCGACACCAAGCCGCTGGTCGGCCATCTCGCGGCCTGGAACTACTTCCAGTCGATCAAGTCGCCGGAGAACGAGAAGTTCATCAAGGCGTGGCAGGCCTACACCAAGAATCCGAAGCGCGTGACCAACGATCCGATGGAAGCGCACGTGATCGGCTTCGACATGTGGGTCAAGGCGGTCGAGAAGGTGAAGTCGACCGATCCGGACAAGGTGATCGACGCTCTCCCGGGCATCGAAGCCAAGAACCTGACCGGCGGCGTGTCGAAGATGCTGCCGAACCACCACATCACCAAGCCGGTGTTCATCGGCGAGATCAAGGGCAACGGCCAGTTCGACGTGGTCTGGAAGACCCCGGGTCTCGTCGCTGGCGATGCCTGGTCGAAGGAGCTCGACGGCTCCAAGGACCTGGTCGGCGACTGGGTCGGCAAGAAGTGCGGCAACTTCAACACCAAGACCAACAAGTGTCTCGGTTCGGGCTCCTGATCCGGATCTGACACGCCATACACGCCCGGAGAAGGCGGCGATCCCGCCGCCTTCTCCACTCATTTCTGCCGGGGTCATTCACAGTGCCAGCCCATTTGTCCGCGCGCCTCTGCTCGCTTGCGCTCTCGTTGTTCCTGATCGCGTTCGCGTTGCCGGCCTTCGCCGGTCCGTTCGAGGATGCGGTCGCCAAGTTCGCCAACGATGATTATTCCGATACGGACGAGGCGATCGGCGTGGTCGCAAGTAGCGGCAATCCGCTGGCTTTCCCCATCATCAGTGCGCTTCAGGACGGCCGCCTGATGGCCGACCCTGACAGCAAGAAGGTTTACGTCACCGGTACCGACGGTAAGTCGATCGACGCCGCGACCGGCCAGGCGGTGGCGAGCGTTCCCGACAGCGCGAGCGCAGTCCGCCTCAACAACCGCCTGCGCCGCAGCGTCGACGCAGCTCTCGGCAGCCTGACGCTCCAGTCGCCGGACGTCGGAACACGGCTGCAGGCCGCGCAATCCGTCTTCAAGTCGCATGAGGAGACCGCGCTCGAGCCGGTCGATGCCGCGCTCGCCAAGGAAACCAACAGGTCCGTCAAGGCTGCGCTCGGCGACGCCCGCGCGGCCATCCTGCTGTTCAAGTCGGACGCCAGCGAGGTCGAGAAGCTGGAGGCGGTGGCCACCCTCAAGGGGCGCGGCGACCAGGAGGCGCTGGCCCTGCTCACAGGCATGGGCGACCAGCCGGCGTCGGTGACCAAGGCCGCTACGAGCGCGATCGGCTCGATCCAGAATTCGCTCGCGATCTGGTCCATGGTGCAGAATGCCTGGTATGGCCTCTCGCTCGGCTCGGTGCTGCTGCTCGCCGCGATCGGGCTCGCCATCACCTTCGGCGTGATGGGCGTGATCAACATGGCGCATGGCGAGATGGTGATGATCGGGGCCTACACCACCTTCGTGGTGCAGGAGGTGATCCGCACCCGCTATCCCGGCCTGTTCGATTATTCGCTGCTGATCGCGGTGCCGCTGGCCTTTGTCGTCGCCGGCGCGATCGGCGTGCTGATCGAGCGCAGCATCATCCGTTTCCTCTACGGGCGACCGCTGGAGACGCTGCTCGCGACCTGGGGCCTGTCGCTGGTGCTGCAGCAGGCGGTGCGCACCATGTTCGGTCCGACCAACCGCGAGGTCGGCAATCCCTCCTGGATGAGCGGCGCTTTCGAGCTCGGCCAGATCACCATCACCTATAACCGGCTCTGGATCCTCGTGTTCACGCTGGCCGTGTTCGCGATCCTGCTCGCGATGCTGCGCTACACCGCGCTCGGCCTCGAGATGCGCGCGGTGACGCAGAACCGCCGCATGGCGGCCTCGATGGGCATCGCCACCTCGCGCGTCGACGCGCTGACCTTCGGGCTCGGCTCGGGCATTGCCGGCATCGCCGGCGTGGCGCTGTCGCAGATCGACAATGTCAGCCCCAATCTCGGCCAGAGCTACATCATCGACAGCTTCATGGTCGTGGTGTTCGGCGGCGTCGGCAATCTCTGGGGCACGCTGGTCGGCGCCTTCACGCTCGGCATCGCCAACAAGTTCCTGGAGCCGGTCGCCGGCGCCGTGCTCGGCAAGATCGCCATCCTGGTTCTCATCATCCTGTTCATTCAAAAGCGCCCGCGCGGACTGTTCGCGCTCAAGGGCCGTGCGGTGGAAGCATGACCCCTCACATGCTGACGCGCTCGCTGGACCGCGGCGCGACGATCTTCCTTGCCGTCGTCGCAGCCTGCGGCATCCTGATCCCGCTCTCCAACCTGCTGCTGCCCGCGGGCTCATTCCTGCAGGTGCCGACCTATCTCGTCGCGCTCTGGGGCAAATATGTCTGCTACGCGATCCTGGCGCTCGCGATTGATCTGATCTGGGGCTATTGCGGTATCCTCTCGCTCGGCCACGGCGCGTTCTTTGCGCTCGGTGGCTACGCGATGGGGATGTACCTGATGCGGCAGATCGGCGCCCGCGGCGTCTACGGCAATCCGATCCTGCCCGACTTCATGGTGTTCCTGAACTGGCAGAAGCTGCCCTGGTACTGGTACGGCTTCGACATGTTCTGGTTCGCAGCGCTGATGGTGCTGGTCGTGCCCGGCCTGCTCGCCTTCTGCTTCGGCTGGCTTGCCTTCCGCTCCCGCGTCACCGGCGTGTATCTGTCGATCATCACGCAGGCGATGACCTATGCGCTGCTGCTCGCCTTCTTCCGCAACGACTTCGGCTTCGGCGGCAATAACGGCCTGACCGACTTCAAGGACATCCTGGGCTTCAACGTCCAGGCGGAAGGCACCCGCGCGGCGTTGTTCGCGCTGAGCTGTCTGGCGCTGATCGCAGGCTTCCTGATCTGCCGCGCCATCGTCTCCTCCAAGCTCGGCAAGGTGTTGATCGCGGTGCGTGATGCGGAATCGCGCACGCGCTTCCTCGGCTACCGCGTCGAATCCTACAAGCTGTTCGTGTTTACGGTCTCGGCCTGCATGGCCGGGGTCGCCGGCGCGCTCTACGTGCCGCAGGTCGGCATCATCAACCCAAGCGAATTCGCGCCCGGCAATTCGATCGAGGCGGTGATCTGGGTCGCGGTCGGCGGCCGCGGCACGCTGGTCGGTGCCGCACTTGGCGCCGTCGTCGTCAACTACGCCAAGACGTTTTTCACCTCGGGCATGCTCGCGCCGTACTGGCTGTTCATGCTGGGTGCGCTGTTCATCCTGGTGACGTTGCTGCTGCCGAAGGGCATCGTCGGCACCTTCAACGCGTGGTGGGACTCGTCGAAAGATAAACGCAACGCCGCGAGCGCCGCGGCCGAGGACGGCGTCACCGAACCCAAGATGGCGGAGTAGGCGCAAATGAACGTCATGGACAACCGCGCAACCTCCGCAATGCTCTATCTCGACGGCGTGCACGTCTCGTTCGACGGCTTCCACGCCATCAACAATCTGTCGCTGACGCTCGAGCCCGGCGAGATGCGCGCCATCATCGGTCCGAACGGCGCCGGCAAGACCACGATGATGGACATCATCACCGGCAAGACCAAGCCCGACGAGGGTACGGTTCTGTTCGACGGCGTCACGGATCTGACGCGGCTCGACGAGACCCGCATCGCCGAGCTCGGCATCGGTCGCAAATTCCAGAAACCGACCGTGTTCGAGAGCCAGACGGTGCAGGACAACCTCCTGCTCGCGCTCAATGTCGACCACAGCGTCAAGGGCACGCTGTTCTGGCGCGGCAGCAAGGCCGAGTCCGAGCGCATCGACAAGGTGCTGGAGACGATCCGTCTCACCGAGGCCCGTAACCGCCTGGCCGGCAGCCTCAGCCACGGTCAGAAGCAGTGGCTGGAGATCGGCATGCTGCTGGCGCAGGATCCAAAACTGCTCCTCGTCGACGAGCCCGTTGCAGGGATGACCGACGTCGAGACGCATCTGACAGCCGAGCTGCTGAAGGAGATCAACAAGACCCACACCGTGATGGTGGTCGAGCACGACATGACCTTCGTGCGCGAGCTCGGCGTCAAGGTCACCTGTCTGCACGAAGGCACCGTGCTCGCCGAAGGAACCATCGACCAGGTTTCATCCAACGAGCGGGTCATCGAAGTTTATCTGGGACGCTGAGCGATGCTTGAGGTCAAGGATATCAATCTGTTCTACGGCGCGGCGCAGGCGCTGCGCGGCGTCTCGATCTCGGCCGAGCCGGGCAAGGTGACCTGCGTGCTCGGGCGCAACGGCGTCGGCAAGACCTCGCTCTTGCGCGCGATGGTCGGGCAGTACCCGATCTCGTCGGGCGCGATCGTGCTCGACGGCAGCGACATCACCGGCCTCAAGCCCTATGAGCGGGCGCGCAAGGGCATCGGCTTCGTGCCGCAGGGCCGCGAGATCTTCCCGCTGCTGACGGTCGAGGAAAACCTCAAGACCGGCTTCGGTCCGCTCAAGCGCGAGGACAAGCACATTCCCGACGACGTGTTCTCGCTCTTCCCCGTGCTGCAATCCATGCTCGGCCGGCGCGGCGGCGATCTCTCTGGTGGCCAGCAGCAACAGCTCGCGATCGGTCGCGCGCTGGTGATGCGGCCGAAATTGCTGCTGCTCGACGAGCCGACCGAGGGCATCCAGCCCTCGATCATCAAGGACATCGGCCGCGCCATCTCCTATTTGCGCAACCTCGGCAACATCGCCATCGTGCTGGTCGAACAATACCTCGACTTTGCCTGCGAACTCGGCGACAGTTTTGCCGTGATGGATCGCGGCGCGGTGAAATTCACCTGCGATCGCGCCAATTTGGACGCGAGCGAGATCAGCCGCCAGATGGCGCTGTAAGCCGTTCTGCCGCGACCGGCTGGGGGAGGCGGATGCGCAGCGACGTTTCGGTCACGTCAGGAGTTTTCGAGGCAAACCGTGCCCGCGGCGCGGTGCGCTTCGACGTGCACGCACGTGACGGCGTGACGCGGCGCGGCGTCTTGCATGAATCCGGCTCGCTGCGCGTGCGCTTTCCCTCACCTGAAGGCGAGGGGCTCTCCGGCGTGTTCGTCAACACGGCCGGCGGCGTCGCCGGCGGGGACAGTTTTGAGATCGACATCGCGGCGGGCCAGGGCTCGCGGCTGACGCTAACGACCGCGGCCGCCGAAAAGGTCTATCGCGCGCCGGGAGCGGCAGCGCGGCTCAATATTTCCTTGAAGGCCGACGCGGGCGCGCATCTGTCCTGGCTGCCCCAGGAGACCATTCTGTTCGACCGCGCCCGGGTCCACCGCCGCTTCGACATCGAGCTTGATGAGGCGGCCTCGCTGCTGCTCTGCGAGATCGTCGTGTTCGGCCGCATTGCCATGGGCGAGCGGATGGAGCAGGGCGAGTTTGTCGACCGCTGGCGGCTGCGGCGTGGTGGCAGGCTGGTGTTCGCCGAGACCATCAGGCTCGACGGCAATATCGGCGCAAAACTTGGGCGATCAGCCGTCGCCAAAGGCGGTGCCGCGATCGGCACGGCGCTGATCGTGCCCGGTGACGAGGCTTTGGTCGAGCGCATTCGCGAGGCCTCGGACTCATTCTCCGGCGAGGTCGGAATCTCCGCGTGGAATGGCTTTGCAATGGCCCGGTTCTGTGCCCAAGATGCGGCGCGCTTGCGAGCCGACATGATGGCCGTGCTGGCGCGCACTGGAACGGCCCTGCCGCGACTCTGGCTGAACTGACCGGCTGAATTGACGTGTTGAACGGAAGAGATTCTTCATGAACCTGTCTCCCCGCGAAAAGGACAAGCTTCTGATCTCGATGGCGGCGATCGTGGCCCGCCGTCGGCTGGACCGCGGCGTCAAGCTCAACCATCCCGAGGCGATCGCCATCATCTCCGATTTCATCCTCGAAGGCGCACGCGACGGCCGCACCGTCGCCGAGCTGATGCAATCCGGCGCGCAGGTCCTCACCCGCGACCAGGTGATGCCGGGCATTCCCGAGATGATCCACGACATCCAGGTCGAGGCGACGTTTCCGGACGGCACCAAGCTCGTCACCGTGCACGAGCCGATCAGGTAATTCGAATTCGTCATTCCGGGGCGCCCGCAGGGCGAACCCGGAATCCAGAGATTGTTGATCAAGATCCCGGCCTTCTCGCTGCGCGAGCCCCGGAACGACGAGGAGGATAGAATGATCCCCGGCGAACTCTTCATCCAGGACGGCGAGATCGAGCTCAATGCCGGCCGCAAGACCGTGACGCTGACGGTCGCCAACACCGGCGACCGTCCGATCCAGGTCGGCTCGCACTACCATTTCTTCGAGACCAACCCCGCGCTGAAATTCGACCGCAAGAAGGCCCGCGGCATGCGCCTCGACATCGCCGCCGGCACTGCCGTCCGCTTCGAACCCGGCCAGACCCGTGACGTGCAGCTCGTCGCGATGGCGGGGAAGAAGACGATCTACGGCTTCCGCGGCGACGTCATGGGGAAGCTGTGATCTTAGCAGGAACGAGCGCGGCGCGGCACGGTTGAGGCGGAAACGGAGGTATTTCCCATGCTCTCACCCATCCGCCTCATCTCTGAAGCCGCCGAACTCGCCGCGCGCCGCCATAACGGCATGGCGCGCAAGGGGCGCGGCAATGAGCCCTACATCAATCATCTCGCCGAGGTCGCCAACCTGCTGGCGACCGCGACCGATGGCGCCGATGCCGAGCTGGTCGCGGCCGGCTGGCTGCATGATTCGATCGAGGATACCGACACCACGCGCGAGGAGCTGGCGCAGCGACTTTCCGAGGGCGTTGCCTCGCTGGTCGCGGAGTGTACAGATGACATGAGCCTGCCGAAGGCCGAGCGGCGGCAGAAGCAAATCGAGGACGCTCCGCACAAATCGCCGGGCGCCAAGCTGATCAAGATCGCCGACAAGATCAGCAACATCGGCGCGCGCATTCATACGGATCCGACCACCGAAGAGCGTGACGACCTCGCCGACTACAGCGATTGGGCCGAGCAGGTGGTGGCCGGCTGCCGCGGCGGCAATGCGTGGCTCGATACGAAATTCGATGATGCCGTGAAAGCAGCGAAGGCTTTGCTGTGAGCCAGCTTGCAACGGCAATGAAACGTTGTGCCCTCTCAGCCTGCATAGGCCTCGCGTTCGGTTCGCCGCAAGCAAACGCGGACGAAGCTCGCTGGCGTCTGTTCGACCAGGGAACGGATGCGCTTCTTGCGATCGCGAATACGGACGAACCCGGTGATGCCTTCGGTATGCCGCTGTTGTCTTGCCCACGGAAGAGCGGTTTCGTCAGTATCGAAGGTGAAGCCAAAGAAGAGATGCGCGCGGTCATGTCGGAGATGATCAAGACCGACCAGGCGCCGTGGATCAAGGTGGCGCCTGATGTCAATCCGGAGTCCGCGACGATCGATCTGTTCTATTCGTTCATCGACGGTTGGCGTTACAAGTTTGGCATCCAGGTCGACCACAAGATGTTCGAACGCTTCAAGCGCGAAGGAGTGATCGACTTCAAGCTGGGCAGGGCTGAAGTCCACGAGGAGTTCAAGGTTGGTCTCGACAATATCGGTAAGTTTCTCGATCTTTGCGCGGGAGCCAGCAAGTGACCGCGAGGTCGTGGCTGCACGCATGGGAATGATGGGGGTTCAAGCATGTCCGTCAAAATAAAGCGTTCCGTCTATGCCGACATGTTCGGCCCGACCACCGGCGACAGGGTGCGGCTGGCCGACACCGACCTCATCATCGAGGTCGAGAAGGATTTCACCATTTATGGCGAGGAGGTGAAGTTTGGCGGCGGCAAGGTGATCCGCGACGGCATGGGGCAGTCGCAGGTCACCAACAAGCAGGGCGCGGCCGACACCGTCATCACCAATGCGCTGATCGTCGATCACTGGGGCATCGTCAAGGCCGACGTCGCGATCAAGGACGGCATGATTTCGGCGATCGGCAAGGCCGGCAATCCCGACATCCAGCCGGGCGTCACCATCATCATCGGTCCCGGCACCGACGTGATCGCGGGTGAGGGCAAGATCCTCACCGCCGGCGGCTTCGACAGTCACATCCATTTCATCTGCCCGCAGCAGATCGAGCACGCGCTGATGTCAGGCGTCACCTCGATGCTGGGCGGTGGCACCGGCCCGTCGCACGGCACCTTCGCCACCACCTGCACGCCGGGTCCCTGGCACATGGGGCGGATGATCCAGTCGTTCGATGCCTTCCCGGTTAATCTCGGCATCTCCGGCAAGGGCAACGCCTCGCGGCCCGCCGCCCTGGTCGAGATGATCAAGGCCGGCGCCTGCGCGCTGAAGCTGCACGAGGACTGGGGCACGACGCCGGCCGCGATCGACAACTGCCTCTCGGTCGCCGATGCTCACGACATCCAGGTGATGATCCACACCGACACGCTGAACGAATCCGGCTTCGTCGAGGATACGATCAAGGCCTTCAAGGGCCGCACCATCCACGCCTTCCACACCGAGGGCGCGGGCGGTGGTCACGCCCCAGATATCATCAAGGTCGCAGGGCTCAAGAACGTGCTGCCGTCCTCGACCAACCCGACGCGGCCCTTCACGCGCAACACCATCGACGAGCATCTGGACATGCTGATGGTGTGCCACCACCTCGATCCCTCGATCGCGGAGGATCTGGCGTTCGCGGAAAGCCGTATCCGCAAGGAGACCATCGCGGCCGAAGACATTCTGCACGATCTCGGCGCGCTCTCGATGATGTCGTCGGACTCACAGGCGATGGGCCGGCTCGGCGAGGTCATCATCCGGACCTGGCAGACCGCGGACAAGATGAAGAAGCAGCGCGGGTCACTGCCGCAGGACAAGGGCAAGGACAACGACAATTTCCGCGTCAAACGCTACATCGCCAAATACACCATCAACCCCGCGATCGCGCATGGCGTGTCGAAACTGATCGGGTCGGTCGAGAAGGGCAAGCTTGCCGATCTCGTGCTGTGGTCGCCGGCCTTCTTCGGCGTCAAGCCGGATTGCATCGTCAAGGGCGGCACCATCGTCGCAGCTCCGATGGGCGATCCCAACGCCTCGATCCCGACGCCACAGCCGGTGCATTACCAGCCGATGTTCGGCGCCTTCGGCAAGGCGCGCACGGCATCGTCCGTGGTGTTCACCTCGAAGGCCGCGATCACCGGCGGTCTCGCGCGAAAGCTCGGCATCGAGAAGAAGCTCTATGCGGTCCAGAATACGCGCGGCAAGATCTCGAAGAAGAGCATGATCCACAACGACGCCACGCCCAATATCGAGGTCGATCCGGAGACCTATGAGGTCCGCGCCGACGGCGAATTGCTCACTTGCGCACCCGCCGAGGTGCTGCCGATGGCGCAGCGATATTTCATGTACTGAAATAGCGCCTCAACGCATGTCCCCGGCAAGCGTCCGGGGGCGGCTTTTACGGTTTTGCGTTCGATCCCGCCTGGTCTAATGTCCCGCCCGGTATCGTAACCCAGAAGAAAAGCCGGGAGGATTTCTCGTGATCTATGTCGTTGCCACCCTGACCATCAAGCCCGAGACGCGCGCCGAATTCATTGCAGCCGCCACCGCCTGCATCAAGGAGACGCGGAAGGAGCCCGGCAATATCGCCTATGATCTGCATGAAAGCGTCACCGATCCTGCCAAGATGGTATTCGTCGAGCAGTGGGAGAACGCCGAAGCGCTGGTGCCGCATCGTGGCATGGAGCACATGAAGACGTTCGGTCGCGTGGCGGTCAAGTGCTTCACGGCACCGCCGAAGATCGAGGTGATCACGCCCGAGAAGGTCGAGACAAGGTAACGGGGTAAAAGCGCATGATCCGGGCGACGCAGGTCAGGGGACAGCACCGCTTCACGGAAGCGCCGGCGGATACGGTGGTGCTCGATTTCGACGACCGTCACCGCCGCCGCATGGCGATGACGGGAACGCGGGGTCTCGAATTCCTGCTCGACCTGGAGCAGGCCGTCGCACTGCGCGGCGGCGATGCGCTGGTGCTGGAGGACGGCCGGCTGGTCGAAGTGGTCGCGGCGCCCGAGCCGCTGCTGGAAATCCGCGGCCGCGATCCGCATCACCTCATCCGCGTCGGCTGGCACCTCGGCAACCGTCATCTGCCGACGCAGATCATGGCCAAGGCCCTGCGCATTCGCCGCGATCACGTCATCGAGGCGATGGTGAAGGGCCTCGGCGCGCGCGTGATCGAGATCGAGGCGCCGTTTGATCCCGAAGGCGGCGCCTATGCGGATGCCGGCCACGCGCATGGCCATGACGATCATGCGCATCATGATCACGGGCATCATCATGACCATGGTCACGATCACCACGGCCATGATCATCACGCTCATGACCACCAACACCATGATCATGCCGCGCATGATCATGGGCACGATCATCACCATCACCACGACGAGCATTGCGACCATCCCGACCATCACCACGGCCACAAGCATGCTCATGACCACAAATGAGCGGGTCAGCGCCGGCGGCCTCGCCGAGGGCGAGGCGGCGGCGCTGTACCGGCTGATGACCTGGCTGTCGCCGGCGTTCCCGGTCGGCGGCTTCTCCTATTCCAGCGGCATCGAATGGGCGGTCGAGGCGGGCGACATCGTCGATACGGCCACGCTGGCCGACTGGCTCGACGCAATGCTCGGCGACGGCTCCGGCTTTTGCGACGCGACGTTTCTGGTGCATGCCTATCGTGCTGCTGAGAAGGGCGAAGATGCGACCTTGCGCGATATCGCCGAGCTCGCCGCAGCAATGGTGCCGTCGCGCGAGCGGCAATTGGAGACGAGCTCGCAGGGCCGCGCCTTCATCGACATTGCCCGCGCCGCGTGGGATGCCGATGGGCTGGATGCCATGGTTGCGGCATGCCGCGCGCCACCGGTTTATCCGGTCGCGGTCGGTGTGGTTGCCGCAATGCACGGCGTGCCGCTGGCGCCGACGCTGCACGCCTTCCTGCATGCTGTCGTCTCGAACTGGATTTCCGCGGCCAGCCGCCTCATTCCGCTCGGCCAGACCGACAGCCAGCGCGTGCTGGTGAGGCTGGAAGCCGCGGTGGCCTCGACTGCGAATCGTGCGCTGAGTGCGACATTGGACGATCTCGGCAGCGCGACCTTCCGCGCCGACCTCGCCAGCCTGCGGCACGAGACACAATATACACGGCTGTTCCGCTCGTGAGAGCGGCGCAGCCCTCACCATCGAGAGCGAGCGAATCACATGTCTAAATCTCACGGCCCCTTGCGTGTCGGCGTCGGCGGTCCGGTCGGATCGGGCAAGACCGCGCTGATGGACCTGCTCTGCAAGACCATGCGCGAGCGCTATGACATCGCCGCGATCACCAACGACATCTACACCAAATGGGATGCCGAGTTCCTGGTGCGTTCGGGCTCGCTGACGCCGGACCGCATTGCCGGCGTCGAGACCGGCGGCTGCCCGCACACCGCGATCCGCGAGGATGCCTCGATGAATCTCGCCGCGGTGGCGGACATGCGCGCCAAGTTTCCGGGGCTCGATCTCGTGCTGATCGAGTCCGGCGGCGACAATCTCGCTGCCACTTTTTCCCCGGAGCTGGCCGACCTGACCATCTACGTCATCGACGTGGCCGCCGGCGACAAGATCCCGTCCAAGGGCGGCCCCGGCATCACCCGGTCCGACCTGCTGGTCATCAACAAGATCGACCTCGCCCCCCATGTCGGCGCCTCCCTGGAGAAGATGGACACCGACGCCAGGCGCATGCGCGGCGAGCGTCCCTTCGTCATGACCAATCTGAAGAAGAGCGAGGGCCTTGACCGCATTGTCGGCTTCATCGAGGCCAAAGGCGGCCTGAAACGGACGGGCTGACAGCGCGACGACTTGGCGCATGCTTTTTTCGCCGTTAACCTTGGGGCCGGGCCGCAGCCACGGAACAAATTTCGGACACGGCGATTAATTACCTCCGGTGCCCGGTCAATTCATCCCGGCCAGACCATCGGCCGGGCGGATTAAGCTTTCCAGGCGACCCAAGTTGCGTACCGATGCCTCCTCCTTCATTATCTCTGCCACCGGGGTTCACCCTGTTTCGGCACATGGCCGTTCGAGCGGCGTTCATATGCTCCTTGTTTATTGCCGACCTCCTGCTTTCGCCTGAGTAGTCGCGTGGTCCGGCTGGGTTTCATCATCGGTTTCATCGCTCTGCTCGGAGCCTTGCTCTCCGGGCTTGCGGCTTATCGCGTCCACGACCAGGAGCTGGCGCTGGACCGGATCGCGCTTGCGCGCGCGATCGACGTTCATGCCAGTCTGGTCCAGGACCGGCTTACCGAGCGCGAGCTGCTCGCACGCGTCGCCTCGGGCCTGTTCCGCACACCATCCGTGATCAAGCCGAACATGCTGGAGCCGCTGCGCTCGGCCATCTACGCCTTCAAGACCGATTTCGTGGTGGCCGGCTGGATCGCCCGGCTGAAGCCGAACGAGCTTACGGCGGCGCAGGCCGCCATTGGAGGCGCCGGCTTCCCCAATCCGAAGATCCGCACCTTTGACGACAAGCCGATCAATCCGGCCGAGATCACCCAGCCGATCGATGTGCTGTTGGATCTCGAGCCGCGCAGCGACGAGACCAAGGCTCTGCCTGGCCGTAGTTACGACCAGGATCAGGTTCGCAGCGCTATGTTGACACGGGCCCGGCTCGAGAAGCGGTCGGTGGCTTCGGACCCAATTCCGCTGTTGCGCGGCAACGGGCCGGTCGGGATCATTGTGGCAGCTCCCGTCATTCCCGAGGGTGCGACCGAGCCAGCCGGGTTCGTCACGTTTTCCTACGAACTCGCCTCGCTGATGCTGACCAATGACGACATGTCGTTGTTCTCGGTCGCGCTCAGGGACCCGCGCAAGGAAGGCGGCGAGCTCGTTGCCAACGACCAGGGCATCGTCTCCACGCGCATGACGACGACGGACGGGCCGACGCCATCGGCGACGCGCACGGTGAGCTTCGGCGGCCGTGACTGGCAGCTGGGTTATTACGCCAAGACCAACTCGGCTCGTCGCGCCGAGCAGACCGCGATCATCGTGGCGGCGATCGGCTTTGCGATCACTGCGATGGTGTGCGGCCTGTTCGGCTATGTCGCCTACAACAATCTGCGGCTCAGCCGGGAAATCCAGGTCAGAATCGGCTTCGAGCGCCGGCTGACCGCGGTGATCGACGAGCTCAACCACCGGGTCAAGAATATCCTTGCAGTGATCCAGTCGATCGTGACGCGCACCTTGCGTCACGGCTCGGACATCGACGTCGCCCGCGAGCTTCTGATCGGGCGCATCCATGCCATGTCCAACGTGGTCTCGCTGCTCAGCGAGAGCCAGTGGCAGGGCGTCAAGCTGAAGGGCCTGTTCGAGGCGCGCGCCATCCCCCATGCCGACCGCATCGCCGTCACGGGGCCTGATATCGCGGTCAGCGCGCGCGCGGCGCAGAGCCTCTCGCTGCTGTTCTTCGAACTCGCCTCACATTCCGACGAGGGCCTGTCGCTGGTTGGAAAACATCCGCACATCACCGCCAGCTGGACGGTGACGGGCGAGGGGTCCGACGAGGTCTTCCATTTCCGCTGGGAGGAGCTCAACACCAGCGAGGCGACCCGCCGCCCCGATTCCGATTTTGGGCTGATCCTGCTCGACCGTGTCGCCCCCGAGGCGCTCGGCGGCACCGCCAAGCGCTATTTTACCGATGCCTCCTATGTCTACGAGCTGACCGCGCCGATGGAGACGGTGATCGACATGACCGAGCGCGACCGCACGGACAAGATCTCCGCGCCGGTGAGGCCTGCGCGATAGAAGCCGCTGGCTTAACCCTTGGGCCGCAACACCAGGTCGACCAGATTGCGGGCGTAGGCCGGCGTGATCGGCGCGATGCCGAAGACGTAGCGATAGAACAGGCTGCCATAGATCGCGTCGTAAAGATCCTCAGCCGGCCCTTCGGCCAGGATGCTGCCGTCGTTCTGGCCTGCCGCGATCATCTCGACCAGCGCGTCACGACGGAATTGCAGATAGCGGGCATAGAACAGCTCGGCCGAGCCGGTTTTGGAAATGCATTCGGAGATCACCGCGAGCTGGACCTTGCCGAACTCACCCTGGAGCGCCTCGGCGTAGGCTGCGGCATGGCGGCGGGCGCGTGCCGCGGGGTTGCCGGAGCCCTCCGGGGGCAGCGGCAGCATCTGCGCGGCATGTTGAAGAAAGGCGTCGATCAGGAGCGCCTCGCGGGACGGCCACCATTTGTAGATCGTCATCTTGGAGACGCTGGAGTGGCGGGCGACCGCGTCGATGGTGGTAGCGGCAAGGCCGGTCGAAGCCATCAGCGCATAGGCGCTTTCGAGAATCGCGTTGCTGGTCTCGATCGACCGAGGCCGGCCGCGCCGGGGCGTGCTCTCGGTCTCCCCACCCCCGCTTTTCACCATCGCCACGCCCGGTCTCCTCACGCAGAGCTTCTCCGCATAGCGCAGCCGCTGCTTTCGGCCTAGCAGAATCGCACGATTCTCTGGCCAGAGTGTTTTCGAGCGAAGTGGATCCCGGCTCGCGTGGAACCTAAAGCGCGATGACGATTCCTCCTCATCGCATCGCGCATTAGGTCTGCTGCCGCAAGACCTTCGGCAGATCCTGCCACTTCGACCAGGCGACGTAGTAGGCCACCGCGGTCATCGCGGCGAAGCCGGCGAGGCTCACCACGATCTGCATCACCACCAGATTGGCGCTGGTGATCAGGATGAGATGGCCGGCAAACGAAAGGAATACCCCGACGCAGAACACGGCGAGCCATTCCTCGCCGCATCTGATGACCGCCTGCAGCGGCTTCAATTGCAGGCCGGGATGATCGGCCGGAATGAGATGGGTCGCCAGAAAGGCGAGTGCGAGGAAGTGAAGCACGCGATAGGGCGCAAGGTTTTCCTTGTCGGTCGGCGCGATGCTGTCGAGGAGGATGTCCGGCAGGTAAGCCGACATTGCCGGCGAATGGCGCAGCAAGGTGATGGCCATCGCGAATACGAGATAGGTGCCGGCGAGAATCCGCAGCCAGGGCATGTCGCGTAGCGCGCGTCCGGGCGCGCCTGTCACGGCGAACCAGCCCCCGAGCACCATCAGCATCTGCCAGCAGAGCGGATTGAAGGTCCATTCCTGGTCCGGATAGACCCGGAAATTCCAGTCGAACCAGCGTGCGGCAAGGTACAGCGCGACCGATGCCGCCAGGGTCAGGTTCGGCCACCGCAACAGGCCCCACAGCGCGAACGGAAAGAAGGCCATCAGCGGGATCATCAGCTGCAGGAGGTCGAGGTTCAGCGGCTCCTCCTGGAGCACGAGGCCGCGGACCAGGATCCTCAGCGGGTGCTCGAGGATGCCCGAGATGTTGTATTCGTGGATGATCTCCGGCGCCATCGATTGCGAGGCGACGTAGGCGATGGTGTCGATATAGATCACGAACAGCACGACATAGGCGGCGTAGAGTCGCCAGACGCGGCGGAAGATGCGCGTCGCCGCCACGAGGTAACCCCGTTCAAGCTCCATCCGGCCGTGGATGATGGCGACGCCATAGCCCACGACGAACACGAACAGGTCGGCGGCGCCGCTGAAGCCGAAATTGCGCAGCGTCAGCAGGTTGACGACGTTGTTCGGGATATGGTCGACGAAAACCGACCAGTTGGCGATACCGAGCGTCAGATACAGCCTGGCGTCGTGATGGAATGCGGCGAGGTTCGCCTTAACGGACGGTTTCATTGATTAAAATAGCTTTGGGAATCAGGGTGATACTTTTAACGGCAACTGCCTGCCCATCCGAGTAGCGTTTGCGTGATGGCTGGGGGCATCCGCCGTTATGGCGCGAAATTGCGCGGTGTCTTATGGACGTTCTGATTGATGCGCTCGGAGGACTTACAACGAAATTTTCTAACCTGTTCTTACCGCTATTCGGCGGGCTCGGCCGACGCCTCGTCAGGAACGCCGGCGCGACTCGCCATGATGCCGAGGGCGACGCCTCCGATCGCCAGGATCGGCAGCAGTCGCTTGACCCCGATGGCACGAACGATCTGCAGCCCGGTGGCGAGCAGCATGGGGTCCGCGAGCATGCTCTGCGCTGCCGACTTGGCGGCGCGCTCGGCCGCGATCCGGGCACGCTTCTGCACCTCGCGCTTGTAGCCCCAATAAGAACCTGCCGCTGCCAGCGTCAGCAGGAAGAAGATGCCGGCGCCGGCCAGACAGGCCTGCACCGGGCCATATTTCTCGAGCACCGAGATGAAGGCGGCGGCGCAAAGGAAGCACGTCGTCACGAACAGCGCGAAGGCCGCGCCCGCGGCAAGCGAGGTCAGCCGCACCGTCGTGCCGGTGGATGCACTGATCCCATCGATGATGCGCTGAAACATGGCCCTCGCTCCTCAGTTCCCCGCAAGCCAAACCGTCACGGGCCGACACCGGCAATGCGCCGGTGCCGACGCCTCAACACGCGTCCCGCAAATCTTACCGGCGCCAGGCGGCACCGATCAGAAAGCCGATGCCGAGCGCGAGTCCGACGGTCGCAAGCGGCCGCTGTGTGATCGCGTCTTCGAGCGTCTCCTCGATCGAGCCGTAGGCTTCCTGGGCCGCGCCCATCATTGCACTGCCGCGCTCTGACACGTCGTCGAGCGCGGTATCCATGTTCTCGCGCGCCTGACGATAGCCGCGGCGGGCCTGCTTGCTGGTGGAATTGGCAAATGTGTTGAGCGCGTCGGTGATCTGGTCGGTGAGGGCGGCGATATCGCTTTTCACGGCTGCTACATCCTTCTCGAGGCGTTCTCTGGTGGCTTTGTCGGTCCAGTCTTTCATCCCGGCTTCGGCATCGGTCGTGGACATCGGGAGCTCCAAACTGTTGACGGCTGAGATAGCCGGAAAACGTTTCGTCGTCGGGGAAGTTCCGTTCGCGGAAACCGGTCAGTCCTGCGGAAGCTGCGGCCCATCCGCCGGTAACAGATGCTCCTTCAGGATCAGCGCGACGATCAGGAGCGGCGACGACAGGAATGCGCCCATTGGGCCCCACATCCAGGTCCAGAAGGCCAACGCGAGCAGGACTGCTAGTGCATTCAGCGCTAGCCGCCTGCCAATGATCGTGGGGGTGATGAAGTGTCCTTCCAGAAAGGTAAGACCGCCGAAAGCGAGTGCCGCCATCAGACCGCCGCTGATGGTCGGAAAGGCGACCAACCCGACCACAACCAGCACCGCGAACATCGCGACCGGCCCGATGATGGGGATGAAGTTGAGCGTTGCCGCGAGCGCGCCGAGCCCGGCCGGATTGGGCATTTTAGTGAGCGCGCAGATGAGACCGGTGCCGACACCGACGCCGACATTGATGAGGGTCACCGTCAGGAGATAGTTGCCGAGATGTACCTCGATCTCGTTGAGAATCCGGAGCGTGCGGAGCCGCGCGTCACGATCGCTGAAGGTCATGATCATGGCCCGCCGCAGGTCGCGCCAGCTGGCGATGAACAGGATGAGGGTGACGAAGAATAGCAGGAATTCGGTAAAGGTCGGTGACAGGAATTCGAGGGTCGGCTGCACCCACTCGACTTTCGGCATCTGGAAGTTCGGCAGCCCTTCCGATCCGCCGACCATGGTCTGCAGCTCGCGCCACAGCGCCAGCGGCCGGTCGAACACGTGCAACTTGTCCTTCAGTTGCGCGCCGAGCTCCGGCAGGCGCGTGCTCCACTCCATCACCGGAGAGGCGATCAGCGCCACCACGAAGGCGACCACGGCGGTCCCCGCGACCACAATCAGAACGGCACCTACGCTGCGCGGCACCTTGTACCGCTCCAGAAAGCCCGCCGCCGGCGACAGCATGGTGCCGGTGACGAAGGCCATCACGACCGGCAGGAAGAAAGCTCTTCCAACGTAGAGCACGGTAACGACCGCAATCAGTAACAAGCCGGCAAGCGCGAAGGCGACGAATTCTGTGCGGCGGATGACTGGCGGCAGCTCGATATGGCTGTCGGGAAGCGGGCTGCCTTCGCTGTTGCCGGAAATCAGACTTTCACTGGGAAGGACGCGCACAATCTCTCTCCCGCACGGAAGCCTCGCACCGCGCGCCCATTGATTTGCCGATAATGCGCGAGCCGAGCGGCGGTTCCATCGCGGCTTCGTGAACGCGCGCTCGCTTGACTGTGACAAGGATGCCGCGCGAAGGGCCGGAACCTGTATCGCTCCCGCGGCGTTTGTTCGCAAGCGCATCACCCTGATGCACGCATCCAACGGGGCAGCACATGACAAAGTTCTCTGCAGTCCGTCGCAGCTTCTCGCCGCGCGCCGTCACCGCCTTCGCCTTCGCAACCGCTCTGCTGACGGTGCCTTTCGATGGCGCGAGCGCGCAGACATTCGGCTATGCTCCGATGCAGCCGCAGGCATATCCGCAGGACCAGGGTTATGCGCAGGGCTACGTGAATGAAGCGCCGCAGCCGCAGGCGGCGGACGAGGATGCCCAGCTGCCCGATCGTCTGCGCAAGCAGATCGTCGGCTTCGACCGCAGCGAGCCGGCCGGCACCATCGTCATCGATACCAACAACACCTATCTCTACTACGTGCTCGGCAATGGTCGTGCGATCCGTTACGGCGTCGGCGTCGGCCGCGAAGGCTTCACCTGGTCCGGCGTGCAGAGTGTCAGCCGCAAGGCGGAATGGCCGGACTGGCATCCGCCGGCCGAGATGATTGCGCGCCAGCCCTATCTGCCGCGCTTCGTCGCCGGCGGTCCCGGCAACCCGCTCGGCGCGCGTGCGATGTATCTCGGCTCCAGCGAATACCGCATCCACGGCACCAACGATCCCTCTACGATCGGCAAGTTCGTCTCCTCCGGCTGCATCCGCATGACCAACGAGGACGTCACCGACCTGTTCAGCCGCGTCAATGTCGGCGCCAAGGTCGTGGTGCTGCCGAAGAACGCGCCGCTGATGGCCAAAGGCAGCGACCCCGCGCGTAAGCGTCCAGCCGTGACGGCGATGCCGTCGGGCCGGCAGGCGCTGAACATCGCGACGTCGGCCGTGAACTAGGAGTAAGAGTGAGCCAAATGAGCAGACGCCTGATTGGCAAAGTGGCTGGCGGTACGGCGATCATGGTCGTCGTCTCCGCCGGTCTGGCATTCGCACCGTCGGCGCACGCGGAGGATTTCTTCTCGGCGCTGTTCGGTGCGTTCGGAGGGCGGCCTCCACAGATCCGGACGCCGTTCCCGAACGATGACATGCCGCGCTACGATGTCCCCCGGCAACGCGCCGCCTATGGCGGCGGCACGGCCTATTGCGTGCGCGGCTGCGACGGCCGCTACTTCCCGGCGCAGGGCAATGATGCCGAGAGCAAGGCGCAATCCTGCAAGAGCTTCTGCCCGGCGTCGGAGACCTCGCTGGTCTATGGCGGCAACATCGACGACGCCATGACCGACAAGGGAAAATCTTATTCCGAATTGCCCAATGCGTACCGCTATCGCAATGAGATTGTCGCGGGCTGCACCTGCAACGGTAAGGATCCGGTCGGGCTTGCGCAGGTCAAGGTCGAGGACGATCCCACCCTGCGCAAGGGCGATATCGTCGCCGGCGCCGATGGCCTGGTGGTCGCCAGCCGCAATGCCAACGACCGCCGCGGCGTCGCGATGAATTTTTCGCCGCTGCCGGAATCGGTGCGCGCCAAATTCCGCCAGGTGCCGGTGGTGGCGAAGGAGTAGGGCGGCGGCTTCACGTGGGGCCCAGCGCTCCCGCCTCAATCTCCGCTGTCATCCCCGACAAGCGAAGGCAACCACGAGTCTTCGCCAAACTACTCCCTGTGGTTATGGATCCCCGCGTTCGCGGGGATGACACCGGAGGTGTAGGGGCAGCTTCTATCTAACCAATGTTACGCCGCGCGGATCTTGCCGAGGAAGTCGCTGACCTCATGGCCGAGCTGGCGGCTCTGGCTCTCCAGCATCTCGGAGGCCTGCTTCACATTGTCGGCGGCTGCGGCGGCAGCGTCCGCATCGGCTTTGACGCCGGTGATGTTGTCCGAGACGTTCTTGGTGCCCTGCGCCGCGAATTGCGTGCTGCGTGTGATCTCCTGCGTCGCCGCGCCCTGCTCCTGCACGGCGGCGGCAATGGCGGTCGCCACTTCGTTCACTTCGCCGATGATGCCGCCGATGGTCTGGATCGCGTTGATGGCGTCGCCGGCGACTTTCTGGATGTCGGCGATCTGCTCGGAGATCTCTTCGGTCGCCTTCGCGGTCTGGCTTGCCAGCGACTTCACTTCGGAGGCGACCACGGCAAATCCGCGGCCGGCTTCGCCGGCGCGCGCCGCTTCGATGGTAGCGTTGAGCGCGAGCAAATTGGTCTGCGCCGCGATGGTGTTGATGAGGCCGACCACCTCGCCGATGCGCCCCGCCGATTGCGCCAGCCCCTGAACGGTGCTGTCGGTCTCGCGCGCCTGCGTGACGGCGCGGCTGGCGATGCCTGCGGCATGGGCGGCCTGCTGGCTGATGTCGTTGATTGAGGCCGAGAGCTCCTCGGCGGCGGCGGCGACGCTGTCGACGCTCATGGAGGCGTCGTTGGAGGCCTTGCCGGCGACCTGCACGCGGTCGTTGGTCTGGCGCGACACGGCAGAGAGGTCGCCCGAGGTCTTGCGCATCTCGCCGGAGGCTTCGCTCAATTCGCCCAGCGTCTTGCGCACCGCGCCCTCGAACTCGCCGACATAGGCCTCGACGGCGCGCTGGCGTGCGGCAGCGCCCGTATTGCGCTCGCGTTCCTGCTCTTCGATCTTGAGCTTGTCGGTGGCCTGCTGCTTGAAGGTCTCCAGCGCGCCGGCCAGTGCGCCGATCTCGTCCTGGCGATCGAGATAGCCGCTGTCGACGGCAAGGTCGCCGCCGGCGACCTTCAACATGGCGTCGCGGATGGTGTTCAGGGGATGGATCACGCGGCGGCTCACGAGCATGACAGCGCCGACGGCAAGGCCGATGGCGAGCGCCAGCAATCCGAGCTGCACGATCAGCGCGCGCTGCGCAGCGCCGCGCTGCTCCAGCGTATGGACCTTGGCGGCGTCGAGGGCGGCTTCCGCCACGGTGACAGCGCTGGAAAGGCGGCCGACCGTGAGCGGGCTCCATTGGTTGGCGGTCATCTCGGCCTTCTCGCCCTTGACCAGCGTGTCAGCGAGGCGGTCCCGCAGGGTCAGGTATTGCGGCTCGAAATAGGCGGTCTTGGCCGCGGCCATGGCGGAGACGAGCGCGGGCGGCAACTGCATGCCCGAGGTCGACAATTCCAGCGCCTTCCACGTCGCCGACGTGCCGCCGACATGCTGGGTGTAGCTGTTGCGGGCTTCCGGTGTGATCTTGCCGGCGGCAAGACCGGTCGAGACGACCAGCGACGCTTCGCCCGCGGTGTTGCGGAGCAGCCAGGCGTTCTGCTTGATCGACAGCAATTGGTCGATCACGGGGTCCTGGTGATTGACGGTGGCGGCCAGGACGTTCGACAGCTTGTCGAGCGTTTCGAGCAGGCCGCCCGTCGTCTCCATATATTCCTTCGGCAGACCGGCACGACGCTGATCCCTGGGCTTGGCCATATCCGCCCAAAACTGTTTCTGCTCTTCGGTCAGCCGCTTGTGGAGGCGCGCGAGCTCCGGCACCAGCGTGGCCGATTGCGGGAAGTCCATGACCGGCAGCAGTTCCAGCGCGCGTGCCATTGCGGGCATCTCGGTGTCCCGGATCGCGCGCAGATATTTCTCGATCTCGGCATCCATCGGTTCGGCCGAGCTGAGGAGCCGTGTCGTGGTCGAGCGGTCGGTGCGCAGGCTGTGCATCGCCTTGAACAGATCGGCGGATGCGTCGGCGGTCTTCGAGATGCGGTTGGCGGTCTTGAGGCGATCCCAGGATTCATAGGCAGTGAGCGAGAGCGCGAGCACCACGCAGGCCGACGTGATCGCGATCACCGCCTTCAGCAGCGCGGATACGGTCAGACGATTCAGCATCGAAGTCCCCCAATTCCCATTGCAAAACTCAAAAAGACGCCCGGCAGCATCGAGAAACGGGGGCGCGCCAGATCGGCAATCGCATGCCGTTTGCGGCTCGGAGCGCAAACGGTCCTCGGATCTGAAAGCAAAAGGGTAAAATTTTAGGCAGGCCGTCCGATCGTAGAAGTACGTATTTACTAGAAGTTGCAGTGGGTTGCCGCGATGGAACCGGTGCGGGAGACAGGCGTTAGGATGGTGGTCGCAATTTGCCTGAAGGGGGTTCTCGCGATGCTGGTGGGCGTGCTCGTCACTTTTCTCGTCGTTATTCTCGTCCTTTATCTCATCAACATGCTGCCGATGGACGGCCGCGCCAAGCAGATCGCGCGCGTGGTCGTCATCATCATCGGCATCGTCTCGCTGCTGAAATATCTCGCGGTGTTCTAGCAAGGGATCATAGCCCGGATGAGCGAAGCGACATCCGGGCTGCCGCTCCTAGACAAAAAGCCCCGGCTTTCGCCGGGGCTTCGTTCGTGCCGCTTTAGTGCAGCGACTTTAGCCAGTCGTCGACATCCTGACGAACCTGGTCCTTGGCCTTGCCGTAACGTTCCTGAAGCCGGCCTTCGAGTTGCTCGCGGCGTCCCTCGATCAATTGGAGGTCGTCGTCGGTGAGCTTGCCCCATTTCTCCTTGGCCGATCCCTTGAACTGCTTCCAGTTTCCTTCGATCCGATTCCAGTCCATGACCATCTCCCAATGGTTGATGGCACGACAACGCGAGCGCCGCGCAGCCTGTTCCGCGCCGCGCCGCGACGTTTCGCCCAACAAAAAAGCCCCGGTTCGCGCCGGGGCTTTTGACGTTTCTGTGACTTTCGCTCAGCCGTTCGCCTTGGCCTCGCGGCGGCGCGCGGTAAGAATGTATTCGGTGTAGCCGTTCGGCTGCTCGCGGCCTTTGAAGATGAGGTCGCAGGCGGCCTTGAAGGCGACGCCGTCGAAGGCGGGCGCCATCGGCTTGTAGATGGCGTCGCCAGCGTTCTGCTTGTCGACCACGACCGCCATCCGCTTGAGCGATTCCATCACCTGCGCCTCGGTGATCACGCCCTGGTGCAGCCAGTTGGCGAGATGCTGGCTGGAGATGCGCAAGGTGGCGCGGTCTTCCATCAGGCCGACGTCGTGGATGTCGGGCACCTTGGAACAGCCGACGCCCTGGTCGATCCAGCGCACGACATAGCCGAGGATGCCCTGGCAGTTGTTGTCGATCTCCTGCTTGACGTCATCGGGCGCCCAGTTCGACTTCGACACCGGAATGGTGAGGATGTCCGAAAGCTTTGCGCGCGGTCCGCCTTTGGTGAGCTCTTCCTGGCGAGCGATCACGTTGACCTGGTGGTAGTGCAGCGCGTGCAGCGTCGCCGCAGTCGGCGAGGGCACCCAGGCGGTCGTGGCGCCGGCCTGCGGATGGCCAAGCTTCTGCGCCAGCATGTCCGCCATCTTGTCGGGGGCGGCCCACATGCCCTTGCCGATCTGAGCATGGCCGGGCAGGCCACAGGTCAGGCCCATGTCGACGTTCCAGTCCTCATAGGCCTTGATCCAGGCCTGCGCCTTCATCTCGTTCTTGCGGATCATCGGGCCCGCTTCCATCGAGGTGTGGATCTCGTCGCCGGTGCGGTCGAGGAAGCCGGTGTTGATGAACATGATGCGCTTGGAGGCGCGCTGGATGCAGGCCTTGAGATTGACGGTGGTGCGGCGCTCCTCGTCCATGATGCCGACCTTGAGCGTGTTCTCAGGCAGCGACAGCATCTTCTCGACGCGATCGAAGATCTCGCAGGTGAGCGACACCTCGTCCGGGCCGTGCATCTTCGGCTTGACGATATAGGCCGATCCGGTGCGGCTGTTCTTGACCTTCGAATTGCCCTTGAGGTCGTGGATGGCGAGCAGGCCGGAGACGGCGGCGTCCAGAAGGCCTTCCGGAATCTCCTCGCCCTTCTCGTCCAGCACCGCGTCGGTGAACATGTGGTGACCGCAATTGCGCATCAACAGCAGGCTGCGGCCGTGCAGCTTCACTTCGCCCTTGCCGTCCGGCGTCTTGTAGACGCGGTCTGCGTTGAGCGAACGCGTCAGCGTCTTGCCGCCCTTTTCGAAGTCAGCCGACAGCGTGCCGTTCATCAGGCCGAGCGTGTTGCGGTAGACCAGCACCTTGTCCTCGGCATCGACCGCGGCGACCGAGTCTTCCATGTCCAGAATGGTGGAGACCGCGGCCTCCATGATCATGTCGGCGACGCCGGCGGGATCGTCCTTGCCGATCGCGCTGCTGCGGTCGATCTTGACCTCGACATGCAGGCCGTTGTTGGCGAGCAGCACGGCCGAGGGCGCAGCCGCATCGCCCTGGAAGCCCGCGAATTGCGCCGCGTTCTTCAGTGCGGTGGCATTGCCGCTCTTCAGCTTCACCGCGAGCTGGCCCGCGACGACGCTGTAGGCGGTGACGTCGGTATGGCTGCCGGTTGCGAGCGGCACGGCGGCGTCGAGGAACGCCTTGGCCTTGGCGATCACCTTGTCGCCGCGCGCTTTGTTGTAGCCTTTGCCGCTCTCGGCAGCGTCATGCGGGATCGCGTCGGTGCCGTAGAAGGCGTCATAAAGCGAGCCCCAGCGTGCGTTCGCCGCGTTGAGTGCATAGCGCGCATTGGTGAGGGGCACGACGAGCTGCGGGCCGCAGATCTTGCCGATTTCCTCGTCGACATTGGCGGTCTCGACTTTCTGCGTCGCCGGCTCCGGAACGAGGTAGCCGATCTCCTTCAGGAAGGCGGTATAGGCGTTGATGTCGAACGCCTTGCCCTTGTTGGCACGGTGCCAGTCGTCGATCTTGGCCTGCAACGTGTCACGCACCGCCAGCAGCGCACGGTTCTTCGGCCCCAGATCCCTGATGATGGCGGCAAGCCCGGCCCAGAACGCATCCGGCGCGATCCCCGTTTTCGGGGCCGCTTCCTTGGCGATGAAATCAAACAGGACGGGAGCGATCTTCAATCCGTGGGCGTCGACGCGTTTCATGATGGGCTTTCTTGTTGGAAATGGCTGTTTTTGGCTGCTTTTGACCCGACAGCAGCAAAATGCGCCCGCGAGGGAGCGGCTTTCGGGGCCCTATTAGCCCCAAAACCAGGGCGGTGAGAAGACCCCCAAGGGTTTGTCAAAATGTCAAGAGGAGGTGGGGAGGCGCTCACCACTGTCATTCCCCGCGAAAGCGGGGAATCCAGTACGCCGCGGCTTCTTCGCATCCATCGCTGTCTCTGGAATACTGGGTCGCCCGGTCAAGCCGGGCGACGACAGCGGGGGCTAGGATAGCCTCAAATATTCGCGGCGAGGTCCACGGCCTCGTCGAACAGCACGCCCGTTGTCTTCAGCATCTGCTCGATCTCGTCTGCCGCCTCGGCGACTGTTCGGGTCGAGGTGTCGATGACGAGCTCGGCCGCTTGCGGCGTTTCGTAGTCGTTGCCGATGCCGGTGAACGACGCCAGCGCGCCGGCGCGGGCCTTCTTGTAGTGCCCCTTGGGATCGCGATCCTCGCAGACCTCCGCCGGCGTCGCGACATGGATCTCGCGGAACGCGGTGTCGGCGATGCGGCGCGCCGCGGCGCGGTCCTCGCGCGCGGGCGAGACCGCGGCGACGATGGCGATATGGCCGTTACGGGCGAGATGCGTTGCGACTTCGGCAAGGCGGCGGATGTTCTCGCTGCGATCAGCAGTGGAGAAGCCGAGATCGCTGTTGAGCCCGGCGCGCAGCGTGTCGCCGTCGAGCAGGATCGGCGAGCCGCCATTGGTGAACAGCCTCCGCTCCAGCGCCTTGGCGAGCGTCGACTTGCCCGACGCCGGCAAGCCGGTGAGCCAGACCACGGCGCCATTGTGCTGATAGCGCGCGGAGCGCTCGTCGGGACGAAGTGCGGATTCCACCGGCACGATGTCGACGGGCACGGCGCGCTGGCCGGCATCGACCGACAGCACCAGACCGCCACCGGCGATGCGCCCGGAGACCTCGATCACGAGACGGCCGGTGCGCGGATTCTCGGTGTAGGGATCGGTGGCGATCGGATTCGACAGCGAGATGTCGATCTCGCCGACATGGTTGCGTCCGATCGCCTTGTTCTCGCTGCTCGAGAGCTCGCCGGGATCGACCGCCTTCTCGATCGCCACGACGGTGGCGCGGCTTTCCTTCGGCCCGCAGCGAACCAGCAGCTGGTCGCCCTTGGCGAGTGGCTTGTCGTGCAGCCAGAAGATACGCGCACGCAGCCGGCGCGTCTCGCGCGGGGCGCTGCCGGCATGCGCGACGATGTCGCCGCGCTCGATGAACAGTTCGCGGTCGAGCGTGATGCCGACCGAGCGGCCCGCGCCCTGTCGTCCCGCAACCGGCGTCGCCGGCCAGCTCTCGACCGTCTTGATCTTCGCGATCTTGCCGGCCGGCATGATCACGATCTCGTCGCCGGCAATGAGGCTGCCGGACTCGATACGGCCCGCCACGATGCGGCGGTCGTCGAACTTGTAGATCGCCTGCACCGGCAGCCGCAGCGCCAGCGCTTCCAGCGGCCGCGCCGGTTCGAGGGCGTCGAGCGCCTCGACAACCGTCGGGCCCCTGTACCAGGAGATACGGTCGGTGCGCATCGCAACGCCGTCGCCGTCGCGCGCGGAGATCGGGATCACGGCCGTGGGCTTTACGCCGAGGCCGTTCAGATGCGCGGAGATCTCGTCGCTGATCTCCTTGAAACGCTCTGCGGAGAAGTCGACGCGGTCCATCTTGTTGACGACGATCGCGACCTGCTTCACGCCGAGCAGATGCAGGAGATAGCCGTGCCGCCGTGTCTGGTCGCGCACGCCTTCGAGCGCGTCGATGATCAGCACCGCGCCGTCCGCCTGGGAGGCGCCGGTGATCATGTTGCGCAGGAATTCGGCGTGGCCGGGCGCGTCGATCAGAACGATGTCGCGCGAATTGGTGCGGAAGCGGATCTGCGTGGTGTCGATGGTGATGCCCTGGTCGCGCTCGGTCTGCAGCGCATCGAGCAGAAACGACCATTCGAACGGCATGCCGCGCCGCGCACTGACGGCCTTCAGCATCTCAAGCTTGCCGTCGGGCAGGCTGCCGGTCTCGTGCAAGAGGCGGCCGACCAGCGTCGATTTGCCGTGGTCGACGTGGCCGACGATGACGATGCGGACCTGCGGACGGGTGGTGCCGTTCGGGGTGGCTGGCGAAGTGGGAGTGACGATCATGTTCATATCGCGCTCGCGTCCTGAGATCAGAGATAGCCGGCGACGCGCAGGCGCTCGAAGGCGTCCTCGGTCTCGTGGTCGAGTGCGCGGCCGGCGCGCTCCGGCACCTTGGTCTGCTCGAGCTCGATCAGGATCTCGTCGATGTTGGACGCGGTCGATGCGACCGGATTGGTGATGTCCTGATCCCCCAGCGAGCGATAGCGCTTGCCGTCCTTGGCGAGATACAGCGGGATGATCGGGATGTTCTCGCGCTTGGTGTAGGCCCAGATGTCGGCCTCGGTCCAATGCAGGATCGGGTGGATGCGCAGATGCGCGCCCTGCGGCGGCGAGGCGTTGAAATGGTCCCAAAACTCCGGCGGCTGGTCGCGCACGTCCCAATTGCCTTCCAGGCCGCGCGGCGAGAACACACGCTCCTTGGCGCGCGTCGCCTCCTCGTCGCGGCGGATGCCGGCGATCAGGCCGTCAAAGCCGAATTTGCCGAGCGCCATCTTGAGGCCTTCGGTCTTGCGCGCAGCGGAGCGGGCGGCCGGCGGCAGCGTCGGATCGACTGCATCGATGGGCGGGCAGGGCTCGACGCGCAAATCGAGATCCCACTCTTTGCCGTAGTGATCTCGAAAGCGGTACATCTCCGGAAACTTCTTGCCGGTGTCGACATGCAGCGCCGGGAAGGGCACGCGGCCGAAGAACGCCTTCCGCGCCAGCCAGATCATGACGTTGGAGTCCTTCCCGAGCGACCACAGCAGCGCGATCTTCTTCAGCCGGGCGAACGCCTCGCGGAAGATGTAGATGCTCTGCGCCTCGAGCTGGTCGAGATGGTCCATGCTGGGGGCAAGGTCAGCAGAAAATTCTTGCGTGCGTGCGCGCTCGGCCGGGGCCGCGCTGCTCAGTCCGCTCGCTGCGGAATCGTCCTTGAGAAGATGCATCTCTGCCACTTTGCGTTTGGAGGCGAAAATTCTATAGTTGCGGCGCGGAAGAGAAGAAAAAATTTTCTCTTTGCGCGCTCGAAACGACACATATATAGAAAATAATTCCAGTCAACCCCGGATGTGGGGGAAGCGAGTATCGCATGCGGTTCTTGCCGGTGTTTCTCGATCTCAAGGCCGGTCCGGTGATCCTCATCGGCGCGGGTGAGCTTTTGCGTGCCAAGCTGCGCGTGCTCTCTGCCGCCGGTGCGCGCATCCGCGTGCATGCGATCGACGGCAATCATGAGCTGGGCCTGAACTCCGGGGATGCAGCGCGTATCGAGATCGCGTCGGGCGATCCGCTCACTGCCGATCTCGCGGGAGTCATCGCCGTCGTCTGCGCAGGCGCGGGTGATGTCGGCGTGGCGATGTCGGTTCGCGCCAAGGCGCTCGGCCTGCCCGTCAACGTCATGGACGATCTCGAACATTCCAGCTTCATCTTTCCCGCGATCGTCGATCGCGGCGATGTCGTGGTCGCGGTCGGCACCGGCGGCACTTCGCCCGTCGTGGCACGGCGCGTGCGGGAGAAGATCGAGGCGCTGCTGCCGGCGCGCATCGGCGAGCTCGCCGAGTTCATCGGCGGCTTCCGCAAGTCCATCAACGAGCGCATCACCGAGTTTTCGCTGCGCCGCCGGTTCTGGGAGCGCGTCATCGACGGCCCGATCGGCGCCGCCGTGCTCGGCGGCCGTAGGAGCGAGGCGGATGCCGCGCTCAAGGCAATTGCCGATCCCTCCGAATTCGCGCGTGCCGAAAAGCCGGAAGGCTCGGTCGCGCTGGTCGGCGCCGGTCCCGGCGATCCCGATCTTCTCACCATCAAGGCGCTGCGCGCATTGCAGGACGCGGACATCGTCTTCCATGACGAGCTGGTCTCGGGCGAAATTCTCGACCGCATCCGCCGCGACACCACGCGCGTTCCGGTCGGCCGCCGCGTCGGCAAGCCCGGCATCGGCCAGGACGCCATCAACAAGCGCATGATCGAAGCGGCGCAAGCCGGCCAGCGGGTGGTGCGGCTGAAGGGCGGCGATCCCTTCGTGTTCGGCCGTGGCGGCGAAGAGGTTGAAGCGCTGCGCGCGGCAGGTGTCGCCTATTCGATCATTCCGGGCATCACCGCGGGGCTCGGCGGCGCCGCCGATTTCGAGGTGCCGCTCACTTATCGTCATGAAGCGACCCGCATCACCTTCCTCACCGCGCACAAGGCGCGCGATGCGGAAGTCGTGGACTGGTCGACGCTGACCGACACCAAAATGACCGTCGTGGTCTACATGGGCATGACCGCCGCGCCCGCAGTGCGCGCCGGCCTGTTCGCCGCCGGCCGTTCGCCGGAGACGCCGGTCGGCGTGTTCGCGCGCGTGAGCCGTCCCGATGCGCAAGGCGCGATCGGCACGCTGCGCGATCTCCCCGAACTGGTGCGGCGGGTCAGCGGCGGTCCCGCCATTCTCATCATCGGCGAGGTGGTCCGGCATGCCGGTTTCCTTCGCCGCGAAACCCCAAAGCAAATCATCTCTGACCTATTGGATGCAGCCGAATGACCTCGCCGCTTGAACAGAAGAAGATCAAGATCGCCGGCCCCTCGATCGTGACCGCCAACCGGACCTGGGACGGCATCGTGGTTTATCGCACCGCCGCCAAGAGCTGGTCTGCGGACCTGTCGGAAGCTGCGATCGTGCGCAACTCCGACGAGGCCAAGGCGTTGCTTGCGGAGTCCGTCGCCGATGACGTCGGCGCGATCGGTCCCTATATCGCCCCGGTGCAGGTCGGCGCGGATGGCAAGATCGAACCCGGCAATCTGCGCGAACAGATCCGCCGCACCGGTGTGACCATCGGACAGTCGGCCCAGGTTTAAGGCGCTTTCTTATGTATGCTTACGACGAAATCGATCGCACGCTCGTCAACGAGCGCGTCTCGGAGTTCCGCGACCAGGTGAAGCGGCGCCTCTCCGGCGAGCTCACCGAGGACGAGTTCAAGATTCTGCGCCTGCAGAACGGCGTCTATCTGCAACTGCACGCCTATATGTTCCGCGTCGCGATCCCCTATGGCACGCTGGCGACGAACCAGCTGCGGGCGCTCGCCCATGTCGCGCGCAAATATGACCGCGGCTATGGCCATTTCACCACGCGGCAGAACATCCAGTTCAACTGGATCAAGCTCGCCGAATTGCCGGACGCGCTGGAAGATCTCGCCAAGGTCGGCATCCACGCGATGCAGACCTCCGGCAATAACATGCGCAACGTCACCTCTGACCAGTGGGCCGGCGTCGCACCGGGTGAGATCGAGGATCCCCGCATCTGGTCGGAGCTGATCCGCCAGCATACCACGCTGCATCCGGAATTCTCGTTCCTGCCGCGCAAGTTCAAGATCGCGATCACCGCGTCGGACCACGACCGCGCCGCAATCAAGATCCACGACATCGGCCTCCGCCTGATCAAGAACGAGAAGGGCGAGACCGGCTTCGAGGTGCTGGTCGGCGGCGGTCTCGGCCGCACGCCGTTCATCGCCAAGACCATCAAGCACTTCGTGCACGGCCGCGATATCCTGAGCTATATCGAGGCCATCCTGCGCGTCTACAATCAGTATGGCCGCCGCGACAACATCTACAAGGCGCGCATCAAGATCCTGGTCCATGAGCTCGGCATCGAGAAGTTCTCCCGCGAGGTCGAGGAGGAATGGCAGCACATCCGCAACTCCTCGCTCCAGATCGACGACGAGGTGATCGAGGACATCCGTTCGCGCTTCTCCTATCCTCCTTACGAAAAGCTGCCGCACATGCCGGACGAGCTTCGGCAGGCCGCGGCCGATCCCGACTTCGAAGCGTGGCGCAAGAACTCGGTCTCTCCGCACAAGAACCAGGGCTATGCCATCGTCACGATTTCGCTGAAGCCGATCGGCGCGCCTCCGGGCGATGCCACGGCGGAGCAGATGGATGCGCTGGCCGATCTCGCCGACAAATATTCCTTCGGCGAAATCCGCGTCGGCCACGAGCAGAACCTGGCGCTGCCGCACGTCGCCAAGCGTGACCTGCCGGCGCTATGGAAGGCGCTCGACAAGCTTGGCCTCGCGACGCCGAACGTCAACCTGATCACCGACATCATCGCCTGCCCGGGTCTCGACTATTGCTCGCTGGCGAATGCGCGCTCGATCCCGATCGCGCAGGAGCTGACGCGGCGCTTCGCCAACCACGAGCTCGCCAACCTGATCGGCCGGCTCCACATCAACATCTCCGGCTGCATCAACGCCTGCGGCCATCACCATGTCGGCCATATCGGCATTCTCGGCGTCGAGAAGAACGGCGAGGAGGTCTACCAGATCACCATTGGCGGCCGTGCCGACGAAAATGCTGCGCTCGGGAACCTGATCGGACCGGGCGTCAAGTTCGACGAGGTCGCCGACGTCGTCGAGGACATCGTGGAAGCCTATCTGGCGCTGCGCGAGCGGCCCGAAGAGCTGTTCATGGACACCGTGAAACGCCTCGGCGTCGAACCCTTCAAGGAGCGCGTTTATGCCACTCGTTAACGGCGGAAAGATCACGGGCGACAGTTTCGTCAAGCTGGCCGTCGACACGCCGCTGCCCGAGGGCGGCGACATCCTGGTGCCGGCCGAGCGCTTCATCGGCGAGGCCGACGCGCTGCTCAAGCGCGCCGGCAAGGTCGGCGTGATTTGGCCGAACAACCGCGACATCGCCGAACTGGTCCCCTATCTCGGCAAGACCGCCGTCGTCGCGCTGGTGTTCCCGACCTTCCGCGACGGCCGCGCCTACAGCCAGGCCCGCCTGCTGCGCGAGCGCTACAATTACCGCGGCGAATTGCGCGCCACCGGCCAGGTGCTGCGCGACCAGTTCGTGTTCATGCTGCGGGCCGGCTTCGATTCCTTCGACGTCAAGAAGCAGGCCGACGCGGAAGCCTTCATGCAGACCGCCAAGCGCTATTCGGTGTTCTACCAGCCGACCGGCGATGGCCGCATCACGGCCTTGCACCGGCGCATGCAGCTGCGCCATTCCGAGGGCGTCGGCACGTGAACGCGATCGCGCCTCAGGTTTCGCCAACGTCCGCCTCTGCGCTGCCGTCTGCGGACGAACTCGATCGCGCGTTGCGCGATGCCTCGCCCGCGGAGATCGTCGCCGCGGCGCTGAAGACGGTCGGGCGCGAAAAGCTTGCGCTGGTGTCGTCGTTCGGCACGGAATCGGCGACGCTGCTGAAGGTCATGGCGGATGTCGACCCCGCGATTCCCGTGGTCTTCCTCGATACCGGCTGGCTGTTCGAGGAGACGCTGGCCTATCGCGATACGCTGATCGCGACGCTTGGCCTGAAGGACGTCCGCTCGATCAAGCCGGCCGAAGAAACATTGTCGCGTGACGATCCCGATCGCGATCTCTGGTTCTCCGATCCCGACGCCTGCTGCCGCATTCGTAAAGTCGAGCCGCTGGCGCGGGCATTGAAGCCGTTTTCGGCCTGGCTCAACGGCCGCAAGCGCTTCCAGGGCAATGCGCGCGCCGACATTCCGGTGGTTGAAGACGATGGCGAGCGGTTGAAGTTCAACCCCTTCGCCAACGTCTCGCGCGAGGAACTGGAGGCCATCTTCGTCCGCGCCAAATTGCCGCGTCATCCACTCGCCGCCTCCGGTTTCCTGTCGGTTGGGTGTATGCCTTGCACGAGCAGAACGGCCGAGGGTGAGGATGAACGTGCCGGTCGCTGGCGCGGCCGGGCCAAGACAGAATGCGGCATCCACACGATGAAGACTTCGTAGCACAGCCACGCTGCCACGCTGCGAACAAGAAAATCCGGTTTCGTTGACTTAAGCGCGTTTCGCCGCGAGTTTCGCCTGCCTTCGCTGACACCGATGTCGTCGAAGTGAATGGAGATGGACATGATGCGCCGTATCGTTCCGCTCGCTGCAGGACTTCTCGCGACGGTTTTTGTGGCAAGCGCGGCTCTCGCTGCCGACATCAATCTGCTCAACGTGTCGTATGATCCGACGCGCGAGCTTTATGCCGAATTCAACAAGGCGTTCGCGAACGCCTATCAGAAGGAAACCGGCAAGAGCGTCGAGGTCAAGCAGTCGCATGGCGGCAGCGGTTCGCAGGCGCGCGCGGTGATCGACGGATTGCAGGCCGATGTGGTGACGCTCGCGCTCGCCTACGACATCGACGCGATCGCCGGCAAGGGCCTCACGGCGACGGACTGGCAGAAGCGGTTGCCGCAGAATGCGTCACCCTACACCTCCACCATCGTGTTCCTGGTGCGCAAGGGTAATCCCAAGGCGATCAAGGATTGGGACGATCTGATCAAGCCGGGCGTTGCCGTGATCACGCCGAACCCGAAGACGTCGGGCGGCGCGCGCTGGAATTATCTGGCGGCCTGGGGCTTTGCGCAGAAGAAATACGGCTCCGCCGACAAGGCCAAGGACTTCATCGGAAAGCTCTACCAGCAGGTGCCGGTGCTCGATACCGGCGCGCGCGGCGCCACCGTGACCTTCGTCGAGCGCGGCGTCGGCGACGTGCTGCTGGCCTGGGAGAATGAGGCGTTTCTCGCCCTGAAGGAATTCGGCCGGGAGAAATTCGAGATCGTGGCGCCGCCGCAATCCATGCTCGCCGAGCCGCCGGTCGCGATCGTCGACAAGGTTGCCGATAAAAAAGGCACCCGCAATGCCGCCGATGCCTACCTCCAGTACTGGTACACCAGGGAGGGGCAGGAGATCGCCGCGCGCAACTTCTACCGCCCGCGCGATGCCGACATTGCCAAAAAATACGAAAATGCCTTCGCAAAGGTCGAACTATTCACGATCGACGACGTTTTCGGTGGTTGGACCAAGGCGCAGAAGGAACATTTTGCCGACGGCGGCATCTTTGACCAGATCTATAAGAACTGATCTGGCGCTGTCTTAATGGGCTTTAGCAGGGGGCCTGGTGAGCGCACTCGCAGCACGACGCCGGACATTGCCGGGCTTCGGTCTCACCATGGGACTGACGCTTTCCTGGCTGTCGATCATCATCCTGATTCCGCTCGCCGGGCTGTTCCTGAAATCGCTCGAGCTCAGCCCCGAGCAATTCTGGAGCATCCTCTCCAGCCGCCGCACCCTGAATGCCCTCAGGGTTTCCTTCGGCCTTGCGTTCGCGGCGGCCTGCGTCAACCTCGTCATGGGCAGCATCATCGTCTGGGCGCTGGTGCGCTACCGCTTCCCCGGCCGGCGGCTGTTCGACGCCATCGTCGACGTGCCCTTCGCGCTGCCGACGGCGGTCGCCGGCGTCGCGCTGACTGCGCTGTTCGCCGAGAAGGGCTGGCTCGGGGCACCGCTCGCGGCGCTCGGCATCAAGGTGGCCTTCACGCCGGTCGGCATCTTCGTCGCCATGATCTTCATCGGCATTCCCTTCGTGGTGCGCACGGTGCAGCCGGTGCTGCAGGATCTCGACCCCGAGATCGAGGAAGCCGCGGGAAGCCTGGGCGCCAGCCGCTGGCAGACCATCATCCGCGTGATCCTGCCTTCGCTGGCGCCGGCGCTGCTCACCGGACTCGCGCTCGCCTTTGCCCGCGCGGTCGGTGAATACGGCTCGGTGATCTTCATCGCCGGCAATCTGCCGAATGTCTCCGAGATCGCGCCGCTCTTGATCGTGATCCGGCTGTCCGAGTTCCGCTACGCCGACGCGACCGCCATCGCGGTGGTCATGCTCGTCGTCTCCTTCGTCATCATTTTCGCCGTCAACCGGCTCCAGCGCTGGGCGCGGAGCCGGATTCCGGCGCGCTGAGGAGGATGCGATGACGATGCAGATCGCAGACTCCGTGTCGCTCTCGGCTCCCGACGCCAAGGCACGTGCGAGGGCCCGGGCACATGCGGCGGCGGCGCAAGACAATCTCCGCACCGAGCCGCGCGCGGTGCGCATCACCATCATCGCGCTCGCGATCATCTTTCTTTCCGTCTTCGTCGTGCTGCCGCTGGTGGTGGTGTTCGCGCAGGCGTTCTCGAAGGGAATCCTCGCCTATCTCTCCGCGCTCGCCGAGCCGGAGGCGCTGGCTGCGATCAAGCTGACGTTGATCGTCGCGGCGATCTCGGTCGGCCTCAACCTTGTCTTCGGTCTCGTCGCCGCCTGGGCGATTGCAAAATTCGATTTCCCGGGCAAGACCTTCCTGGTCACGTTGATCGATCTGCCGTTCTCGGTGAGCCCGGTGATCTCCGGCCTTGTCTTCGTGCTGCTGTTCGGCGCACAGGGCTATTTCGGCAGCTGGCTTAGGGACCACGACATCCAGATCCTGTTCGCCGTGCCCGGCATCGCGCTCGCCACCACCTTCGTGACCTTCCCGTTCGTCGCGCGCGCGCTGATCCCCCTGATGCAGGAGCAGGGCACGCAGGAGGAGGAGGCTGCGGTTTCGCTCGGCGCCTCCGGCTTGCAGACCTTCTTCCGCGTCACGTTGCCCAACATCAAATGGGGCGTGCTCTACGGCGTCCTGCTCTGCAATGCGCGCGCGATGGGTGAGTTTGGCGCGGTCTCCGTCGTCTCCGGCCATATCCGCGGCGAGACCAACACGATGCCGCTGCTGGTCGAGATCCTCTACAACGAATACCAGTTCGTCGCCGCCTTCGCGATTGCCTCGCTGCTGGCGATGCTGGCGCTGATCACGCTGATCGCAAAGACGGTTCTCGAACGTCACCTCGACGAAGGACACGACGCCAGTGACCATTGAAGTCAAAAATCTCGTCAAGAAGTTCGGCAGTTTTGCCGCCCTCGACGGCGTCGACCTCAAGGTCGACAATGGAGAATTGCTGGCGTTGCTCGGTCCGTCAGGCTCCGGCAAGACCACCTTGCTCCGGATCATCGCAGGCCTCGACTGGCCTGATTCCGGCGAGGTCACCTTCAATGGCGAGGACGCGCTGGCGCAGGGCGCGCGCGAGCGGCACGTCGGTTTCGTATTCCAGCACTACGCGCTGTTCCGCCACATGACCGTGTTCGAGAACGTCGCCTTCGGCCTGCGCGTGCAGCCGCGTGCGGTCCGCAAGGACGAGGCCGCGATCCGTGCCCGGGTGAAAGAGCTGCTCGATCTCGTGCAGCTCGACTGGCTCGCCGATCGTTATCCGAGCCAGCTTTCCGGCGGCCAGCGCCAGCGCATTGCGCTCGCCCGCGCGCTCGCGATCGAGCCGCGAATCCTGCTGCTCGACGAGCCCTTCGGCGCGCTCGATGCCAAGGTGCGGAAAGAGCTGCGCCGATGGTTGCGCTCGCTGCATCATGAGATCAACGTCACCTCGATCTTCGTCACCCACGACCAGGAGGAAGCGCTCGAAGTCGCCAACCGCGTCGTCGTCATGGACAAGGGCAGGATCGAGCAGATCGGTTCGCCCGATGACGTCTATGAAAGCCCGGCAAGCGCGTTTGTCCACGGCTTCATCGGTGAATCCATCGAGCTGCCGGTCCAGGTCGAAGCTGGGGTGATCCGGCTCGGCGACCGGCCGCTTCGGCTCGCGGCGGACGGGCTTGCGCCTGGCGCGTCAAAACTGTTCGTGCGGCGACATGACATGCTGGTCGGGCCCCCCGGCAGCAGCGCCTTCGAGGGCGCGGTTCAGCACGTCCGCAATTTCGGTCCGGTGCAGCGCGCCGAGGTCGCATTGTCCGGCGGCGAAACAATCGAGATCGACGCCCCCCGCGACAAGGAACTGCGCGCCGGGGACACCATCGGCCTCGAGCCGCGCCGTTACCGGATATTTTCGGGGTAGAAATTCCCGTCATTCCGGGATGGTCCGAAGGACCAGACCTCAGGTGCGCAATTGCGCACCATAGTTTAGTGCCGCGCACTGCCCCGGAATGACACCGAGCAGATTTTCATCAAAATTCACCTTTCAGCCACGGTTGGTATGCAACAACGGCCCCTCATTCGGGGGCTCCTACATGCGCGCTGCGGCCGCAATTCTCATCACTTTGCTGCTTGCCGGCTGTGCCGGCAACGAGGCACCGGTCCAGCAGCCGTCCATGTACGCCGACATGGCGGTCCCGGGCTCCAAGCTCGATGCGCAGGCGGCCGCGATCATGATCTCGCAATATCGCCAGAACAACGCGCTCGGCACCGTTGTCATCGATCCCGATCTGATGCGGCTCGCCGAATCCCAGTCCCAGGCCATGGCCGCCGCCAACAAGATGGATCACGACGTCCGCGCGCCGCTGGCCAAGCGCCTGGCCACCGGCGGCTATCCCGCCACCGTTGCCGTCGAGAACGTCTCGGCCGGCTATCATACGCTGGCGGAAGCGTTTTCCGGCTGGCGCGACTCGCCACCCCACCGCGCCAACATGCTCAAGGGCGGTGTCACAAAACTGGGCATCGCGGCAAGCTATGCTCCCGGCACCAAATACAAGGTGTTCTGGACCATGATCCTGGCCTCGACCGAGCCCCGATAAGCCAGACTTGATCCCGGGATGCATTGACGCCGCGGCAGAGGGTCGCCACGGTGGCTCGCCTTTTGCTATTGTTCCTGCATGACAGATCGTAGCCCGGAATCCGCCAGCATCCCCGCGAATGCGCAGCGCGTCCTTGTCCTTCAGGGCGGCGGCGCGCTTGGCTCCTATCAGGCCGGCGCCTATCAGGCGCTGTGCGGCCACGGTTTCGAGCCGGAATGGGTCGCCGGCATCTCGATCGGTGCGGTCAACGCCGCCATCATCGCCGGCAATGAGGGCCCGACGCGCGTCAAGCGCCTCAAGGAATTCTGGGAGATGGTCTCCGCGCCGGTGCCGTGGAAACCGATCGGCAAGAGCGACCACAGCCGCGAGCTGTTCAATTCGACCAGTGCCGCGCTGATCGCGACCTTCGGCGTGCCCGGCTTCTTCACGCCGCGGATTCCACCGGCGCCGCTCTGGCCGCCCGGCAGCCCGCAGGCCGAGAGCTATTACGACACCGCGCCGCTGAAGAAGACGCTGGAGCGTCTGGTCGATTTCGACCGCATCAACGATTTGAAGACGCGCCTGTCGGTCGGCGCGGTCGGCGTCACCTCGGGCAACTTCAAATATTTCGACAATTACCAGTTCAGGAAGCTCGGCAAGACCATCGGCCCCGAGCACATCATGGCCTCCGGTGCGCTGCCGCCCGGCTTTCCCTCCGTGATGATCGAGGGCGAGCATTATTGGGACGGCGGCATCGCCTCCAACACGCCGCTCGACTACGTGCTCGATGCCGAGGTCGATCGCGACATGCTGATCTTCCAGGTCGACCTGTTTTCCGCGCGCGGCGATCTGCCGACCTCGCTGCTGGAGGCCGCCGAGCGCGAGAAGGACATCCGCTATTCCAGCCGCACGCGGATGAACACCGACAAGAACAAGCAGATCCACAACGCCCGCAGGGCCGTGCGCGACCTGATCGGCAAATTGCCGGATTATCTCAAGAACGATCCTTCCGTCGAATTTCTGGCGAAGGTGTCGCGCGAAAGTACCGTCACCGTCGTGCATCTGATCTACCGCAGCAAGAACTACGAATCCTCATCCAAGGATTACGACTTCTCGCACGTCGCCATGGTCGAGCATTGGGAAGGCGGCGTGCGCGACGTGCATCTGTCGATGCGCCACAAGGACTGGCTCGAGCGGCCGCAGTCCGGCGAGACCATGGTGACCTACGATCTCACGGGGGACGTTACCGCACCCCCGCCAAAAAGGAGCGAATGATTATGGGTAGTCTGTCAGGCAAGAATGCCGTCGTGACCGGATCCACCAGCGGCATCGGGCTCGCCTACGCACGTGCCTTCGCCGCCGCCGGCGCCAATGTCGTCATCAACGGCTTCGGCTCGCCGGAGGATATCGAGAAGGAGCGCGCCAAGATCGAACAGGACTTCAAGGTGAAGGCAATCTATTCGCCCGCCGACATGACCAAGCCGGCCGAGATCGCCGGCATGATCGCGCTCGGCGAGAAGACTTTTGGTTCGGTCGACATCCTCGTCAACAATGCCGGCATTCAGTTCGTCTCGCCGATCGAGGAGTTCCCGCTCGAGAAGTGGGACCAGATCATCGCCATCAACCTGTCCTCGGCCTTTCATGCCATCCGCGCTGCGGTGCCAGGCATGAAGAAGAAGGGCTGGGGCCGCATCATCAACACGGCCTCCGCGCATTCCCTGGTCGCCTCGCCCTTCAAGTCGGCCTACGTCTCGGCCAAGCACGGCATCGCCGGTCTCACCAAGACCGTGGCGCTGGAGGTCGCGACCCACAAGATCACCTGCAACTGCATCAGCCCCGGCTACGTCTGGACCCCGCTGGTGGAGCGGCAGATCCCCGACACGATGAAGGCACGCAATCTCACGCGTGAGCAGGTCATCAACGACGTCCTGCTCGATGCGCAGCCGACCAAGGAGTTCGTGACGTCCGAGCAGGTCGCGGCATTGGCGCTGTTCCTGTGCGGCGATGATGCCGCCCAGATCACCGGCACCAATCTCTCGATCGACGGCGGCTGGACGGCGGAGTAGGGGTCTTCGGAACGAGGAGCCGTAGAAGCCGCAGGGTGGGCAAAGCGAAAGCGTGCCCACCACCTCTGAATGGTGGGCACGGCGCAACTGCGCCTTTGCCCACCCTACGAGACTGAGAACCAGGCGGCCGCGTCCCGCTCAATGGGTCCAGGCCAGCGCCGTCACGAACGCCGACGACAGGTTCAATTCCGCAAACATGATCTTGCCGGCGACCACGAACAGCACGCTGGCAAGCGTCAGCCGCAGCACCGTCTCGGGCACCCGGGTCGCGCTGTAACTGCCGACGATGATGCCGGGCAGCGAGCCCATCAGCAGCACGCCCATCAACGCCCAATCCACGTCGCCGAGCGCCCAGTGCCCGATGCCGGCGACCAGCGTCAGCGGCACCGCATGGGCGATGTCGGAGCCGACGATGGTTGCCATGGGCAGGCGAGGGTAGAGCAGCAGCAGCACGGTCACGCCGACCGCACCGGCGCCCACCGACGAAATCGACACCAGCACGCCGAGCACGATGCCGGTGACAACGGTGGCAATCGCGGTGGTGCGCTCGTCGACCTGCTCGAGCCGGCCGCGATAACGCTCCATGATGGATTTGCGGAAGATCAGCGAGGTCGCGGTGAGCAGCAGCGCGAAGCACAGCACCAGATTGACCAAGCTGCGCTCGGAATCGCTTCTGAGGTCGAGCTTCCAGAGCACCAGCAGCGTCACTGCGCTCGCCGGAATGCTGCCGCAGGCGAGCCGCAGCACCGCGGGCCAGTGCACGCTGCGCGACCAGCCATGCACCACGCTGCCGCCGGCCTTGGTGGCGGCGGCATAGAGCAGATCGGTGCCGACCGCGGTGGAGGGATGAACACCGAACAGCAGGATCAGCAGCGGCGTCATCAAGGAACCGCCGCCCACGCCGGTCATCCCGACGAGCAGGCCGACGCCGAAACCGGAGGCGACGTAGAGTGGATCGATCATGTCTGGAGAATCTTAGGTTGATCTCGTCGGTTGGGCAATACGACGTAGAATAAACTTTCCCTGGGGCGCAACCGCTTGGGCAAAATAAGAAAAATTGTACTGCGCGTCGAAAATGGAGAGGTGTTTCCGGTTGTTCCCAGGCGCGCCGCGAAACACTCGTTCCCCAAGGGGAGCGAGCAATGGCGGCGCTCTGTAGTACCTATTTACCAAACGCCAGCACGTGCAGCCCCAGCCGCTGCCGCACGATCCAGAACAGCAGCACCGTCTCGAAGGTAAGCGAGATCGAGGTCGCGGCCGCGGCGCCGTGGCCGCCGTAGCGCGGCACCAGTGCGATGCAGAGCATGAGGTTCATCACGAAGGCCAATGCATAAGCGAGCGCGCAGATCTTCTGCTGGCCGAGCATGTTGAGCAGCCGCTCGACCGGTCCGATCGCAGAGCGCACCACGAGCCCGATCGCCGCGACGAACATGATGTCGTAGCCGACCACGAATTGCGGCCCGAACAGCCAGAGTAGCGGGTTGCCGAGCGCGAGCAGCACGATGGTCGCCGCCAGCGACGGCCAGAACGTCCAGTTGATCGCATGTGTCACATAGGCCGACAGGCGTGCCTTGTCGCCGCTTGCGTTGTATTCGGCGAAGCGGTGCGCCGTCGTCGCCGACATCGCGTAGTGGATGAACGAGACCAGCGCCAGCGTCTTCACCACCGCGAAGTAGACGCCGACCTCGTCGGAGGGGCGAAATTGCTGCAGCACCAGCACGTCGGTATAGGACAAGAGCAGGTAGAAGCTTTCGACCAGCAGGATCGGCAGCGAGACGGCGAGCCAGCCGCCGATGTCATAGGTCTTGGGGCCGGGCGCGACATGGCCGGCGAGCTTGCGGTTCAGCACCACCATCTGCCCGGTCATCGCGATCCACACTGCACCGGCGCTCGCAACCATCGCGGCGACGGCGCCGAGATGATAGCCGAGCAGAAAGGCGATAGCCGTAATTCCGATGATCAGCCCCTGGCGGATGATGAATTGCGGCATCAGGCCGAGCTGCATCCAGTCATGCGAGCGCGCGATGCCGTCCTGGGTGTTGGCGACGACGAAGGCGGGTAGCGTCATGCAGCCGATATAGAGCGGCAGCTCCTCGGCCGGGTCGATCCAGGGCGACAGCAGCCTGACGACGCCGGCGAGGGCGAGCGAGACCAGCGTGGACACCGCAAAGGTCAGCCAGCGGCTGCCGGAGAGAAAGCCGCGCAGCAACGCCTGCTCGCCGCTGGCGCGATACTCTGGAATGATCTTCTGCGCCGAGGCCGAGATGCCGAAATCCATCATGCTGCCGAGCAGCAGCACCCAGGTCCAGACATAGACGTAGATGCCGTAGTCGGACGTTCCCATCCAGCGTGCGAGCAGCACCTGTGAGACATAGGCAAGGCCTGCGCTGATGACGCGGATGATGAAGATGGTGCCGGCCAGCCGCCGCGTCAGCGATGCCTCGCTCGGGCCGCCCGTCAGCCTGGCCCGCAGCCGCGCGATCAGCCCGGCCGGTCCGGTCGTTGCAGGTTCTGCATCCATCACGGCCACGAAAAGTCCCCGGTCTTCCGCATGCCGCAGGCTTGCTGCGGTGGCCCTGGGGCTTAGCAACCATTCGTTAAGATTCGGTTGGGTGGCGTTCCATACTCGGTGTCGTCCCGGACGAGCTAGCCGGCACTCACTCCAAATTCGTATTGAACTCGTACGCCTTCTCGGGCCCGACCAGCGTGAATTTCAACGCTGCGCCATCGGGCTTGGCGCCCGGCGGCAAGCCGTCGAGCTCGAACGAAAAACGCTTCACGCCAGCCGGGCTGTCTTTGACCGGAGCTGGAATCGGCAGCGCCCAGTCGGGCGTCGGACCCTCCACGAACAGGTTGACGTTGCCCGGGTCCGGCGTCACCACGTCGACCACCACATTCTTGGGTCCGTCGCGCTTGACGTCGCGGATGGTGAGGGGATTGGGATCGCCGATATTGGCGGGCTTGGGCACGGTATCGAGTGCCGCACGCAGATTGGCATCCTCGGTCGAGGCCACGCTGTTGAAGCCGAGCTCGGCACTGGCCTCGACCGGAATGCAGAGCTTTTCGCAGACCGCGTAATTGATCTCTGCTCGCAGGGTCACGGGTTTGTCGGCCGCCTTGGCGACGATGCGCAGGGGGAGCACGATCTGGTTGTGATAGCCGATCGAATGGCCGCCGGCGCCGTCGTCGAATTTCAGCGGCGCAGGCCACATCACCGTCACCGCCTCGACATTGTCGGATTTGGAAAAGTCGAACCGCGGCGGGACGCCGGAATCTCCGGGGGAGCGCCAATAGGTCTTCCACCCCTGCTGGAGCTGGATGGCGATACCGCCGAGCAGGACGGCGCCGCTGCGCGATCCCGCCAATAGCCGCACCGCGGAATGTCCGTCGCGCTGCCATGGCGAAGCGTCATCGGCACGGGCTACGATGGCCAGCGACGACGCAAAAAGGGTTGTCGCGACGCCAATCGCCGCACGCAGGGGAACTCTTGTGAGCATAGCACGTCTTTACAGGGTCGCCCTGAGGCAAACCATTGAATTGCTTGTGATGGATGCACTGGAATTGCGTCTCTGCAAGCCTTGATTTGACAGCAGCCCGGCCCGACATCAGGATAGGAATTGAAACCGGAGTGCTTAACCGATGGCTCCCACAGGCAAGAGGACGGGCGAAAGCACCCGCAGCGCGGGACCCATGCTCCCTAATTCGGCCGGTTATCTCGACGGCCGGCTCTTGATCGCGATGCCCGTGATGGGCGATTCCCGCTTCGAACGCTCGGTGATCTATCTCTGCGCCCATTCGGCGGAGGGAGCGATGGGCATCATCGTGAACCACCCGGCCGGCAGCATCGACTTCCCCGAGCTCCTGGAGCAACTCGGCATCATCAAGAAGGGCGAGCACATCAAGCTGCCCGAGAATGCCGAAAGCATGAAGGTGCTGCGCGGCGGTCCGGTCGACACCGGGCGAGGCTTCGTGCTGCATTCCAGCGACTTCTACATCGAGAACGCGACGCTGCGGATCGACGACGGCGTCTGCCTCACCGCGACCGTCGACATCCTACGCGCGATCGCCAACGGTTCCGGCCCCAAGCACGCCATTCTCGCGCTCGGCTATGCCGGCTGGGCACCCGGCCAGCTCGAGACCGAGATCCAGAGCAACGGCTGGCTGCATTGCGATGCGGATGCGGATCTGATCTTCGGTGACGACGTCGACGACAAGTACGGACGCGCCCTGCGCAAGATCGGCATCGATCCCGGCATGCTCTCGAACGAAGCGGGACACGCGTAGGTGCTTTAGTCGCTACCGCGACATACTCCGCGGTGGTGCCTCATCCTCCGCTGTCGTCCCGGACAAGCGCGCCTCAAGCGCGCGTAGATCCGGGACCCATACTCCCAGGCTGATGTTTAAGGCAGGCCGGTCACTCCGAGTCTTCGCCAAACCACGTTTTGTGGTGATGGGTCCCGGATCTTCGCTTCGCTCGTCGGGGACGACAGCGGAGATTGCCGCGCTACTCCGCCGCCTGCTGCTGCACCGTCGGCTCCGTCCCCGCCACCGTTGCGCGGCGCATGTCGCGAGGCTGCGACTGGTCGTAGCGGCGGACGCGGTGCATGGTCTGGCGGTTGTCCCACATCACGAGGTCATGCAGTTTCCATTTGTGGACGTAGACGAATTCGGGCTGCGTGGCGTGCTCGTTGAGGTCGCGCAGCAGTAGGCGTCCCTCCGGCACGCTCATGCCGACGATCTTGCCGGCATGGGATGACAGATACAGCGACTTGCGGTGATGCACGGGATGCGTCCGCACCAGCCTTTGCAGCACCGGCTTGAACATCTCCTTCTCCTCGTCCGTGTATTCGGTGAAGCCGAGCGATCCCCGCGAATACATCAGCGAGTGCTCGCAGACGAGATCGTCGATCTCCGCCTTGGTGTCGTCGTCGAGCGCATCATAGGCAGCGCGCATGTCGGCGAATTCGGTGTTGCCGCCCTTGGGGTTCACCACGCGCGCCGACAACAGCGAGAACTTTGCAGGGATAGGCCGGAACGAGCTGTCGGAGTGCCACAGGCAATTGCCGAGGTTGAACAGATTGGCGCGGCTGTCCTTCGGCAGCGGCTTGCCGTCCTTGCCGAGATTCGAAACATCGTTCAAGCCCGAGTTGAGGCGGTGTTCGCTGGCCTTGGTAATGTTGCCGCCACGCGCATCCTCACGCTGACCAAAGTTCAGCGCAAAAGCCATCTGCTGCTCGTCGGTGATGTCCTGGTCGTGGAAAACCAGCACGGCGTATTTGTCCATGGCGGCCTCGACCTCGCGCGCCTCGACCTCGGTGAGGGGCTTTCGCAAATCGAGGCCGGAAACCTCGCCGGCAAAGTGCTTCTGAAGCTGCCGGATGGCGATCGTCATGGCGTTTTCTCCCGCATGTGCGAGCGGTTGGTCCCGCTCTGTCGGCGAAAAAGCTACTCCCGCACTCGCCGTTGTCAACGCTCGGCGCGCATGGCACTCACGCATTCCGTGCCATCAACCCGCCGTCGACCGGGATCACCGCGCCGGTGAGGAAGGATGCCGCCGGCAGGCACAGGCTCAACGTCATATGCGCGACCTCTTCAGGGTCGCCGTAGCGGCCAAGCGCGGTGCGACGCTTGGCATAGATCGTCTTGTGCTCCTCCGAGATCCGGTCGGTGATCCCAGTGCGGATCGGACCCGGGCAGATGCAATTGACGGTGATGCCCTCGCGGCCGAGCTCGACGGCGAGCGAGCGCGTGAGGCTCGCCACGCCGCCCTTCGCTGCCGAATAGGGGCTGTGCAATGCGGTGGCGCCGAGCGCCTCGGTCGAGGCGATGTTGACGATGCGCGGGCTCTTCGATTTGCGCAGGTAAGGCAGTGCGGCGCGGATGATGCGCGGATGCGCCGTCAGCATCACGGCGATGCCCTTTGCCCAGGCGTCCTCATAGGCCTCGTCGTCGATCGCGACGCGTACGGAGATGCCGGCATTGTTGACGACGATATCGAGCCCGCCGAAATGTGCCGCGACATCATTCACCACGCGCCTGATCTCGGTGCCATCGGCAACGTCGAGCTTCCAGGCTTTTGCCGAGCCGCCGCTTGCCGCGATCTCCGCCGCGACGGCGAGCGCGCCTTGCTCGTCATAGTCGGTGACGGCAACGTTCGCGCCCTCCGCGGCGAACAATTGCGCGGTGGCGCGTCCCATGCCGCTAGCCGCGCCGGTTACGAGAACGGTCAGGCCCTTCACGGACCGGCTGAGCCGTTTGAACTCGGACATGCTGTTTCCTCGCGCCCTGCTTGTTCTTGTTATGATTGACAAGGCTGGCATCGATCCGCAGACAGGTCAAACAAGCAAGACAAAAGGGGAGGCCGCGATGGCGAACGAGCTCGATTTCTCAGGTAGGCAGGTGCTGGTGGTCGGCGGTTCCAGCGGTATCGGCAACGGCATCGCGCAAGCGTTTCGCACGAGGGGCGCGCATGTCGCAGTCTGCGGCACGCGTGCGCAGCCAAAGGATTATTCGATCGAGGAAGGTTCTGATCTCACGGGCCTGTCTTACGCGCAGCTCGACGTCAGCAACCCCACTGCGATCGAAGCGTTCAAGCCGTCCTTCGATCGGCTCGACGTGCTCGTGCTGGCGCAAGGCGCGGTGCTCTATCGCCGCGGCGAGTTCGAGATGAGCGGTTTCCGCAAGGTGGTCGAGGTCAATTTGATGAGCCTGATGGCCTGTGCGACGCGATTTCATTCCATGTTGCGGGATTCGAAGGGTTCGCTGATCATGGTGTCCTCGACCGCGGCCTATCATTCCACCATGGGCAATCCCGCCTATAACGCCTCGAAGACCGGTGCGGTCGGATTGACGCGGACACTGGGCGAAGCCTGGGCGGAGGACGGCATCCGCGTCAACGGCATCGCGCCGGGGCTCGTCGACACCAAGATGACCAAGGTGACGACCGACAATCCCAAGCGGCTCGAAGGTGCATTGTCACGCATTCCGCTGCGGCGGCTGGGCACGCCGGCCGACATGGCGGGCGCGGCTCTGTTCCTGGCTTCGCCGCTGTCGTCCTATATCGTCGGACAGACGCTGGTCGTCGATGGCGGGCTCATCCTTTAGCTGGCCCGTAGCCCGGATTACGCTGCGCTCGATCCGGGCTACACACTTTCGTAGGAGCTACACTTTCGCAAACACTTGGAACTGGGCCGCGCCTGATCGGTTACTTCGGCTGACCACCGAGGAGGATCATCATGGACACGGATCGGATTGTTGGATCGGCCAAGGAATATGCCGGACGCGCGGAAGGCGCGATCGGAGACATGGCAGGCGATGCGAAGACGCAGGCGTCGGGCAAGGCGCGGGAAGCCGCGGGCACGGTGCAGAATCTCTACGGCCAGGCCAAGGATGCCGTACGCGAGGCCGGCGAGACGGCGGCCGACTACGCCAAGGACGCCTACGACAACAGCGGCGAAACTCTTCGCGATGGCACGCAAGCATTGTCGAAGAAGGTGCAGGACAATCCGCTCGGCGCGCTGCTGGTCGCCGGCGGCATCGGTTTCGCGCTCGCGCTTCTGATGTCGCGTCCCGCACGCCGTCCGCCGCCGTCGCGCTGGCGCTATTAAAAGGCTAGTCGCCGAACGCCTATCACTCGTGCCCCGGACGCGATGCAGCCTAGGCGATGCGTAGCATCGTCCGGAAACGCTGCATCGCTAAGCCGGGGCCCATCTTTTGTGAATGCCGCACGAATTGGGTCCCGGCTCTGCGCCTCCTCACCAAGAGGCGCCGCGTCGCATCCGCGACACGAGACCTTACCTTACCGGAACATCTCGGCCGAGCGGCCGACGTTACCCGGCGGACGCGGGACCCCGGGATTGGGATTCGGATTGCGCGGCCCGGGCGCCGGCGTCAGTTGACGCGGCGGCGGTGGCTGCGGAGAGCCGAAGCCGAAGAAATCGCGGAATGAGGGCGTAGCCTGTGCCGGTTGCTGCGGTGGGACCGGCGGCTTCTTCGGCGCAAGTTTCGGCGGGGCGATCGCGGCGGCGGCTCCCGGCGCGGTGGGATTGGCGACGCCGCCGTCGGGCGTCGTTGCGGCCATCGGCGTATCGCCCTTGGCCTGCTCGCGGCCGACTTCGCGGCGCGGCCAGGCATAATCGTCGGCGCGGCCGGCCGGAGCCGCCAGCGGCTCGCCCTTCACCATTGTCTTCGCAGCCAGCGCATCGACGGCGGCGGGACGCGAGCCCGGGCCGCCCAGCAACTGATCGGTCGAGATCGAGGCTGCAACCAGCGGCACGATCGGCCCCGCCAGCGGCCGCGGTGCGGGCTTGCCGGGCTCGGCGCTGGTGTCGGGCGTCGCCGGCTCGCTCGGCAGCGCGATCGGGCCGGAGCGTCCTGCCAGCAGACGCGTGATTTCGCGCTCGACATAATGCGCGAGCTTGCGCGCGCCGGGCTTTGTGAAGAAGACGCCGTCAGAGCTGCGGAGCTGACGGATCTGGCCTTCGAAGTCAGGACCCTTCTGGAGGAAGCGGCCGGCCTCGTCGACAAACCCGTCCCAGACGTCGACATAGGTAATGCCGGCCTTGGCCGCGCCTTCGCGATAGAGCGAATCCAGGAACAGCATGTCCGCCGTGCCTTTCTGCCCGCGGATGGCGGGAAGGCCGACCCACAGCACCGGCACGCCCTTGGCCTTGAGGACGCTGGCGAGCTCCTCGATCTTCTTGCCGTAGAGCTCGACCCAGCGATCGTCGCGGAATTCGTAGAGGCCGTTCGGATTGCGGGCCGTCTTTTCGGGCGCCGCCGCCGGCGCGTCGGCGTTGTCGGCGTCGTCCTGCGGCAGATCGGCATCGGCAGGCTTGTCGTCGGGCTTGGCGGCGGTGTCGTTGCCGGGCTTGGCGTCCCCCGGCTTCGCTGGCTGTTTGGCGCGCGCGCCCTTGTCGTTCTTCTTGTCCTTGTCTGCGGCGGCCTTGTCCGTCTTTTCGGCGACGGGCTCGCGGATCGCGCTGCGGTCGTTGAGGCCCAGCATGACGACGATCACGTCGGGCTTCTCGGTCTCGAGGATGCCCCTTGCGGCAGTCGTCCAATCCGCGGGCTCGCCGCGCGGCTGGTACTTGATCAGGCCGGACGTGGTCTTGTGCTTGCGGATCACGCCCATGTCGGGCTGCTCGGTGTAGGCGTCTTCCAGGCCATAGGCGAGCCAGTCGGCCATGGCGTCGCCGATCACCAGCACGTTCTTCTCAGGGATGGTGTCGCGCTTGGCTGGCGCCGGCGCGCGCGAAAAATCCTGGCGCGGCGCCTGCGGCTGTTGCTGCTGGAACGGCGCGAAGAAGTCGCCGCCGAACCAGCCGCCGCCTCCGCCACCGCCCCGCTGTGGTGGCGGAGCCGAACGCTGCGGCGGGCCGCCGAAGCCGGGGAAGTTGAAGAACTGCGCAGAGGCAGGCCCGGCGACCGAGACCAGAATCGCAAGCGCCGTCCCCAGCGCGATCAGCGGGCCGGTCTCGGTCAGCGCCTTGAACAGGGACTTCGGCTTCGACATGCGATCTCGGGCCAGCGCAATGGGGATCGGAGGTAGCTCAATATAATAACGGAATCGGGCGCCAAACGGGCAAATTCCGTTGCAGATTCTTGGGCTCATACACCGGGGAACAGCCGCTTGCGTCAAGGCTGCCTGCCAAAATCCCAGTTCAGGGTTACTTTCGGCGCGATTTTACCGTCCGCGCAGCCGTTCCAGTGCGTCGGAGGAGGCAAAACCGTCCGCGGGCACTCCGATCGAGGCCTGGAAGTTGCGCAGGGCTTCCCGGGTCTGGCCGCCGAACTGGCCGTCCGGGGTGCCCTTGTAGAAGCCGCGCTGGGCCAGCAGTTGCTGCAGCTCCAGCCGCTCGGTGCGGGATAGCTCGCGTTCCTGCCGCGGCCAGGGTTGCACGAAGGGCTGCCCTCCGCGTAGGCGGTCGGCGAAATGGCCGATCGCCAGCGCATAGGCCTCGGCCGGGTTGTACTTCATGATGACCCGATAATTCTGCAGCATCAGGAAGCCGGGCCCCTGCGCGCCGGCCGGCGCCAGCAGATAGGCCTTCTCCGCCGGATGCGGGAACGGCTGGCCCGTCGCCCGCTTGAGCCCGAGCTTCTCCCATTGCGCGATCGTCATCGCCTTGGCGCGGTCGGCCAGCATGTAGTTGAACCCTTGCGGCACCACGACCTCGAAGCCCCAGGTCTGGCCGGCCTGCCAGCCGTCTTTCTTGAGGTTGTTGGCGGTCGATGCAATCAGGTCGGTCGGATTGTCGACGACGTCGCGCCGTCCGTCGCCATCGCCATCGACCGCAAAGCGCTTGAACGCTGTCGGCATGAACTGGGTCGGGCCGAACGCGCCGGCCCAGGAGCCGCGCATCTGCTCCGGCCTGAGGTCGCCGCGGTTGAGGATCTCCAGCGCGGAGAGGAACTCGTCCTTGAAATAGGCCTGGCGCCGGCCGATGCAGGCGAGCGTCGCGGTCGATTGCAGCACGCTGCGATCGCCCATCTGCGTCGAGTAATTGGACTCGATGCCCCAGATCGAGGCGATGATGTAGCGGTCGACGCCAGTGGCCTTTTCGGTGGCGTCGAACTGCGCCTTGTATTTGGCGAGGATCTCGCGGCCCTTGGCGAGGCGGTTGTCGTTCACCAGGATATCGAGATAGTCCCAGATTGATTTTGTGAACTCCGGCTGCGAGTCCATCAGGTCCATGATGCGCAGATCGGGTGAGAGCCCGGCCGTGAAGCGCTGGAAGTTTTCCTGGGTGATGTTGCGCCGTGCGGCATCGGGCCACATCGCCGCAACGCAATTGCTGAAATTGCCGGCGGCCTCGCGGATCGCCGCGGCCGTCATCAGCGGATGGCCGGAAGCCCCGTCCTCGCCGCTCCAGGGCAAGGCGCCGCCGGGGCCCGGCGGGGCTTGCGAGGGCGCAGCATTGGGGCCGGAGAAGATGCCGCCGAACAGATTGGACAGGCCGTTCTGCGCCTGGGCGTGTGCACTGACGGGCAGCAGCAGGACGGCCGCGATCATCGCCGCGCCGGTCACGGATCCCGCCCGTCTTGCCTGCCTAGCCACCGATCGCGTCATGTCCCACCCATCGGCCCTTCCAAGAATCTGCCATCAGGAGGCCCGGTTACGGTTGCCAATAGCTTAACAAAGGTGAAATTTTGGTGACGGCCTTTTTCTTAACTCTGCGCGGATGAGGCCCCACATCCGCCTTTGTTGGCGGCTGCAAACAGGCTAGCAAGATGCCATTGCTCCGTTCCCAGCCTCGTTCCCATGTGCCCCCAGGTATTCGAACAATCACATGAAAATTCGCAAAGCCGTATTCCCCGTCGCCGGCCTCGGCACCCGTGTCCTGCCCGCCACCAAGGCGATGCCGAAGGAAATGCTGACCATCGTCGACAAGCCGCTGATCCAGTACGTCTATGACGAGGCGAGGGAGGCCGGCATCGAGCACTTCATCTTCGTCACCGGCCGCAACAAGAACGTCATCGAAGATCACTTCGACCGGATGTTCGAGCTCGACGCGACGCTCAGCCAGCGCGGCAAGAAGGCCGAGCAGGAGATTTTGGCGCAGAACCAGCCCGAAGCCGGCGCCGTCAGCTTCACCCGCCAGCAGGCGCCGCTCGGCCTCGGCCACGCGGTCTGGTGCGCGCGCGACATCGTCGGCAACGAGCCGTTCGCCGTCGTGCTGCCCGACGAGCTCGTGCTCAACTCGCCCGGTTGCCTCAAGCAGATGATCGAGACGGCGTCCACGCTCGGCGAGAAATCCAACCTGGTCGCGGTCGAGGCGGTGCCCGACCATCTCACCCATCAATACGGCATCTGCGGCGTCGGCAAGCGCAGCGGCAAGATGTTCGAGGTCGACGGCATGGTCGAGAAGCCGGCCAAGGGCACCGCGCCCTCGAATCTCTCGATCACCGGCCGCTACATCCTGCAGCCTGAGATCTTCAAGATCCTCGAGACGCAGGAGCGCGGCGCCGGCGGCGAGATCCAGCTCACCGACGCCATGATCGGGCTCGCCAAATCGCAGAAATTCTACGGCGTCGAGTTCGAGGGCGAGCGCCATGATTGCGGCTCCAAGCCCGGCTTCCTCCGCGCCAACATCGCCTACGGCCTGAAGCGCCCGGAGCTGCGTGACGGGCTGATCGCGGAGATGAAGAAGTATCTGGGGCAGTAGTCGCCACAAGCTCCGCCGTCGTCCCCACGAACGCGGGGACCCATACCGCGTGATCCATCGGTCGTGTTCGGTAGCAGTACCGAACGACGAGTCTTCGCCAAACAACTTCCTGTGGTTATGGGTCCCTGCGTTCGCAGGGACGACACCAATGGTGTGGTGGATTGCTTCGCTCGCAACGACGACGAGCGAACCCCTCACGCCACCAGCGACAGCTTCGGCAAGCTCGCAACCACCGACTGATTGCGTCCGCCCGCCTTCGCCGCATAGAGCGCCTTGTCGGCGGCGGCGACCAGGACCGGCCAGTCCATCCCGGCGGTGGGAACGAGGCTGGCGACGCCGCAGGACACCGTCAAGGTCACCTGCTCGTCGGACCAGCCCTGCACCTTGGTGCGGATCGCCTCGGCGACCTTGAAGGCGTCGATGGCTGAAGTATTCGGCAGCAGCACCGCGAACTCCTCGCCGCCATAGCGGGCGGCACAGTCGCCCGCGCGGCTCACCGAATCGGAAATGCAGATGGCGATGCCGACCAGCACCTGGTCGCCGGCCTGATGGCCGAACGTGTCGTTGTAGGCCTTGAAGTGATCGGCATCGATCATCAAGAGCGCGACCGGCGCCTTCTGCCGCATCGCGCGCCGCCATTCGACGTCGATGACGGTATCGAACTTGCGGCGGTTCTTCAGGCCGGTGAGCGCGTCCGTCGTCGCCATCTCTTCAAGCTTGCGCTCGGCCTCGGCACGGCGGCCGATCTCGCGCGCGAGCACCAGCGTCGATCCCAGCACGAACAGCGCGAGCGCCAGCACCACGGCGCCGATGCGAAACGCCTCCTTCTGCCAGAGCGCGAAGACCGCAGCCAGCGGCTTGCCTGCCACCACGAACAGCGGCCCGTTGTCGGCGCTGCGGACATAGAGCCGCGGCGTCGGATCGACCGGGCCCTTTCCCGAATAGGAGGCGCCGATCGGGAGATTGTCGGGCTTCCAGGCCCGCCGGTCGTTCAGGTTCGTACCGATGATGTCGAGATCGAACGGCCGACGCATCATGATGGTGCGGTCGCGCCTGAGCACGGTGATGGTGTCTTCGGGATCGAGGTTCAGTCGCTCGAACAATTCGTGGAAATAGCTGAAGCGGATCGAGCCGGCGACGACGCCGAGGAAACCGCCATCGGTATCGCTGATGCGACGGCTCAGCACGATTGCGTAGGCGCCGCGGAATAGCATCGGGCGGCTGATGAAGAGCCCGGCCTCGGGATTGTCGCGATGAACCCTGAAATACTCCTCCTCGCTGCGGTTCTCGGGGAGGGGATCGAGAGTGGAGGCGTCGATGGCAAGCCTGCCCTCGGCGTCGAACACCTGGATGGCGCCGAAATGCCTCGCCGTCGTCGCATGATCGAACAGGATCAGGTGACGGATCGGCTTCGACACGGTCGCGAGCTCGGGCAGCAGCATGTTGCTGGCGACCGCCTTCAGCGACAGGTCGTAGATCTCGACGTTGCGGCTGACGTCGGACTGGATGGTGGTCGCGAGGTTCTCCAGCGTCTGGCGGGCGAGCGCCTCCTCGCCCCGGCGCATGTCGAGCATGACGTTGACGCAAATGGCGGAAAAGCCGATCACCGTCACCACGGACGAGATGATCAGCAGCTTCGCCGAAATCCGCCACGGCCGGCGGGCCGTGACTTCGCGCCATCCAGACAGCATCGTTTGCTCCCGATCCCTTAGTGGATGCGCCCGAAATCTTGAGTAGTGTTTAAGGTGGAACAGCGCTGCCGTAGTGAGTTAAGAATCGGTTTACGCCGCTCACGGTTTTGGGCAGATCTCCTGCGAGCAGACCCGGTTTCGGACAAGAGGACGGATGTGAACGACTACGACGCGTTGCGCGACTATCTGCTGCGGCAGAAGCAGGCCGAATTCGTCCTGAGCTTCGAACAGATCGAAGAGATCATCGGCGCGGCCCTGCCGCGCGCCGCCAATCGTGCCTCATGGTGGGACAGCCTGCGCAGCCCCGACATCCAGATGCCGCAACGCGAAGCCTGTCTTGCTGCCGGGTTCAAGGCGGTGCGGATGCCGGACGGCCAGAGCGTGCGGTTCACGAAGATGAAGAAGGACGGGCGGCGGTAGCGGCGGAGCACCCGGTCAGGTGGGTGAAGGTCTCTCCATATCCAACAGTATCGTAGGGTGGGCAAAGCGAAGCGTGCCCACGACTTCTGTCGCAGTGCTGGATGGATGGTGGGCACGGCGCAAGTGCGCCTTTGCCCACCCTACGACACTTGCTTCGCATTCGCGACGAGCGAGACGCACATTGATGTGCCCTCGCCCCTTGTGGGAGAGGGCAGCGACGCCAGTAGACACAGGCTCGCTTGGGTGAGGGGTCTCTCTCCAAGGTCTCGAGAGGAGAGAGACCCCTCATCCGGCGCTTCGCGCCACCTTCTCCCACAAGGGGAGAAGGGAAAAGAGAAGCCTAGCTCGCCGCTTCGAGCCGCACTTCGGTCAGCAGCCGCATCGCGGCGTCCGCGTCCATCGGCTCGCCGAAGGCAAAGCCTTGCGCGTATTCGCAGCCCATCTGGTAGAGCTCGACCGCGTCGGAATCGGTCTCGGCGCCTTCGGCCACAACGTCCATGCCGAGGTCGTGCGCGAGCGCGATGATCGACTTCAGGATCACCGGCCGCGTGCCGCGATTGGTCGTGCGCACGAAGGACTGGTCGATCTTGATGGTGTCGAACGGGAAGCGCTGGAGATAGGCCAGTGACGAATGACCGGTGCCGAAATCGTCGAGCGAGAGCCCGGTGCCGAGCTCGCGGATCCGCGTCAGCATCTGCGCTGCGTGCTCCGGATTCTCCATCACCAGCGATTCCGTCAATTCCAGCTTGAGCGTGCCGCGCGCCACCGAGGAGCGCGACAGCACGGTGCGGATGTCGTGGATCAGATCGTGGCGCAGCAACTGCCGCGAGGAGACGTTGACCGAGGCGAAGATCGGCTCGCGCGAGCGCATCGCGCGCTGCCAGATCGAGAGCTGCTTGGCGGTCTGGTCCAGCACGAACATGCCGAGGTCGACGATCAGGCCGGTCTCTTCGGCGATGGTGATGAATTCCGAGGGCGCCATGCGGCCGAGCTTCGGGTGATCCCAGCGCACCAGCGCTTCGAAGCCGGCGACCGAACGATCCTCCAGCCGCACGATCGGCTGGTACAGGATCGTGAGCTCCTGCCGCTCGATCGCGCGGCGCAGCTCGCTCTCCAGCGTCAGGCGATCGGTCTTCCGCGCGCGCATCGCGGGCTTGTAGACGTCGATGCGGTCGCCGCCGATGCGCTTGGAGTGATACATCGCAAGCTCGGCGTCCTTGATGATCTCGTCCGTGAGCTGAACCTGCGGATCAGAAAGCGCGAGACCGATCGACGCCGTGAGAAAAATCTCGCGGTCGTTGAAGGCGATCGGCGCGCGGATGGTCTTGCGGATGGTCTCGGCGAAGGCGGTGATGCGGGCGGGGTCCTGCTCCGAGAGCAGGATCAGGCCGAACTGGTCGCCGGCAAGCCGCGCCAGCGTGTCCTGCGGCTTCAGGATGCGGGTGAGGCGGCGGGCGAGGGTGAGCAGGATGGAATCGCCGACCGCGATGCCGACGGAATCGTTGACCTGCTTGAAGCGGTCGAGGTCGATCACCATCAGCGTCGGGCGCAGCGTCGGCATGGTCTTGGCGAAATGCGCGACCGCGCCCAGCCGGTCCATGAACAGTTTTCGATTGGGCAGGCCGGTGAGGTTGTCATGCACGGAATCGTGCAACAGGCGTTCCTCGGCGTTGCGTAGCTCGGTGACGTCGGTGAGCGTGCCGACCACGCGCGAGACCTCGCCGTCCGAGCCGACCACCGGGCGTGCCTTCAGCGCGAACCACATGAAATGGCCGTCGGGGGTGCGCAGGCGGAAATCCTGCACCAGGCGGCCGCGGCGCTGGTCGAGCACGCTGTCGAGCGCGGCGCGGAAACGGTCCTGGTCCAGCGGGTGCAGCACCTCGAGCCACGAGGCGGCCGGGCCTTCGAGCGTGCCGCGCTTGAGGCCGAGCAGGGCTTCGGTCTCGGGGCTCGTAAAAACCTTGTCGGCGGAAACGTCCCAGTCCCAGATCAGATCGCCGGAGCCGGCCAGCGCCAGGGCGCGGCGCTCGATGTCGGAGACGACGCCGGTGGTGGCGCCGCCGCCGGCAAAGGCGTGCTGCATCACCGTGAAGCCGATCAGCATCACGATCAGCACGAGGCCGCCGAGCAGGGCCGGGCCGACGATGTCGTTGGTCACGGAACCCGCGACCGTCATGCCAGCCGCGACCACCCAGACCACCAGCAGGAACCAGGTCGGGATCAAAAGCACCGCGCGGTCGAAGCCGTGGGTGGAGAGATAGACAATCAGCGCGAAGCCCGCGAAGGCGATCAGCACCAGCGAAATGCGCGCGATGCCGGAGGCCACCGCGGGGTCGAACAGGGCCAGCGCCACCAGCGAGCCCAGGAACGCGAGCCAGCCCACCGTGATGTGCGAATAGCGCACGTGCCAACGGCTGAGATTGAGATAGGCGAACAGAAACACCAAGAGCGTGGCCGCCAGGATCGCTTCACCCGCCGCGCGCCAGATGCGCTCGGCGTTGTTCGACATGTCGAGCACCTTGCCCCAGAAGCCGAAATCGACGCCGATATAGACCAGCACCGCCCAGGCCAGCGCCGCGGCGGCCGGGAACATGATGCTGCCCTTCACCACGAACAGAATGGTCAGCACCAGCGCCAGCAGGCCCGAGATGCCGATCACGATGCCCTGGTACAGCGTGAACGAGTTGACCTTGTCCTTGTAGGCTTCCGGCTCCCACAGATAGAGCTGCGGCAGCTTGTCGGTGCGCAGCTCCGCGACGAAGGTGATGACGGCGCCGGGGTCGAGCGTGACGCGGAAGACGTCGGCGGTCGGGCTTTCCTGTCGCTCCGGCCGGTCGCCGGTGGAGGGCGTGATGGTCGCAATGCGCGACAGGCCGAGGTCGGGCCACAACAGCCCCGAGGAAACGATACGGTAATGCGGCGCGACGATCAGGCGGTCGAGCTGGTCGTCGGTGTTGTTGGCGAGCGCGAACACCACCCAGTTCTGTCCGCCCTCGCGGGCGCGCACTTCGATGCGGCGGACGATGCCGTCGGTGCCGGGCGCGGTGGAGACCTGGATGCGGTCGGCATCGCTGCGCTGATGCTCGAGCACGCCGGTGAGGTCGATCGCGGGCGCGTCACTGCGGACGCTGACGGCGTCGAGCGCGCGCGCGGGATACGCGGCGACAAGAATCATGAGGCCCAGCGCGATGGGCGCGAGGCACCTGATCAGACGCAAGGCCAGTTCTCCGCGTTCGACGCAAACTCTTCAGTGAAGACGATTTCAAACCGAACGGAAGTGGTTCGGTGCGTCGCGATAGATGCCACGAAAGCGAGGAAAATCAAAGGGTTTCCGGCGTCTCCCGTGGGCCGTTGGCCTAGACCTCCAACACAATTTTGCCAATATGTGCGCTCGTTTCCATGCGCCGGTGCGCATCGGCTGCCTTTTCCAGCGGGAAAGTGCTGTCCATCAGCGGTTTGACGCGGCCTTCGCGCAAAAGTGGCATCACTTTCTGCTCGATGGCGGCCACCATCGCCGCCTTGTCCGCATTACTACGGGGGCGCAGGGTCGAGCCGGTGTGGGTGAGGCGCTTGACCATCACCTTGGCGATGTTGACGCTGACCTTGGGGCCATTCAGCGTCGCAATCTGCACGATGCGGCCGTCGACCGCGGCGGCATCATAATTGCGGTCGACATATTCGCCGGCGACCATGTCGAGGATCAGGTTGACGCCTTCCTTGTTGGTCGCTTCCTTGACGACGGCGACGAAGTCCTCGGTCTTGTAATTGATGGCGCGGTCGGCGCCTAACTTGAGGCAGGCGTCGATCTTGTCCTGCGATCCGACGGTGACGAACACTTTCGCACCGAACGCTTTCGCCAGCTGGATCGCCATGGTGCCGATGCCGGAGGAGCCGCCATGGATCAGCAGCGTCTCTCCTGCCTTCAGGCCACCGCGCTCGAACACGTTGTGCCAGACCGTCATCAGGGTTTCCGGCAGCGCGCCGGCTTCCTTCATGGACAGCGCGGGCGGCACGCTCATCGCCTGGGCGTCCTGGGCGATGCAGTACTGCGCATAGCCGCCGCCGGCGACCAGCGACATCACCTTGTCGCCGATCTTGTGCCGCTTGGCATTGCTGCCGACGGCAACCACTTCGCCCGCGATCTCGAGACCGGGCAGGTCGCTGGCGCCGGGCGGCGGCGGATAGGCTCCCGAGCGCTGCGCAACGTCGGGCCGGTTGACGCCGGCGGCCATCACCTTGACCAGGATCTCGTCGGGACCGGGCTGCGGAATGCTGCGTTGTTCCGGCACCAGCACTTCCGGTCCGCCGGGCTTGGATATGGCGACCACGGTCATTTGCGCGGGCAGCTTGTCCATGATGTGTCCTTGGGTGAAGGTGCGGGATGAACGAGGCCCTTGCTTAGCCAGCGTGATCCAAGCTGGCAACCGCCTCAGCATTGTGTGCGCGAACTTTGGAGGAACGAGGATGGCGACGGAAGACGACGACCGCCCGCGCAAGAAGATCAGCCATGAAATCGGGCAGGACCTCTCGCTCTTGTCGGTCGAGGAACTGACCGAGCGCGTCACGCTGCTCAAGACCGAGATCGCAAGGCTGGAAGAAGCCGCTACGAAGAAGCGCGCCTCACGCGATGCGGCGAACAGCTTTTTCAAGTCGTAGGATTTTCACGCCTCTCGTGTCCCGGACGCGGTGCGGCACGCAGTGACGCTCCGCAGAGCCGGGACCCACGTCTCGCGCAGCCGCACCTTCGCGTCCATTCCGGGACGGCGCGCAGCGCCGAGCCCGGAATCCATAACCCCAGGACGTCAAAACGGCGGGCAGAGTTTGTTCCACCCCGCTCGGTCACTGGCCGACATGGCTAACGAACCCTCAAAAAATTCGCTCGTTTACGGTCGATTAAGCTTTCGGGTTTATGACTGGAACTGTCCTCGTTTGGACACCGAGTGGCTCCTGTCCACTCTGTTTGACGCCTCCCTGTTATCAACTTTCAAAGCCGCCGGTCTCCGGCGGCTCTTTTTTTGCGCACAGCGTCTCGAGTGGCGTGGCTACCGCTTCGCGTCAAGAATCCGCATCAAAACAAGAGTCTCCGCCCAGTTGCATTCCGAGGAATGACCCGCGGAAACCATAACCGTGCTTGTCACTGGACTCCGCGTCCCGCCCGCGCAATGATTTGTTCATCATAAGCCGGCGCTAAAGCCGGGCAGTCAAACAGTTGCGTAAGAGGCGTTAACCATGGAACGTTTGCAGGCCGACGGCGCTCTCGTTCAACTCAGCGAGCGGTTCACCAATTCTGCGGCGTTCGGCGTCCTGTTCCGCGAGGGCATGGACCTCGTCGAAGAGACCGCCGCCTATCTCGACGGCGCCGGCCGCACCGAGGCCAAGGCGCTCGACCGTGCCGTCAGCCTCACCTACGCGACCGAGAGCATGCGTCTCACCACCCGCCTGATGCAGCTCGCCTCGTGGCTGCTGCTGCACCGCGCGGTGAAGGAAGGCGAGATGACTTTGAGCCAGGCCAATCGGGAGAAGACCAAGGTCAAGCTCAGCGCTGCCGATCCCGGCCCCACCGACACCATCGAGAAGCTGCCCTCGCAGCTCCAGGACCTGATCCATCGCTCGATGAGCCTGCAGACCCGCGTCCGCCGCCTCGACACCACCATCCACACCCCGCCGGCTGAACACATCGCGATCGGCAATCCGCTGGTGCCACACCTCAACGCGCTGAAGGCGGCGTTCGAGCGGTAAGACTCAATCTCTGACCGTCACCCTGAGGTGCCCGCGTAGCGGGCCTCGAAGGGCGACGGCCCGGCTGTGGCCGTTCATCCTTCGAGGCTCCCGGCGCGATGCGTTGCATCGCGCCACTCGCACCTCAGGATGACGGGTCTGGCAGCGGCGCGAGACCCCCAAAGACAAAAACGCCCCCGGCTCTCCGGGGGCGTTTTTCGTCTCCAGCCATTGCGGGCCGGATCAATCCTTTTTGAGAAAGCCCGAAAACTTCTTCTGGAAGCGCGAGACGCGGCCGCCGCGATCCATCAGCTGGGCATTGCCGCCGGTCCAGGCCGGGTGCGACTTCGGGTCGATGTCGAGGTTCAGCGTGTCACCTTCCTTGCCCCAGGTCGAGCGGGTCAGGTACTCGGTTCCATCGGTCATCACGACCTTAATCGTATGATAGTTCGGGTGAATTTCGGCTTTCATGGCAATTCCTCGGCGCCCCGGCGCCTTCTTGGGTGGCTATCGAATGACGGATTTGGGCGGCTCTATACCTCACGAAACCCGCTAAAACAAGCCACTCCGGGGCGGTGAACCGGGTTTGCCCCTAAGGGACTTCCCGGATTTGCCACTACCCTTGCACCGGCCTATTGGGAGCAAACGAATGCAATGGGTTGGATCTCATGAGCGCAGTGGAACGGCTTGATGACCAGTATGTCGATCGGCCCGGAATGAATGCCGCGGACACCCCGTCGATCGAGGCCGAGCTGATCGAAGAGCCGGCCAAGGGTCGCGCCAAGCTGCGGCCGCTGCTCGCGCTGGCGCCCTATGTCAGCCGCTATCGCGGCCGCGCGGCGCTGGCCTTCGTCGCCCTCACGGTCGCGGCGCTGACCACGCTGCTGGTGCCGGTCGCGGTGCGCCGGATGATCGATTTCGGCCTGACGCCCGAGGGCATCGAGCTGATCAACAGCTACTTCTCGGTGATGCTCGCGGTGGTCGGCGTGCTCGCGCTCGCCAGCGCCGCGCGCTACTACCTCGTGATGACGATCGGCGAGCGCATCGTCGCCGATCTCAGGCGCGACGTCTTCGCCCATCTGCTCTCGCTGTCTCCCGCCTTCTTCGATTCCGCTCGCAGCGGCGAATTGATCTCGCGGCTCACCGCCGACACCACCCAGCTCAAATCGGCCGTCGGCGCCTCGGTGTCGATCGCGCTGCGCAATTTGATGATGTTTCTGGGCGCCGCGGCGATGATGGTGATCACGAGCCCGAAGCTGTCGGGCTTCGTGCTGCTGGCCATTCCCTTGATCGTGCTGCCGCTGGTCGCCTTCGGGCGCTGGGTGCGGCGTCTGTCGCGCAATGCGCAGGACACGCTTGCCGACGCCTCGGCTTATGCGGGCGAGCTGGTCGGCGCGATCCGCACCGTGCAGGCCTACACCAGCGAGCAATTCGCCGAGAAGCGCTTCGGCGGCGAGGTCGAGCAGGCCTATGAGGCCGCGCGCACCTCGACCCAGGCGCGCGCCGTGCTCACCGCCATCATCATCTTCATCGTGTTCGCAAGCGTGGTCGCGATCCTCTGGATCGGCTCGCATGACGTGCTCACCGGCGCGATTTCGCCGGGCCGGCTCGGTCAGTTCGTGCTTTATGCGGTGTTCGCCGCAGCCGGCCTCGGCCAGCTCAGCGAGGTCTGGGGCGAGGTCTCGGCGGCATCAGGCGCGGCCGAACGGCTGTTCGAGATCCTGCATGTGCAGCCCGACATCAAGGCGCCCGCGTCTCCCCGCGCGCTGCCGGTGCCGGCACGCGGCGAGGTCGGCTTCGACCGGGTCAGCTTCGCCTATCCGGTGCGGTGCGACGTCAATGTGCTCGATGCCGTGTCATTCACGGTGCGCCCCGGCGAGAAGGTCGCGATCGTTGGTCCGTCCGGCGCCGGCAAGAGCACCATCTTTCACCTGTTGCTGCGCTTCTACGATCCACGCAGCGGCGTGATCTCGCTCGACGGCGTGGCGGTCAAGTCCGCAGATCCCCGCGATTTCCGCGCGCGCATCGCACTGGTGCCGCAGGAATCGAACGTGTTCGCCGCCAGCGCCCGCGAGAACATCCGCTTCGGCCGGCCCGATGCAACCGACGCCGAGGTCGAGCGCGCCGCCGAGCTCGCGCATGCCGCCGAATTCATCCGCCGCCTGCCCGAAGGTTTCGACACCCCGCTCGGCGAGCGCGGTGTGACGCTGTCCGGCGGCCAGCGCCAGCGCATCGCAATCGCACGCGCCATCCTGCGCGATGCGCCGCTGCTGCTGCTCGATGAAGCCACCTCCGCGCTGGATGCCGAAAGCGAAACGCTGGTGCAGACCGCGCTGGAAGAGCTGATGCGCCACCGCACCACGCTGGTGATCGCGCACCGCCTCGCCACCGTGCTGTCCTGCGACCGCATCCTGGTGATGGACCAGGGCAAGATCGTCGAGCAGGGCACGCATGCCGAGCTCGTGGCCGCGAACGGGCTCTATGCGCGGCTGGCGAGGTTGCAGTTCGAGGGGGCGTGAGGCCCTCAGGGCCGGTTCGTAAGCTATTGACTTTGCTTGCGCCGTTTACTGTGCATGGGGTTGTTTTCGACGTTTTGTCTTGGGCAGGCCGGTTTACCGGCACTTCGGCGACAGCGCAGGCACGTTTGGCCACTGCCAGTTCTTCCAGCTGCCGTCCTCCCCGACGCAGGCCGAGGCTGATGCCGACTCTGTCCGTTCGGAGACCTTGGGCGCAGCAAAACGCTGGTCGACATAGGTGGTCGATAAATATCCGGCGACGATGACGCCCAGAAACACCGAGGAACCCTTGGCAAGATCGCGCAGCCGCATCGATCGCCTCCATTCGCTTGTCATCGCTGACACAACGAATAACCGACCTCGCAGGATCCCTGCGTGACAGGCCTCACGCCCGCCAGAATTACGCCCGCCAGGCCATCTTCAGCACCGGCCGGCCCGAGGTCGGGTTCACATCGTCGCCGGCATGAGCAAAGCCGTTGCGCTCGTAGAAGCGGATGGCGCGGGAATTGTCCTTGTTGACGAGCAGCGTGATGCCTGATGGCGACAGGCGCTTGGCCTCTTCGACCAGCAGCCGGGCTGCGTCCGAGCCCCAGTGATCAGGGTCGACCACGAGCTGGTCGAGATAGCCGTCGCCGTCGATGGTGACGAAGCCGGTGAGGGCACCATTCTGCTCGGCGACGACAATGGACGCCTTCGGCACCAGATCCCTCAGCCAGCGCTCGCGCCACCATTCGAGCCGTGCCGCGAAGTCGATCTGCGGATAGGCCTGCTGCCAGGTGCGATGCCAGAGATCGATCGCGGCGGCTTCGTCGGAGGCCGCGTAGGGGCGGAGGTGGATCGCGCTCACTACCGCTCCGTCAGCTTCAGCTCGATGCGGCGATTGCGCTTGTAGGCCTCTTCCGTGTTGCCGGGATCGAGCGGCTGGAATTCGCCGAAGCCGGCCGCGACGAGGCGCTGGGCGGGTACGCCGAGCGAGACCAGATATTGCACCACCGAGATCGAACGTGCCGCGGACAGATCCCAGTTCGACTTGAAGTTCGGACCGTTGACCGGACGCACATCGGTGTGGCCGTCGACGCGCAGCACCCAGGGAATGTCGCTCGGGATCTTCTTGTCGAGCTCGATCAACGCGGCTGCCAAGGTGTCGAGCTCGGCGCGGCCCTCGGGCAGAAGCACCGCCTGGCCAGTGTCGAAGAACACCTCGGACTGGAACACGAAGCGGTCGCCGACGATGCGGATGTCGGGCCGGTTGCCGAGGATGGCGCGCAGGCGGCCGAAGAATTCCGAGCGGTAGCGCGACAATTCCTGCACGCGCTGCGCCAGCGCCACGTTCAGGCGAGACCCGAGATCGGCGATGCGGTTCTGCGATTCCTTGTCGCGCTTCTCGCTCGCGTCGAGCGCCTCTTCCAGCGCCGCCAATTGCCGCCTGAGCGCGCTGATCTGCTGGTTCAGCACCTCGATCTGGGCCAGTGCCCGCGCCGAGACCGCCTTCTCCGAATCCAGCGCCTTGCCGAGCTCGGAGGTCTTGCCTTGCGCGTCGCTACCGGCGGCAGCGAGGCCATCATAGAGGCCCTTGATGCGGTCGCGCTCGGTCTCGGCCGAGGCGAGACCGGCCTTCAGTTGCGAGACCTGGTCGTCGAGCGTGAGCTTGCCGAGCTTCTCCAGCGACAACAGCTCGTTGAGCTGGGCGATCTTGGCGTTGAGCAGCTCCAGCGCCTTGTCCTTGCCGGTGACCTCCTGCGACAGGAAGAACTGCACCACCAGGAACACCGACAGCAGGAACACGATCGACAGCACCAGCGTCGACAGCGCGTCGACGAAGCCGGGCCAGTAGTTGAAGGCGCCTTCGCTGCGGCGGCCGCGCGCTAGAGCCATGTTGTCCGTCTCCACTTTCGTGTCCCGGACGCGATGCAGCGTGCAACGCTGCTTCGCAGAGCCGGGACCATATTGCCCCTGACGCTGGGCCCCGGCTCAGCGACGCATCATTTCATGCTGCGTCGCGTCCGGGGCACGAGATCGTCTCAGCTCTTTTCCGGCTGGCGGGCGATGCGCTCCAGCAGACGCCGGATCTCGCGGTTCTGCTCGCCCTGGCCGTCGGCCCATTCGCGGATCATCTGCTGCTCGGTGCGCATGTGCGAGACCAGCGCCTGGATGGCTTCGGCAAGGCTCGCCATCGCCGCCGTGGTGCCGCGGCTGGCGCTGCCTTCCTCGAGCACGGAGCGTAAGCGTTCGACCGCGGCCTGGAGCTCGCCGCCGGCGACTCCGCCGCCGCCGCCGGAAGCGACCGCGACCTCGCCGCTGCCATATTCGCGCACCGTGGTGGCGAGCCAGTCTTCCAGGTCGGTGTAAAACCGGTTCTGCGCCTGGCTCGATTGCAAATCGAGGAAGCCGAGGATCAGCGATCCCGCGAGGCCGAACAGCGAGCTGGAGAACGAGATGCCCATGCCGCCCAGCGGGGCTGCGAGGCCCTCCTTCAGCGTGTCGAACAGCGCGCCGGAATCGCCGCCGACCTTGAGCCCGTCGATCACCTTGCCGACCGAGCCGACCGTCTCGATCAGGCCCCAGAAGGTGCCGAGCAGGCCGAGGAACACCAGGAGGCCGGTCATGTAGCGCGAGATGTCCCGGGCTTCATCCAGGCGGGTCGCGATCGAATCGAGCAAATGCCGCATCGTGGTCTGGGTGATCGACATTCGCCCGGAGCGCTCGCCGCCGAGGATCGCCGCCATCGGCGCCAGCAGTTTCGGGTGCCGGGCCGGCGCCAGGCCAGGATCGGCGATGCGGAAATTGTTGACCCAGGAGACCTCAGGGTAGAGTCGGATGACCTGGCGGAAGGCCAGGATGATGCCGATGAACAGCACGCCGCCGATCAGGGCATTGAGGCCGGGATTGGCGAAGAAGGCCTGGATGATCTGCTTGTAGAGCACCACGCTGACCAGCGTGCACAGCACCAGGAAGACCAGCATCCTCACCAGGAAGACGCTGGGTGAGGACAGCTTTGTATACTCGATATCCATGGTGGAGCGGGGCGAGGTGCCTGACGGCATGGCCGGTATCATCCATTCCAAAAGCTTGCTTGCGGCGCGCACTATGGCACAGCGCCGGCCCAAAAAAAGCGCCGGATGCGCCGATTTCGGGGACAGCTCGGGGAACCCGGACCGGAAGCGGGGCTTTGATAAGCAGCTATCTGCAGAGATTCGCCATTCGGGGGGCGCATGAGTGTCGTTTCCGCGATCATCGGGACTGCCGAACGCGTGCCGCTGCCGGACGTCGTGATCCGCGCCGCGATCCAGCGCCTGTGCTCCCGCAGCGCAACCCGCCTCGCCACGCATGACGCGGCCGCCGACGCCGCATTCGCCGGCCGGATGATGCTGCGGCCGATCGCCGAAAACGCTGAGGCCGGGCGTGAGGAGGTGCCCGCGGCGTTCTTCGCCGAAATGCTCGGCCCCAGCCGCAAATATTCCTGCTGCTTCTACAAGACCGATGCGACCACCTTGCAGGAGGCGGAGGAGGAGGCGCTGCGCCAGACGGTCGAGCATGCCGGCCTCGCCGACGGCCAGACCATCCTCGAGCTCGGCTGCGGCTGGGGCTCGCTGTCGCTGTGGATGGCGCGGCAGTTTCCGCACGCCAAGGTGACGGCGGTGTCGACCTCGCAGGCGCAGCGCGCTCATGTCGAGGAGGAGGCGCGGCGGCGCGGCTTGCTGAACCTGCGGGTGGTCACTGCGGACATGAACGTGTTCGCGCCCGACGGCCAGTTCGATCGCATCGTCTCGGTCGAGATGTTCGAGCAGATGATGAACTGGCGCAAGCTGATGTCGCGGCTGCGGTCATGGCTCGCGCCGGATGGGCGCTTCTTCATGCAGATCGTCACCCATCGCTCCGGCTCGCAGCTGTTCGACCGGCTCGATCGCGAGGACTGGATCGCGCAGCACGTCTTCACCGGCGGGCTGATGCCGAGCCATCACCTCGTCAGGCAATTCCACGACATCTTCACGGTCGAGAAGGAATGGTGCTGGAGCGGCACGCATTATCAGCGCACCACTAATGACTGGCTCGCCAATTTCGACACGCATCGGGATGCGATCGAGGCGTCCCTGCGCCAGGTCTATGGCGAACAGACCTGTCTGTGGATGCGGCGCTGGCGCTGGTTCTTGCTCGCTACTTCGGGCCTGTTCGGCTATGCCGATGGAACCGAATGGGGGGTCAGTCACTACCGGATGAAGGCCGCCGAGTAATTGCGATGTTCCGCCGCACACGCGCCGGTGGAACTCCGACTCACAATCAAGTGACACGGCAAAAGCCTTCTTATTTCAATCGTGTAAGCTGTGTGACAATGAGCCGCCCGCGTCATGCGTTGCATCGCAGCAGATGCATTCTATTTTGGCGATATCAGCCGCGTGTAAAGGGCCCAGAACGGGCCTCGCGCGAGCATGATTAGTTTCAACAATATCGGGGCACCCCATTTCATGTCAGGACTTCGCGCGCGATCGGCATGCGTTGCAATACTGCTCGCGGCCCTGGCGCCGCTGCTTGGTGCTTGCGACGAATCCAGCTCCGCCGTGTCTGCCGCCCCGCCCACCTATCCGGACGTCAGCATCGTCATTGTTAAGCCGCAGCCGCGCGCAGTGGTCCGGGAATTGCCGGGACGCATCGCGCCGACGCGTGTCTCGGACGTGCGGCCGCGCGTCTCCGGCATCGTGGTCGAGCGCCTGTTCCGCCAGGGCAGCGAGGTGAAGGCAGGCGATCCGCTCTACCGCATCGATCCGCGCCCGTTCGAGGTCGAGGTGCTGGCCAACGAGGCGGCGCTCGCCAAGGCCGAGGCCGCTGCGATGCAGGCGCACCAGCAGGCACGCCGCGTCGCTGCGCTTACCAAGGACCGCGCCGCCCCGGAAGCCGAGAACGAAAAGGCGATCGCGGCTGAGCGTCAGGCCCACGCCGAGGTCGAGGGACGCAAGGCCGAGCTCGCGCGGGCAAAACTCAATCTCGATTATGCCACCGTGCGCGCGCCGATCGACGGCGTCGTCGGTGCGGCCCTCGTCAGCGAAGGCGCGCTCGCCGTGCAGAACGAGACCAATCTCGCCACCATCCAGCAGCTCGATCCGATCTACGCCGACTTCACCCAGTCGGTGACCGAGCTCAACCAGCTCCGCCGCGCCTTCGAGACCGGCGATCTCGAGCGTATCGCGTCCGACGCCGCCAAGGTGCGCCTCGTGCTCGACGACAACACGCTTTATTCGCTCGACGGCAAGCTGCTGTTCTCCGACGCCAAGGTCGACGCCCACACCGGGCAGGTGACGTTGCGCGGCGAGTTCCCCAATCCCAAGCGCGAGCTGCTGCCGGGCATGTATGTCCGCGTCCGCATCGACCAGGGTCTCGATAGCGACGCGATCGCGGTGCCGCAGCAGGCGATCCAGCGCAATGGCGGCGGCGGCAGCGAAGTGTTTGTCGTCAAGGACGACAACCACATCGCGGTGCAGCCGGTGCGCACGGGGTCGGTGCAGGACGGAATCTGGTTCGTCACCGAGGGCCTGAAGGCCGGCGACAAGGTCGTGGTTGAAGGCTTCCAGAAGTTCGCCGCCGGCGACAAGGTCAAGCCGCAATCCTGGTCGGAGGCGGACGCGACCGCGGACAACCGGCACGCCCTGAAGCTCACGCGATAACGCGCCATGGCGAGTTTCTTTATCGACAGGCCAATCTTTGCCTGGGTGGTCGCGCTGTTCATCTGCTTGATCGGCGCTATTGCCGTGCCGCTGCTGCCGATCGCGCAATATCCGATCATCGCGCCGCCCTCGATCTCGATCTCGACCAGCTATCCTGGCGCCTCGCCCGAAAACCTCTACAACAGCGTCACGCGCCTGATCGAGGAGGAGCTCAACGGCGCCTCCGGCATCCTCAATTTCGAATCGACCAGCGACTCGCTCGGCCAGGTCGAGATCATCGCCAATTTCGTGCCCGGCACCGATACCAGCGCGGCCTCGGTCGAGGTGCAGAACCGCATCAAGCGGGTCGAGGCGCGCCTGCCGCGCGCGGTGATTCAGCAGGGTATCCTGATCGAGGAAGCCTCGAGCGCGGTGCTCCAGATCATCACGCTGAATTCGACCGACGGCAGCCTCGACGAGGTCGGGCTCGGCGACTTCATGATCCGCAACGTGCTCGGTGAAGTCCGCCGCATCCCCGGCGTCGGCCGCGCCACGCTCTATTCGACCGAGCGCTCGCTTCGCGTCTGGGTCGATCCGGCCAAGCTCGTCGGCTATGGGCTCACCGCCGACGACGTCAACAAGGCCATTGCCGCGCAGAACGCGCAGGTTGCCTCGGGCAGCATCGGCGCCGAGCCGTCGACCTCGAGCCAGCGCACCTCCTCGCTGGTGCTGGTCAAGGGCCAGCTGTCTTCCCCGGATGAATTCGGCGCCATCATCCTGCGCGCCAATGCCGACGGCTCGACCGTGCGCCTGCGCGACGTTGCGCGCATCGAGGTCGGCGGCCTCAGCTACCAGTTCAACACGCGCCTGAATGGCAAGCCGACCGCCGGTCTCTCGGTGTTGATGTCGCCGACCGGCAATGCGTTGGCGACCGCGAGCGCGGTCGAAGAGAAGATGAAGGAGCTGTCGCGGTTCTTTCCGGCCAACATCACTTACGAGATTCCCTACAACATCACGCCGGTGGTCGAGGCTTCGATCAAGAAGGTGCTGACGACGCTGGTCGAAGCCGTGGTGCTGGTGTTCGTGGTGATGTTCCTGTTCCTGCAGAACATCCGCTACACCATCATCCCGACCATCGTTGTGCCGGTGGCGCTTCTGGGCGCCTGCACCACGCTGCTGCTCGCCGGCTATTCCATCAACATGCTCTCGATGTTCGGCATGGTGCTCGCGGTCGGCATCCTCGTCGACGACGCCATTGTCGTGGTCGAGAACGTCGAGCGCATCATGAGCGAGGAGGGGCTGCCGCCGAAGGAGGCGACGCGCAAGGCGATGTCGCAGATATCGGGCGCCATCATCGGCATCACGCTGGTGCTGATTGCGGTGTTCGTGCCGATGGCGTTCTTCCCGGGATCGGTCGGCATCATCTACCGCCAGTTCTCCGTGACCATGGTCGCTGCGATCGGCTTCTCCGCATTCCTCGCGCTGTCGCTGACGCCGGCGCTGTGCGCGACCTTGCTCAAGCCGGTCGCGGCCGGCCACGGTCATGCGAAGCGGGGCGTGTTCGGCTGGTTCAACCGCGTGCTCGAAGGCGGCAAGGAAGGCTATTCCCGCACCGTCGGCTTCTCGCTGAAGCGGACTGGCCGCCTGATGCTGGTCTATGTCGCGCTGCTCGTCGGCCTGTCCTGGGCCTTCGTCAGCCTGCCGGGCGGCTTCCTGCCGATCGACGACCAGGGCTTCGTCACCACCGACGTGCAGACGCCGTCGGATTCTTCTTATCCCCGCACCGAGGCCGTGATCGAGAAGGTCGAGAAATACCTCGCCGAACGTCCAGGCGTGAAAGATGTCACCTTCCTCACCGGCTTCAGCTTCTCCGGCCAGGGCATGAACACCGCGCAGGCCTTCATCACGCTGAAGGACTGGTCGGAGCGTGGACCGAAGGATTCGGCCGCGGCGATCGTCAACGACATCAACCGCGATCTGGGGGCGTCGATCCGCGATGCCAAAATCTCCGCGCTGCAGCCGCCGCCGATCGACAATCTCGGCAACTCGTCGGGCTTCTCGTTCCGCCTCCAGGACCGCGGACAGAAGGGCTATCCGGCCTTGATGCGCGCCGCCGATCAGTTGATCGCGGAAGCCAACGCCAGTCCCGTGCTTCAGAAGGTCTATGTCGAAGGCCTGCCCGAGGCCGGGGTGGTCAATCTCATGATCGACCGCGAGAAGGCCGGCGCCTTCGGCGTCACCTTCGAGGACATCAACAACACGATTTCGACCAATCTCGGGTCGAACTACATCAACGACTTCCCGAACCGCGGCCGCATGCAGCGCGTCGTGGTGCAGGCCGACGCCCGCGACCGCATGCGGACCGAGGACATCCTCAACTACAACGTCAAGAACAGCCGCGGCCAGCTGGTGCCGTTCTCGTCCTTCGCCACGGTGGAATGGGCGCGAGGCCCGACCCAGATCGCAGGCTTCAACTATTATCCGGCGGTGCGCATCTCCGGCGAGGCCAAGCCCGGCTTCACCTCGGGTGACGCGATCGCCGAGATGGAGCGTCTTGCCGGCCGGCTGCCGCGCGGCTTCGGCTACGAATGGACCGGGCAGTCGCTCCAGGAGAAGCTGTCGGGCTCGCAGGCGCCGTTCCTGCTCGGTCTGTCGGTATTCGTCGTGTTCCTGTGCCTCGCCGCACTTTACGAGAGCTGGACCATTCCGCTCGCGGTGCTGCTCACGGTGCCGCTCGGCATCGTCGGCGCGGTGATCGCGGCCATGCTGCGCGGCCTGCCCAACGACGTCTATTTCACCGTCGGCCTGATCACGATCATCGGCCTTGCGGCAAAGGACGCGATCCTGATCATCGAATTCGCGAAGGATCTGCGGAAAGAGGGCAAGCCGCTGGTGGAAGCCACCATCGAGGCCTGCCGCCTGCGCTTCCGCCCGATCCTGATGACCGGCCTCGCCTTCATCTGCGGCGTGCTGCCGATGGCCATCGCCCACGGTGCCGGCGGCGCCAGCCAGCAGGCGCTCGGTAGCATCGTGATGGGCGGCATGATCGCGGTGGTGATCCTGGCGCTGTTGATGGTGCCGGTGTTCTTCGTCTCCGTGCAGCGCGTGCTCGCGGGGGACAGGGAGGCGGAGGCGGTGAGGGAAGGTGAGGCCTACGGTCCGCCGGCGCCGGTCAAGCCGTAAGGCAAACTGTCATGCCCGCCTGGTGCGCAGTTGCGCACGGGGGCGGGGCATCCAGTACGCTGCGGCTTCTCCAGATCCCACTAGCGTCTCTGGAATACTGGATCATCCGCCTTCGCGGATGATGACAGCGGAGTGATTGGCTCGCGCGTCGACTGCTACGCCGGCTTCCGCAAGATCTTCACCAATTCCCCGTGCACGTACTCATTCCCGCACACCACGTCCCCGGTGACCAGCGCATCGCCGGGCGTGTTGATGTCACTCACCGTGCCGCCCGCTTCGCGCACCATCAGCATACCGGCGGCGATGTCCCAGGATTGCAGATTGCGTTCCCAATAGCCGTCGAGGCGGCCGGCGGCGACGAAGGCGAGGTCGAGGGAGGCGGCGCCGAAGCGGCGCAGGCCCGCGACGCGGTCCTGGATCGCGGTCATCTCGCGGCGGAATTCCTCGTGGTCGCCGCGGCCGATATGGGGCAGGCCGCAGGCCACCACGCATTCGTTGAGCTGGCGGCGGCCGGCGACGCGCAGGCGCTGGTCGTTGAGGAAGGCGCCCTTGCCGCGCTCGGCGATGTAGAGCTCGTCATTGGCGGGATTGTAGATCACGCCCGCGATGATCGTGCCCTCGCGCACGAGGCCGATCGAGATCGCGAATTGCGGGATGCCGTGCAGGAAGTTGGTGGTGCCGTCGAGCGGGTCGACGATCCAGGTGTGGCTCTTGTCGGAGCCCTCGCGCGTGCCGCCCTCCTCGCCGATGAAGCCGTAGCCGGGCCGCGCCTTGGCGAGGTCCTGGTAGAGGATCTCCTCGGCGCGCTTGTCGGCGAGCGAAACGAAATTGGCTGGCCCCTTCAGCGAGACCTGGAGATGCTCGATCTCGCCGAGATCGCGCTTGAGGCTGCGGCCGGCGCGGCGCGCGGCTTTGACCATGACGTTGATAGTGGCGGAATACAGCATGAGCTCTGGTCTTGATCGGGGGAAATGGCGGGAAATCACGCCTGTTTGGGGGACTGGGTGCCCTGCAAGGGCCCTCAGGTCAAGTCATTGCGTCAAGTCATTTGGTCCCGAGCCATTTTCTGGCGGCGGCCTCCGCCTTGGCCCGGTCCTCGGCCGGCAGGTCGGATAATTGCTTGTCGAGCTCGGGGTCTCCTTTGCCGGCGGTTTTGGCCACCAGGTGCCATTTGAAGCCCTCGACCTTGTCTACGGACGTGCCCACGCCGTTGATCAGCACCCACGCCAGCCGGTTCTGCGCGATCGCGCTGCCCTGGCGGGAGGCCTTGCGGAGCAGGGCGACGGCAGCAGGCTGGTTCTTCGGCGTGCCGGTGCCGTTGAACATGGCGATGGCATATTCGACCTCGGCGTCGACATTGTCGGCGAGGGAGGCGGCCTGGAGCAGCCGCACCGAGCGTTCCGGGTCCTTCGGCACGCCGGTGCCTTCCTTGTAGAAGGTCGCCAGCGCGTATTGCGCCTCGGGCAGGCCTGCATCGGCGGCCTGGCGCAGCAGCTCGGCGGAGCGCTTCACGTCCTGCGGCAGGGTCTGGCCGTCGAGATAGAGCAGAGCGAGGTTATAGGCCGCCCTGGGCTCGCCGAGCTTGGCGGCGGACGCCATCAGCTTGACCGCCTCGCTCTTGTCGATCGGGCCGCCGCGGCCCGAAATGCGCAGCATGGAGAGCGCGAACATCGCCTCGCGGTCGCCGGCATCGGCCGCGCGCTTGTACCATTCGGCTGCCTTGGCGTAGTCGCGCCGCATGCCCATGGCATTGGAATAGAGCTCGCCGAGCATGGTCATCGCCTTGGGATCGCCCGCTTGCGCGCGGGCGGTGGCGAGGTCGAAGGCGGTCTTGTACTGGCCGCGCTGATAGGCGCCGAACACCAGATCGACATTGGAATTGTCGGTGGAAGGCGCGGGGATCACGGTCGCCGGCTTGGGCGAGGCGGTCGGCTTGGGCGAAGCTGACGGCTTCGGCGCCGGCGCGGCCTCTTTCTTCTTGGTGAGCGCGTGCGGCTTGGACTTTTGCTTCTCAGGCGCCGCGCTCGGCGTTGTCGCCGGCGGGGTAATCTGGAGCTGCGCGGCCGCGGGCACTGTGAGCAGCAGCGTAGCCAGCATGGTGATGCAGGGGAGCTTCATGTCGGGCGCTAGCCGTGCTCCTGACCCGCAGGATCTTGGCCCGCAAGCGCCGTCGCATGGGCTTTCTTGATCGCAGCGTCGACCTCGCTCAGCGCGGCCTTGGGTCCGCGCGGATCGGCCCAGATGAAGTCGCCGACCAGCACGAAATCGGCGCCGCTGGCGGCGAAATCGTGGGCTTCCTGCAGCGACATGGCAAAGCCGACGCAAGGTGGCTCGAACAGCTCCGCCCACCAGTCGAGCCGCTCCGCGATGGCTTGCGCCTGGGGGCGCTGGCCTTTCGCATCGGGCTCACCGAACAGCACGTAATCCGCGCCCATCTCGCCCGCATCCATGGAATGGTGCCGCGTCGTCAGCCCGCCAACACCGGCGATGCGATCGGGCTTGAGCGATGGCAGCGCCTCTTTCAGCGCGGCGATGCCGGGGAGGTGCGCGCCGTCGGCGCCGCCGCGCGCGACCAGCTCGGCATGGCCCTCGACGAGCAGCGCGGCGCCTGCTTTCTGCGCCGGCGGCGCAAGCGCCTTGATGCGCGAGATCATGGTGCGCTGGTCGGTCTCCTTCAGCCGCAGCAGCACGGCCGCGACGTCGGCGGCGGCCAGCAGTCCCGGCAGCTCGGCCACAAGCGAAGCGGGATCATCGACGACAGGCGTCGCGAGATAGAGGCGCGGCGCCGGGCGCGGCGGAGGCGGTTTGTTCGACAAGATCTAGGCTGCCTTCTTTTCCAGGCTACTTTGCCATTCGCCCTTGGAGGCGAGGCCGTTCATTCGCGCGCGATGGCTGAAGGCGGTTTGGCCGGCCGCGACGTTCTCGGCCTTGCCGGACCAGGCTTTCTGCGGCGCGGCCTGCAGCGCGCGGCCGTAGGAGAAGGTCAGGCCCCAGGGCAGCGGGCCGAGCTTGTGCATGGCGTTGAGATGCGCGGTCGCCTCCTCGTCGGACTGGCCGCCGGAGAGGAAGGCGATGCCGGGCACGGCCGCGGGCACGCAGGCCCTGAGCAGCCGGATCGTCTTCTCGGCGACCTCCTCGACGGAGGCCTGCTTTGCGCATTTCTTGCCCGATATCGCCATGTTCGGTTTCAGCACCATGCCTTCGAGCGCGACGCGCTGCACGCGCAATTCCTGGAACGTCTTGTTGAGCACGCGGGTCGTCACCTCATAGCAGCGGTCGATGTCGTGATCACCGTCCATCAGCACCTCGGGCTCGACGATCGGCACGATCTGCGCGGCCTGGCACAGCGCGGCATAGCGCGCCAGCGCATGGGCGTTGACGCTGATCGCGGTCATCGAGGGGATGCCGCTGCCGATGTCGATCACCGCGCGCCATTTGGCAAAGCGCGCGCCGCGCTCATAGTATTTCTTCAGCCGTTCGGCGAGCTTGTCGAGCCCGACGGTGACCAGTTCGCCCGGGCACATCGGCAGGGCCTGCGTGCCCTCGTCAACCTTGATGCCGGGAATGGCGCCGCTCTGTTCGATCAGCCTGACCAGCGGCGTGCCGTCCTTAGCATCCTGCCAGATCGTCTCGTCATACAGGATCACGCCGGAAATATACTGGCTCATGGCCTCCGTGGACCGGAACAGCATCTCGCGATAGTCGCGGCGGTTGCCTTCGGTCGAGTCCACGCCGATCGCGTCAAAACGCTTCTTGATGGTGCCGGAGGATTCGTCGGCGGCGAGGATACCCTTGCCTGATACGACCATGGCGGTCGCGATCCTGTTGAGCTCAGTCAGATTCATCGAGAGGTCCTCCCAAAACGATTCTGCCCTTGCCCGTGAAAATAGACCGTTCTCGGGCAATTGCCGAGTTAACGTTCGTCGCAGGGTAAAGGGGGGAGGCTGGGTTCTTCGTCTCTCCCCGCTTGCGGGGAGAGGCCGACGCGCACCAGCGCGGCGGGTGAGGGGGACTCTCCGCGAGTCCATTGTCACCAATTATGCGGAAACAGCCCCTCACCCCGCCCTCTCCCCGCAAGAGCGGGGCGAGGGGGGACGAGAGAGCGTTTGCGGCCCTTACGCGACCTTCGGGTCCAGCTCGCCCTTGGCGTAGCGCTTGGCCATCTCGGCGGTGGTCAGGACCTTCTTGATCTTGGAGGCCTGGCCGGCGGTGTTGAACTCCTGGAGGCGCTGCTTGCACAGCTTGGTCATCGCCTCCATCGCCGGCTTCAAATATTTGCGCGGATCGAACTCTTCCGGATTGTCCTTGAGCACTTTCCGGATCTGGCCGGTCATGGCCATGCGGTTGTCGGTGTCGATGTTGATCTTGCGCACGCCGTTCTTGATGCCGCGCTGGATCTCGGACACCGGCACGCCCCAGGTTGGCTTCATCTTGCCGCCATTGGCGTTGATGATCTCCTGCAGGTCCTGCGGCACCGAGGAGGAGCCGTGCATCACCAGATGCGTGTTCGGCAGCTTGCGGTGGATCTCCTCGATCACGTTCATGGCGAGAATGTCGCCGTCCGGCTTGCGGGTGAACTTGTAGGCGCCGTGCGAGGTCCCCATCGCGATCGCGAGCGCGTCGACCCTGGTCTCCTGGACGAACTTCACGGCCTCGTCCGGATTGGTCAGGAGCTGGTCGTGGCTGAGCTTGCCCTCGGCGCCGTGGCCGTCTTCCTTGTCGCCCATGCCGGTTTCGAGCGAGCCGAGCACGCCGAGTTCGCCTTCCACCGAGATGCCGCCGAGATGGGCCATGTCGGTCACGGTCTTGGTGACGCCGACATTGTAGCCCCAGTCGCCGGGGGTCTTGCCGTCGGCCTTGAGCGAGCCGTCCATCATCACCGAGGTAAAGCCGGCCTGAATCGCGGTCATGCAGGTCGCCGGCTCGTTGCCGTGGTCGAGATGCACGCAGACCGGGATGTGCGGATAGATCTCGGTCACCGCGTCCATCATGTGCTTGAGCATGACGTCGTTGGCGTAGGAGCGCGCACCGCGCGAGGCCTGGATGATGACGGGCGCGTCGACCTGGTTGGCCGCGTCCATGATCGCCAGCGCCTGCTCCATATTGTTGATGTTGAAGGCCGGTACGCCGTAATCGTTCTCCGCCGCGTGGTCGAGCAATTGACGTAACGTGATCCGAGCCATCTGTCTTTTTCTCCCGTTGGGGCCTTGCGGGGCCGCTGATTACTCGCCGATCTGGCTTACTTGACGCGCAAAACCTCGACGCCGGGCAGGGGCTTGCCTTCCATCCATTCGAGGAACGCGCCACCGGCGGTCGAGACATAGGTGAAGTCACCGGCCACATGGGCCTGGTTGAGCGCCGCGACGGTGTCGCCGCCGCCTGCGATCGAGATCAGCTTCTTGGCCTTGGTGCGCTCGGCGGCGTGCCTGGCGGCCGCGACCGTGCCGCGATCGAACGGCTGCATCTCGAAGGCGCCGAGCGGTCCGTTCCAGACCAAGGTCGCCGCATCGTCGATCGCGGCGTGGACGCGGGCGATCGATTGCGGGCCGACGTCGAGGATCATGCCGTCGGCCGGGATCGCATCGAGCCCATAGGCGTGCGAGGGCGCGTTGGCAGCGAAATGATAGGCAACGGTGGCGTCGACCGGCAGGATGATGGCGCAGTTGGCGGCTTCCGCCTTCTCCATGATGCGCACCGCGGTGGCGCTAAGATCCTTCTCGGCCAGTGACTTGCCGACCGCGACGCCCTGGGCGTGCAGGAAGGTGTTGGCCATGCCGCCGCCGATCACGAGCGCATCGACCTTGCTGACGAGGTTTTCGAGCAGGTCGATCTTGGTCGAGACTTTTGCGCCGCCGATGATCGCGATGACAGGCTTGGTCGGCGAGCCCAGCGCCTTCTCCAGCGCATCCAACTCGGCCTGCATGGTGCGGCCGGCATAGGCCGGCAGCTTGTGGCCGAGGCCTTCGGTCGTGGCGTGGGCGCGATGCGCCGCCGAGAACGCGTCATTGACCCAGATGTCGCCGAGCTTTGCCAGCTCCGCGACGAAGGCCGGATCGTTCTTTTCCTCTTCCTTGTGGAAGCGGGTATTTTCCAGACACAGGATGTCGCCGTCGTTCAGGCTGGCGACGGCCTTGGCCGCGGGCTCGCCGATGCAGTCGTCGGCGAAAGCGACCGGCTTCTTCACGACCTTCGACAGCGCTTCAGCGACGGGCTTGAGCGAGTCCTTGGCGTCGCGCCCCTTCGGCCGGCCGAAATGCGCGAGCAGGATGACCTTGCCGCCCTTGTCCGAGATTTCGGTGATGGTCGGCGCGACGCGCTCGAGCCGGGTCGTGTCGCTGACGCGGCCATTGTCCATGGGCACGTTGAGATCGACGCGCAGCAGCACGCGCTTGCCCTTCACGTCGACGTCGTCGAGGGTACGGAATTTGGCGGACATCGGGACACTCTCTTGTCCCGGGCGCTGCGCTGGCCGCGGAGCGGTGCGCTGCAGAACCGGGACCTACGCTGGAGGGACATGGGTCCCGGATCTGCGAAGCAGCGTTTCACGCTGCATCGCGTCCGGGACGCCAGAGCGGAGTTAGATCACCTTCGCGATCGCAGCGGCGGTGTCCGCCATGCGGTTCGAGAAGCCCCACTCGTTGTCGTACCAGGACATCACGCGCACCAGCGTGCCGTTCTGCACCTTGGTCTGGTCCTCGTGGAAGGTCGAGGAATGCGGGTCGTGGTTGAAGTCGATCGAGACGTTCGGCGCATTGGTGTAGCCGAGGATGCCCTTGAGCTGCTGCTCGCTGGCGCGCTTCATCGCCGCGTTGATCTCCTTGGCGTCGGTGGCGCGCTTGGCGACGATCTTGAGGTCGACGACCGAGACGTTCGGGGTCGGCACGCGGATCGCGACGCCGTCGAGCTTGCCCTTCAGCTCCGGCAGCACGAGACCGATCGCCTTGGCGGCGCCGGTCGAGGTCGGGATCATCGACATCGCAGCCGCGCGGCCGCGATAGAGATCCTTGTGCATCGTATCGAGCGTCGGCTGGTCGCCGGTATAGGCGTGGATCGTGGTCATGAAGCCGGTCTCGATACCGACGAGATCGTTCAGCACCTTGGCAACCGGCGCCAGGCAGTTGGTGGTGCAGGAGCCGTTGGAGATGACCAAATGCTCCTTGGTCAGCGTCTCATGGTTGACGCCGTAGACGATGGTGGCGTCGGCGCCGTCGGCGGGCGCGGAGACCAGCACGCGCTTGGCGCCGGCGGTCAGATGCGCGGACGCCTTGTCCTTCGAGGTGAAGATGCCGGTGCATTCCATCGCGATGTCGACGCCGAGATCCTTCCACGGCAGCTTCGAGGGATCGCGCTCGGCGGTCACCTTGATCTTGCCGCCACCGAGATTGATCGTATCGCCGTCGACGGTGACGGTGCCGGGGAAACGGCCATGGACGCTGTCGAAGCGGAGCAGATGGGCGTTGGTCTCGACCGGACCGAGATCATTGATGCCGACGACCTCGATGTCCTTGCGGCCGGACTCGGCGATAGCCCGCAGGATGTTGCGGCCGATGCGGCCAAAACCGTTAATTCCGACGCGGACTGCCATGTTTCGTCTCCTTCAATGACCGTTGTCATCCCGCACAACGCGCTATGCGCGCCTGCGAGGGTTTTTTAGGGCGGGCGCCCGGTTCGGCCGGGCGGTGCTTGATCATATGGAAGACTAGGTAGTCCTTTTTTGCGGCAAGCTCAACTCTCAGCTAACGCGCTTCAGCACAGCGTTAACTGCAGCCTCGGCGGTAATGCCGAAATGCTTGTAAAGCTCCTTTGCAGGGCCGCTTTCGCCGAACGAATGCATGCCGATAAATTCGCCATCCTGGCCGATCACGGCATCCCAGCCCCAGCGCACGGCAGCCTCGATCGCGACCTTGACCGGTGCGTTGCCGATGATCGCGGCGCGCTTGGCCTCTGGTTGCGCTAACAACAGCTCGAGCGAGGGAACGGAGACAACGCGCGACGCGATGCCGCGTTCCGCGAGCTGCTTCTGGGCGGCGACCGCGATCTCGACCTCGGAGCCGGAGGCGAACAGCGTCACCTTGGCTTCGCCCTGGGCGGCGACCAGCTCATAGGCGCCCTCTGCGCAGGGATTGTCGTTCGGCGCGGTGGTGCGCAGCTGCGGCAGGTTCTGGCGCGTCAGCGCCAGCACGGTCGGTCCGTCCACGCGATTGAGCGCGAGCTCCCAGCACTCGGCGACCTCCATGGCGTCGCACGGGCGGAACACGCGCATGTTCGGAATGGCGCGCAGCGCGGCAAGATGCTCGACCGGCTGATGGGTCGGGCCGTCTTCGCCGAGGCCGATGGAATCGTGCGTCATCACATAGACGACGCCGGAGCCCATCAGAGCGGCAAGGCGCATTGCAGGACGTGCATAGTCGGTGAACACCAGGAAGGTCGCGCCGTTCGGCGCGAAGCCGCCGTGCAGGAAGATGCCGTTCATCGCCGCGGCCATGCCGTGCTCGCGAATGCCGTAATGGATGAATCGGCCCTTCGGCGTCTTGGCCGAGAACGCGGTCGCCGATTTCGCCTTGTTGTTGTTGGAGCCGGTGAGGTCGGCCGAGCCGGCGAGAAATTCCATCGGCATCGCGCCGGCGATGACTTCGATCACGGCTTCCGAGGATTTGCGGGTCGCCGCGGTCATCGGCTTTTCCAGCAATTCCTTCTTGTACGCGCGCACCGCCTTGGCGAGCGAAGCCGGACGCTCATGGCGCAGGCGGCGCTCGAATTCTGCGCGCTTGCGGCTGCCGAGCTCACCGAGCCGGCCCTCCCATTCCTGGCGCGCGGCAGCGCCGCGGCTGCCGGCTGCACGCCACGCCTTCAGCGCGTCGTCGGCGACCGCGAACGGCTCGAGCGAGATGCCGAGATTTTCCTTGGCGGCCTTGAGCTCCTCAGCCCCCAACGCCTCGCCATGCACCTTCGACGTCCCGGCCTTGTGCGGGGCGCCGAAACCGATGGTGGTGCGGCAGGCGATCAGCGTCGGCTTGTTGGATTTCTTCGCGCGCGTGATGGCGTCGGCAATCGCCGCCTGATCGTGGCCGTCGATCTTCTCGGCGGCCCAGCCCGCCGACTTGAAGCGCTTCACCTGGTCGACGGAATCGGAGATCGAGGTCGGGCCGTCGATCGAGATGCCGTTGTCGTCGTAGAGCACGATCATCTTGTTGAGCTTCCAGTGCCCGGCCATCGCGATCGCTTCCTGCGACACGCCTTCCATCAGGTCACCGTCGGAAGCGAGCACATAGGTATGGTGATCGACGATCTTCTTGCCGAATTCGGCGGCAAGCATCTTCTCGGCGAGCGCCATGCCGACCGCGGTCGAGATGCCCTGGCCGAGCGGGCCGGTCGTGGTCTCGATGCCGTTGGTACGGAAGTTCTCGGGGTGTCCCGGGGTGAGCGAGTCGACCTGGCGGAACTGCTTGATCTGGTCCAGCGTCATCTCGGAATTGCCGGTCAGATACAGCAGCGAATAGAGCAGCATCGAACCGTGGCCGGCCGAGAGCACGAAGCGGTCGCGGTCGGGCCAGGCGGGCGCGGTGGCGTCGAATTTCAGGAATTGCGTGAACAGCACCGTGGCGATGTCGGCGGCACCCATCGGCAGGCCGGGATGACCCGATTTCGCCTTCTCGACGGCGTCCATCGAAAGGCCGCGGATCGCGTTGGCCATACGGGTGTGATCGACCTGCGTCATGTCTGAAATCCGTCTGAAATGAGGCGCTTGGAGGCGGTGTACGCCCGCGCGGGAGGAGCCTGGCGGCCACTGAAGGTCGGGGCTGGGATAGCACCTCGGTTCCGGGAGTCCAAGGCAGTCAAACGCCGATTCGGCCGTAAAAGTTGCCTGTGCACGCTTCGAAAGGGGAGGCTCCGTTTCGGAGGTGATCGCATTTCGGAGGTGATCGCACCGGCAGGAACCCATGGATCGGGATGATCGCTCCCGATCTAGCAGTGCATAGTTTCGCGGCGGCGTTGCGCTTGGCTAGCTTGCCACGTAAATTTCTGCTTCTAACCGCTTGCCGAACCGAGTCTTTTGCCGGACGGCACGCCCCAGGAAAAGGCCACTGGGCAAGGGCCACAGGTTCCGCCGCTGACTACATGAACGATCGCGTGTCCAACAGTGCCGCCATGACGGAGTCCTCCGCGGTCGAGATCGAGATCGCGACCCGCAGGCTGATGGCGGCGCTCGACGCGCTCGAAAGCGCAGTCGAGCGGCGGCGCGATGCTGATCGCGACGAGAACGAGCTTGCGGCACGAATCCAGGCACTGGGCGCGGATCGCTCGCGGCTCGCCGACGAGCTCGACGGCGCGCTGGTGAAGGCGCGCAAGCTCGAGCGCACCAATCGCGAGATTTCCGACCGGCTGGATTCCGCGATCGTCACGATACGCTCGGTGCTCGATACCGGAGAGGACGGATGAGCCACATCAACGTCACCATCAATGGCCGGCAATACCGCATGGCCTGCGAGGAGGGCCAGGAGGTGCGGCTGCTCAAGCTCGCGGAAAGCCTGGAGACGCGGATCCAGTCGCTGCGCGGAAAATTCGGCGAGATCGGCGATGCGCGCCTCACCGTGATGGCGGCGCTGACCGTCTGCGACGAGCTGGTCGATGCCGGCAACCGTGTCCGCACCATGGAGCAGGAGCTGACCGAGCTCAGGGACTTCCGCAACGCCGCCGTCGAGCGCGCCCGGATGACGCAGACCGCCGTGGTGAATGCCCTGAACGCTGCGGCCGAACGCATCGAGAAGTCGACCCAGGTCCTGAACCGGACCGTCGGCAACGGGATTGCGATCGGGTAGTCACACGACCGGTGCGCTCCCTCCCCCGCGAGCGGGGGAGGGTTGGGGAGAGGGTATCTCCGCAACGGGACAATCCCCCAGAGGAGAAAGCCCTCACCCCAACCCTCTCCCGCAGGCGGGAGAGGGAGTTCACCGGTGAGCTTGGCAAGCAAGCGGGCACCCCCTTCGTCGGGCTGGCGATTCGTCAGTATCGTTGTTACATTGCGCGGGCGAGGCTGCGACGCGCGTCAGGAGCCATATATCCCCGGGGCCTTATCGATCCTTTAGGGAACTGTCCCTGGCCGGGCCCGTGGGCCCGGACATATGGTGCCCACCTACTTTCGTAGGGAACTCCGGGATCGAGTGCTTCAACGGCGTACGCGGCTTCGCACTTTTGTTTGCTTGGTTTGTGCTTGTTGAAACGACTGCGGCCCAGTTCAACAGGTGTCATGCCCTTCCCAGTGCGCAATTGTGCATGGGGACCGGGACATCCAGTACGCCGCGGCCTTTGTGTGAATCACCACCGCCTCTGAATACTGGATCACCCGCATTCGCGGTGATGACGTGGGGGACCAAAGCGCATGCCCAATTCGAAAGCCGAACTCCGTGCCAAGGCCCTGGCGGCACGCGACGCGCTCAGCGAGAAGAAGCGCAGCGCCGCCGCCGCAAAGCTCGCCAAACGCGGACTGCCATTCCAGCTTCTGCCCGGCAGCATCGTCTCCGGCTATTCGCCGATCCGCAGCGAGATCGATCCGATGCCGCTGCTGAAGAAGCTCGCCGAAGAGGGCGCAAAGCTGGCGCTGCCTTGCGTCACCGCGCGCGGCCAGTCGCTGATCTTCCGCATCTTCCACCCGAACGATCGCCTGATGCTCGGTCCGCTCGGCATTCCCGAGCCGTCGCCAGCCGCAAGCGAAGTCATTCCGGATATCATGCTGACGCCGCTGGCGGCGTTCGACCGTCTCGGCCATCGCATCGGCTATGGCGCGGGGCATTACGACTTCACATTCGCGCATTTGCGCAAGGCCAAGAATATCGTCGGCATCGGGCTCGCTTTTGCAGCGCAGGAGATCAAGGCGGTTCCGGCACTATCCCACGACGTCGCGCTGGATTATGTGCTAACGGAATCGGACGTGTTCGATTTCCGGAGTTCTGAAGTTGCGCATTCTCTTCGTGGGTGACGTCGTCGGCCGTGCAGGACGCACGGCCATCGCCGACTATCTGCCCGGCATGGTCAAGGACTGGTCGCTCGATTTCGTCGTCGTCAACGGCGAGAATTCCGCCGGCGGCTTCGGCATCACGGAAGCGATCTATCAGGAGTTTCTCGATGCCGGTGCCGACGCGGTCACGCTCGGCAACCATTCCTGGGACCAGCGTGAAGCGCTTGTGTTCATCGAGCGTGCCGAGCGCCTGGTGCGTCCGGCGAACTATCCGCGCGGCACGCCGGGCCGCGGCGCCGCCCTGGTCGAGACCAAGAACGGCAAGCATGCGCTCGTCGTCAACGCTTTGGGCCGCGTCTTCATGACCCCGTTCGATGATCCCTTCGCAGCGCTGGAGCGCGAGTTAGGGGCCTGTCCGCTCGGCGTTGCCGCCGATGCCGTCGTCGTCGACTTCCATTGCGAGGCGAGCAGCGAGAAGCAGGGCATCGGCTTCTTCTGCGACGGCCGCGCCAGCCTCGTCGTCGGCACGCACACCCATGTGCCGACTGCCGACCATCAGATCTTGTCGGGCGGCACCGCCTACATGACCGATGCCGGCATGACCGGCGACTACGATTCCATCATCGGCATGCAGAAGGAAGAGCCGCTGCGCAGGTTCACCTCGGGGATTCCGTCGGGGAGATTCGAGCCGGCCGCGGGCGCTGCAACGCTGAGCGGTGTCGCGGTGGAGACGGATGATGCAACGGGCCTCGCGCTCAAGATCGCACCGGTGCGCGTCGGCGGAAGGCTGGAGCCGACGACGCCGAAGTTCTGGTTGAGTTAGCAGAGCCGCGTCAACCTCGGTGTCGTCCCCGCGAACGCGGGGACCCATAATCCCAGGGAGTAATATGGGGCAAAGCTCCCACTCCGAGCCATCGTCAAACTACTCCCTGTGGGTATGGGTCCCGGATCTGTGCTTCGCTTGTCCGGGACGACGGCGGAGATTGACGCGCGCGATTGCGCATCAATCTCGCCGCAAGTAACCCCGGCTGCCTACTCCGCCGTCTGCCCCCGCAGCTCCGCGACATCCTTTGCCGTCAGCTTCGAGCCCTTCGTCCCGAACCGCGCCGTGACATAGTTCGCCACCGCCGCGATCTCGTCGTCCGTATACGCGTTGCCGAACGCCGGCATCGAAAGTGCGCCATCCGGCGTGTGCCGCTTCGTACCTGACAGCACGATCTGCGCGACGTTGGTGGCAGCGGGATCGTTGACGGCCCAGGTGCCGGTGAGCGTCGCCATCGGCGACACCGGGCTCTCGCCGCTCCAGCCGTGACAGCTGGCGCAGGCGCTGGCGAACACCTTCTTGCCGCGTGCGTCCGCCGTGACGCCGTCCTTGTGCGAGGCGGGCGCGACCGGCGCCGTGGTCGCGGGCAGGTCAGGCGAGGGCTGCGGCGGCACGCTGCGCAGATAAGCAACGATGGAGCGGATGTCCTCTGGCGCGAACTGGCTAAAACTGTGATCGACCGCTTCACCCATCGGCCCCGAGGCCGAGCCGTGGCCCGGCGCATGGCCGAGCGACAGATAGGAGATCAGATCCTGGTCGCCCCAATTGCCGAGTCCTGTCGTCTTGTCGGAGGAGATGTTGAAGGCGCGCCAGCCCGCCGTGATCGCGCCGGCGAACTTCCTGCGGTTATCCAGCGCAAAACCGAGATTGCGCGGGGTGTGGCATTCGCCGCAATGCGCCAGCGCTTCGACAAGATACGCGCCCCTGTTCCATTCCGGGCTCTTCGAAATATCGGGGGCAAAGCGTGTGTCCGGATTGAACACGGCCGACCAGGCAATCATCGCCCAACGCTGGTTGAACGGGAACGACAGCGTATTGTCCGGCGCCTTCGCGCGCACCGGCGGCAGGCTGAACAGATAGGCCTTCACCGCCAGCACGTCCTCATCCGTCATGAACGTGTAGGACGTGTACGGCATCGCCGGATAGAGCCGCGCGCCGTCGCGACGCTTGCCGTGCTGGACCGCGTTCAGAAAATCCTGGTCGCTGTAATTGCCGATGCCGGTGTCCTTGTCCGGCGTGATGTTGGTGGAATAGAGCGTGCCGAATGGCAGCTTGAACGCGAGCCCGCCGGAATAGTCCTTCTCGCCCGGCTTGGTGTGGCAGACCATGCAGTCGGCCGCCTTGGCGAGATATTCGCCGCGCTCGACCAGGCTTGCCTTCTCCAGCCTGGCGGGCACGCCGGTCGGCTTGCCTGCGCGGTAATCCGCCAGCGCCACTTTCGTGCCGCCGGCGAAGTCGAGCGGGCCGGGCCCGCGAATGATCCAGACGCCGAGCCCTGCTGCGACGATGGCGATTGCAGCGACGCTTGTGAGGATACGCATCTTGCCGCTCATGCCTTCTTCCCCGCAGCCAGCAGTTTCCGGTCAATGGGCAGGCGCCGCAGCGCCACGCCGGTTGCGGCAAGAATCGCGTTGCGCAGCGCCGGCGGTCCGGCGTTGACGCCGGCCTCGCCGATGCCGCCGGGCGCCTCGCCGCTCTTGACGACGATCACGTCGATCTTCGGCGTCTCGTTGATGCGCATCATGCGGTAGTCATGGAAGTTCGATTGCTGCACGCGGCCCTTGTCGATGGTGATCTCGCCATAGAGCGCGGCGGTGAGGCCGAAGATCAGCCCGCCCTCGATCTGCGCCTTCACCGTGTCGGGGTTGACTGCAATGCCGGTGTCGACCACCGAGGTGATGCGGCGGAGCACGATCTCGCCGATATCGTCGATCTCGGCCTCCACCACGGTCGCGATGAAGCTCGCGAATGACGGCTGCACGCAGACGCCGCGACCGACGCGCGGAGGCAGCGGCTCGCCCCAGCCGGATTTCTCCGCGACCTGGGTGAGCACCGCGAGCATGCGCGGGTTCTTGGTCAGCATGGACTTTCGGAACTCGATCGGGTCCTTGCCCGCCTTGCGCGCGAGCTCGTCCATCGCGCATTCGACCGCGAACACGTTGTTGTTGGGGCCGACGCCGCGCCAGAAGCCTGTCGGCACCGACAGCGGTTCGGCGCGGACATATTCGACGTGGAAATTGGCGAAGTCGTAGGGCGCGTCGACCGCGGCATCGATCGCGTCGATGTCGATGCCCTTCTGGAACGCCGGCGGCAGCCAGCGCGCCAGAACCGCGGAGCCGGCGACCTTGTACTTCCACCCCGCGACCTTGCCGTCGACCAGCGACGCCGTGATCTGGTCGCGATAGACCGGACGATAGACATCGTGCTGGATGTCCTCCTCGCGGGTCCACACCACCTTCACGGGGTAGTCGACCTGTTTTGCGATCTTCACCGCCGCGATCACCATGTCGGGCTCGAGCTTGCGGCCGAAACCGCCGCCGAGCAGATGATTGTTGACGATCACCTTGTCGACCGGAAGCCCGGCGGCCTTCGCCGCCTCCGACTGCACGCGTGTCATGATCTGCGTGCCGGTCCAGATCTCGCAGGAGCCGGGCTTCACGTGCACCGTGGCGTTGATCGGCTCCATCGATGCATGCGCCAGGAACGGCAGCTCGTAAGCCGCCTCGAACTTGTCGCCGCTCGCCAGCGCCCTGGCGATGTCGCCGTCGGATTTGGCGACCGCGCCGTCCTTCTGGCTGGCCTTGCGCAGATCGTCCCAGACATCCTTCGTGGTGATCGCAGCGTTGGGTCCCTCGTTCCACTCGATCTTGAGCGCTTCGAGGCCCTTCTTGGCCGCCCACATGTGATCGCCGATCACGGCGACCATGTCGTCGAGCACCACGACCTTGCGCACGCCGGGGAGCTTCACCGCGGCGCTGTCGTCGACCTTGCCGACCTTGCCGCCGAACACCGGGCAGGCGGCGACGGTCGCGAACTTCATGCCGGGCAGGATCGCGTCGATGCCGTAGACGGCCTTGCCGTTGACCTTGTCCGGCGTGTCGAGCCGCTTCAGCGGCTGGCCGATGATGACGAAGTCCTTGGGGTCCTTCAGCGCGACATCCTTCGGCGGGGTCTGTCCCTGGGCAGCGAGCGCCAGCGCGCCGTAAGCGAGCTTGCGACCGCTCGCTTCATGCGCGATCTCACCTTTCGATGCCGTGCAGCTCGCGGGCTCGACGCCCCATTGGGCGGCCGCCGCCTGCACCAGCATCGCGCGGGCGGTGGCACCGGCCTTGCGCAGCGGCAGCCACCAGGCACGGATCGAGTTGGAGTTGCCGGTGACCTGCAGGCCGAAGGTTGGATTGCCGTAGAGCTTGTCGTTCGGCGGAGCATGCTGCACCTCGACCCTGCTCCAGTCGGCATCAAGCTCCTCGGCGAGCACGGCGGAGATCGAGGTGTAGGTGCCCTGGCCCATCTCGACCTGCGGCATCATCAGCACGGTGCGGCCGGTCTCGTCGATGCGGATGAAGGCATTGGGCGCGAACTTGCCCTCGGTCGCATCGCGCGGCTGCACCGGTTCGTTGACGGCGGCGCGCAGCGGCAGATGGAAGGCGAGCAGGAAACCGGTGGCGAGACCGCCGGTCAGCAGCGCGCGGCGGGAGACGCTGTCATGTGCATTCATGGCGAACCTCAGGACTGTCGGCCGTTGGCGGCCTGCTTGACGGCCTCGCGGATGCGGACATAGGTGCCGCAGCGGCAGATGTTGCCGGCCATCGCGGCGTCGATGTCGGAATCGTCAGGGTTGGGCGTAGCGGCCAGCAATGCGGCGGCCGACATGATCTGGCCGGACTGGCAATAGCCGCACTGGATCACTTCGAGATCGAGCCAGGCCTTCTGCACCTTCGCGCCCGCAGGCGTGCTGCCGACATGTTCAATCGTGGTGACGGCGCGGTTCTCGACCGCGCTGACCGGCAGGACGCAGGAGCGCACCGCCTTGCCGTCGACATGCACCGTGCAGGCGCCGCATTGCGCGATGCCGCAGCCGAACTTGGTGCCGGTCATTCCGAGGATGTCGCGCAGCACCCACAGCAGCGGCATTTCAGGCGGCGCATCGAACGATTTCGTTTCGCCGTTGATGGTGAGAACAGTTGCCATATGCATCCCCTTGCTCGCTCGATCGCTTGCGGCGATCTAGTCAGCGAATTCGCGCGCGACAATAATCATACCGATACGAAACGATGAAGCGTCGCAATCACCGGCAATGCATATTTGCGCTGCAGACGCGTCAGCCCATGACGTTCACGAATTTGTGCGGCGCTCGCTGCGAGCATTTTGGGCTAATTGATATGATAATCGTCATGTTTTGACGCATTTTCGGTGCGCGCGTCGTCGATCACCGCAGATTGTCGTGCGGATGCGCAAAATCATGCGATGACGAAAGTCGTGCGATTGGGAAAGTCGGGTGATTGGGAGAGCCGTGCGGCGGCGCGCACGGGATCAATCGCAGCGGCTGGCGGCCGGAGAGTTGCGCGATGACGACATTATTCTCCTGTTTTGCCGGACGGAGCGTCGGCGTCATCAGGCGTGTGGAGCAGAATGACTGTTTGTTGAATCGGTCGAGCCGCGGGCTCGCTTAACCTCTCCCGCTTGCGGGAGAGGTCGGCGCGAAGCGCCGGGTGAGGGCTTTCTCCACATTGGGAGTGTTCGTTGTGGAGACACCCCCACCCCAGCCCTCCCCCGCAAGCGGGAGAGGGAGCGCACCTTTTCCATGGCAACCAGCCAGCTCAATTTCAGCCGACTGTAAGCCATTGATTTCGCACGCCCCGGCTACTGTGCATGGGGTTGTTTTCGAGTTTTTTGTTTTGGGGAGCCCCGGAACGCCGTCGCGACGCGCGTCAGCTCTGCCGGAAACCCATCCGGAAGGCGCCCCAGTGCTTGCCGCGGATCACGATCGGCGAGGACAGGTCCTTCATCAGCACGAACTGTCCGCCGCCCATGTCGCGGCGGTAGGTCTGGAGCAGGAACGGCTTGGTGTTCGCCGCGACCTTCTTCACCGCGCGATCGGTGAAGAGGCGGCGGTTGCGGCAATTGGCGTTGTTCCAGACCGGGTCCTTACCCTGCGGCAGGCGGTAGTTGGGGTTGTGGGTCGGCAGATAGCCGCCCTTGGCCCAGGCGACGCAGAACACGATGCGGGGATCGGATTTCTGGATCGGATCCTGGATCGCGGGCAGCACGCGGTCGGTGAAGTCGACGTAATTGGTGAGGTACTGCTTTGGATCGGTGCCGGGAATTTCGCGATACGTCTCGTCCATGAGCTGGTCGAGCGTGATGTCGCCGCGATCGATCGCGGCCTCGAACTCGGTCGAGATCCGCTTCGCGGTCTCGACGACGACCCGGATCAGCGGTGCGTCGGATGTCTCCACGCCGCTGTCGGCGATCAGCGCGATCAGGCCTTCGGAGGTGTCGAGCAGCTTGGTCACGCGCTGGTCGGCGCTCTTGAGATCGCGCGAGGAGAGGTCGACGCCCTTGGCGAGTTCGTTCAGCTCGCTGATGACGGTGTCGCAATGTCCGAGATTGGAGGTCGCCGCGCGCGTGACGCTGCCGATCTCCGCCTCCACGGAGGCGAAGCCCTGCTGGACCCGCGAGATGATGCCGGAGATCTGCTGGGCGCCTTCGCCTGCGGTCTTCGCGCGCTGCGAAGCGTCGCTGCTCTCGCCGATCAGGCCTTCGATCTGGCCGTCGAGATCGCGCACGGTGTCGGAGATCTGGTGCGTGGCCTGGCGGGTGGCTTCCGCGAGGTTCTTCACCTCGCTTGCAACCACCGCGAAGCCGCGGCCGGCGTTGCCGGCGCGGGCGGCTTCGATGGTTGCGTTCAGCGCCAGCAGATTGGTCTGCTTCGCGATCGCCTCGATCGAGCCGGAGACTTTTGCGACCTGCGCCAGCGCCGAGCCGACGGCGCTGAGGCGCGCCTCGATGCGCTCCACCGCTGCGACGAGCTCGGAGATGTGGCTGACCGCGGTGTCGACGGCGCTGCGCGACTGCGCGATCTCACCGACCGCCGCGGACGTGGTGGTTTGCACGGCCTGCGAGGCGTTGGCGATATCGTGGTTGGCCGAGACCATCGTCTCGGCGGTCTTCTGAAGATGGTGGAACCGTTCCGACTGGTTGGCGACGCGGCTTGCGACTTCCTGGACGTTGCCGGCGATATCGGCGAGTTCCACGCCGAGGCCGCCGATGCGATCGGCAAGCTGATCAATCAGCCGCTCGGCCAGCGTGCGATTGGAGACGGTGTCCATGACTGCAAGTTGTACGACGGACATATTCGATGAGTCCTCCAGTCAGGGCCGCAACCCGGCTCACGGCGGCATTCCCATTCCAATTCAGTTTAAAAGGATGATTCGCGGCCGGCGTCTTGCCTGAGCGTGCACTCAGGCGCAATTCGCGCCCTGTTTCTCGATTCCGCTCGAAAAACTGCGGGACATTTTTTCGGGCCAGGCTCTAGAGCTTGTAAGCCGTGCGGAATCCACCCCAGTGCCGGCCCTGCACGCGGATCGGAACGTCGATCTCGCGCATCATCACCGTATTCCCGTTGCCCATGTCGCGCGCATAGCTCTGCACCAGGTACGAGCGCAGGTTGCGTGCGGCCGCCAACCCCGCCGGATCGTTGAATATCCTGCGGTTGCGACTATTGGCTGTGTTCCAGGCGACGTCGCCCGGTCGCTGCGGGTGCGAATAGATCTTGTTGTGCACCGGCAGGAAGCCGTTGCGGTCGACCATGGCGCAGAACGCCATGCGCTGGTCCTTGGCCAGAAAGACCTCCTGGAACGGCGGCAGCGCGCGGTCGGCCCAGTCGAGATATTTCGTGCGGTATTGCTGCGGATTGGTTCCGGCGATTTCGGCGTAGTCGGTGTCGAACAGGTCGTCGATCCCAACTTCGCCGCGGGCAAGGGCCTGCTCGAAGATCTTGGTCAGCGCGTTGCCCGCTTCCATGGCGCGGGTGACGAACTCCGTGTTCTCTTCGTGGATCGCCCAGAGCCTGTCCTCGATCTTTTCGCTGAGCTCGGCATTGGGACCGACGAATTGCGCGCGGGCCCCGGCCTTGGATTGCTCGATCACGCGCAGGCGGCAGGCGCCGACGGCTTCGAGGGTGCCTTCGATCATCGCTTGCGGTGCAAGCCGGCCCGCATCCGCGCCACCGATCAGCACGCCGTCCATCGAGATTTCATAGACCGGCATCACGCCGCGCGCGGTTTCGAGCTTCAGATGGCAGGGCAGCCGTTCGGTCTTGCGGCGGTCGTCGTGCTCGCTCTGGCGGAGCAGCACGGCGCAGCGCGATTTCAGCTTCTGTGCGAAGGTGGTGACGGCTTTGCCGGCACTGGCGACGTTCTCGCCATGGCTCTCGGCCGCCTTGGTCGCGGCATCGATCTCGGCTGCGCTCTCGCCGACCGAGACGATGAACTCCGAGGCGCTGGCGGCGTTGCCGGAGACTTCGCTGGTCGTGGCGTTCTGTTCGGCGACCGCGCCGTTGACGGTCTCGAAGACCGGGCGGATCGCCTCGATCGCCTGCGAAATGCGGTGCACGGCGTCCGCGGAGCCGGCGGCGTCGCGCTGCAGCGCGTCGATCTTCTTCGTAATCTCTTCCGTCGCCCCTTGCGTCTGCACCGCGAGGGCCTTGACCTCGGTTGCGACGACCGCAAAGCCTTTTCCCGCAGCGCCCGCGCGTGCGGCCTCGATCGTCGAGTTGAGCGCGAGCAGCGTCGTCTGCCGCGCGATCTGTGCGATCAGATTGACGACATTGCCGATGGCGGCGGAGGATTCGCGCAAGCGATCGACATTGGCGCGGGCTTCCTGCGCCGCGGCGCTGGCCTCGTCGGCGAGCTTGCCGGCCTCGCGAACCTGCGCCCCGATCCCCAGCGCGGACTGGGTGAACTTGTCGGCGGCATGGGCGAAGGTGGATGCGGTCGATTGCGCGGCATTGGTCCGGCCGGTCAGGGCGTCGGTGCGGTCGCGGATGGCGGCAAGCGTCGATGCGGTCGCTTCGGCGCCGCCCGCCACCGAATTGGCGGCGCGCTCGAGCTGGCGGATCATCGCGCCAAGCTCGAGTTCCAGCAATTCCAGGATCTCCCGGGCCGAATCACCTTCGGCCGGGGCGGGCTCGGACTGGGCCACCGGCGGCGCGGCCTCTGCGGCTGCCACGGGCGCGGCCATATCCGGCAGACGCTTCCGAAATAGTCCGAATGCCATCAGGTCTCTCTTGTCGGGGGACGCTCGGAGGTTATTTTCGCAGGCTGGAATGAAGTCAGGGTTAACGATGCCTCACCTCTGGGCAGGGGCCCGTACGGTGTTACCTTAAAGTATCCGAGACCCTTTCATTCCGGTGGGTTGGCGGCCTATAAGGCCGCGTTTCCCACCCTCATTGGCGTACGATTCCAAGAGATCCCCGAGAGACCACGCATGGCCGGACATTCCCAATTCAAGAACATCATGCACCGCAAGGGGCGGCAGGATGCCCAGAAGTCGAAGCTGTTCGGCAAGCTGGCGCGGGAAATCACCGTCGCGGCCAAGCTGGGCACGCCCGACCCCAACATGAACCCCCGCCTGCGCGCCGCCGTGATCGCCGCGCGGCAGGAGAACATGCCGAAGGACAATATCGAGCGCGCCATCAAGAAGGCACTCGGCAGCGACGGCGAGAACTATGACGAGATCCGCTATGAGGGTTATGGCCCCGGCGGCGTTGCCGTCATCGTCGAGGCGCTGACCGACAACCGTAACCGCGCCGCCTCCGACATCCGCTCCTTTTTCACCAAATCGGGCGGCAATCTCGGCGAAACCGGTTCGGTGTCCTTCATGTTCGATCGCACCGGAATCATCGAATACGACCGCAGCGTCGCTTCCGACGACGCCGTGCTCGATGCCGCGATCGAGGCCGGCGCCGACGACGTCGTCTCCGGCGAAGCCGGTCACGAGATCTACGCCTCGACCGAAGGCTATCGCGACGTCGCCAAGGCGCTGGAAGCCAAGTTCGGCGAGCCGCGCAAGGCCGCGCTGATTTGGAAGCCGCAAAACACGGTCGCGGTCGACGACGAGACCGGCGAGAAGCTGCTCAAGTTGATGGACCTGCTCAACGAGCACGACGACGTCCAGCACGTCTACGCCAATTTCGAGGTGTCGGACGCGCTGGTGGCGAAGATGGGCGGGTGATCACCAGCTCCGCATTCCGCTGTCGTCGTCCGGCTTGACCGGGCGACTCAGTATTCCAGAGACAGCAATGGGAATACGGAGAAGCCGCGGCGTACTGGATACCCCGCCTTCGCGGGGTATGACGCCGGAGTCTGTGGTGGCCGGTGCGGCTCACTAACGCCCCCACTTCCCCTGTTACTTCCGTTCTGTTTCTGTTTCCCCCACGGCAGCCAGCCGCTATCACTGGCCCCATGACTGCGCTCCCGATTCGTGGCCCCGTTCGCATCATCGGCATCGACCCTGGCCTCCGCCGCACCGGCTGGGGCGTGATCGAGGCTGAGGGCAATCGCCTGATCTACGTCGCCTGCGGTTCGGTGGAACCGCCGGACGATTTGCCGCTGGCGCGCCGGCTGCTCGCGATCCATGAAGGGCTCGCGGCCGTCCTGTCCGACCACAAGCCGATGGAAGCCGCGGTCGAGCAGACCTTCGTCAATAAGGACGGCGTTGCGACACTGAAGCTCGGCCAGGCCCGCGGCGTCGCCATGCTGGCGCCCGCAATGTTCGGCATCTCGGTCGCCGAATACGCGCCGAACCAGGTCAAGAAAACCGTGGTCGGCGCTGGCCATGCCGACAAGCAACAGATCGCGATGATGCTGAAGATATTGCTGCCCAAGGCCGAGCCGCCGTCCGCCGACGCCGCCGACGCGCTCGCCATCGCCATCACCCACGCCCACCACCGCCAGAGCACCGCGCTCAGGCTGAAGGTGGCGGGGCTATGATCGGCAAGCTCAAGGGCCTGATCGATTCCTACGGCGAGGATTTCGTGATTCTTGACGTCGGCGGCGTCGGCTATCAGGTGCATTGCTCGACGCGCACGTTGCAGCATCTGCCCAAGCCGGGCGAAGCTGCGGTGCTGTCGATCGAGACCTATGTCCGCGAGGACCAGATCAAACTGTTCGGCTTCCGCACCGACCAGGAGCGTGAATGGTTTCGCCTGCTCCAGACCGTGCAGGGCGTCGGCGCCAAGGTCGCGCTCGCCGTGCTCGGCACGCTGGCGCCGGCCGATCTCGCCAATGCTATTGCGCTGCGCGACAAGGCCGCGGTGGCGCGCACGCCCGGCGTTGGTCCCAAGGTCGCCGAACGCATCGTCACCGAGTTGAAGGACAAGGCGCCGGCCTTCGCCAATGTCGATCCGGCAGTGGTGCATCTTGCCGGCGCTGTCGACGACCAGCGGGCGCCGCGGCCCGTCGCCGACGCGATCTCCGCGCTGGTTAATCTCGGCTACGGCCAGCCGCAGGCAGCCGCCGCGATTGCGTTGGCCTCGCGCAGTGCGGGTGAAGGCGCCGAGACGGCGCAGCTCATTCGCCTCGGCCTGAAGGAATTAGCGAAGTGAGCGCGGCAATGGTCAGTCTCGTAGGGTGGGCAAAGCGCAGCGTGCCCACCACTCTTAGGGCGATCGGAGAGATATGGTGGGCACGGCACGACGAGCGCCTTTGCCCACTCTACGGGGAGTTCGCCAGGTGAGCGATCCCAAGGCCAACCGCATGGTCTCGCCCGAGCGCCGCAGCGACGATGTCGGCGACACCGCGCTGCGTCCGCAATCGCTGTCCGATTTCGTCGGCCAGCAGCAGGCGCGCAAGAATCTCTCGATCTTCATCGAGGCGGCGCGCAAGCGCGGCGAGGCGCTGGATCACGTGCTGTTCGTCGGCCCGCCCGGCCTCGGCAAGACCACGCTGGCGCAGATCGTGGCCAAGGAGCTGGGCGTCGGCTTTCGCGCGACGTCAGGGCCGGTGATCGCCAAGGCCGGTGATCTTGCAGCCCTCCTCACCAATCTCGAAGAGCGCGACGTGCTCTTCATCGACGAGATCCATCGTCTGAGCCCGGCGGTGGAAGAGGTGCTCTATCCCGCGATGGAGGACTTTCAGCTCGACCTCATCATCGGCGAGGGCCCGGCGGCGCGCTCGGTGAAGATCGAGCTGTCGAAATTCACCCTCGTCGGCGCCACCACGCGCGCCGGCCTGCTCACCAATCCGTTGCGCGATCGTTTCGGCATTCCGGTGCGGCTCAATTTCTACACGATCGAGGAGCTCGAAAGCATCGTCAGCCGCGGCGCGCGCGTGCTCAATGTCGGCATGAGCGCGGATGGCGCCAACGAAATCGCCCGCCGCGCCCGCGGCACGCCGCGTATCGCCGGCCGCCTGCTCCGCCGCGTGCGCGATTTCGCCTCGGCGGCCGATGCCGACAAGATCGACCGCAAGATCGCCGACCACGCCCTGAGCGCGCTCGAGGTCGATGCCGCGGGCCTCGACGCGATGGACCGTCGCTACCTCACGACCATCGCGATGAACTATGGCGGCGGCCCGGTTGGCGTCGAGACCATGGCCGCCGCGTTGTCCGAGCCGCGCGATGCGATCGAGGACATCATCGAGCCCTATCTGATCCAGTGCGGCTATCTCCAGCGCACCCCGCGCGGCCGTCTGCTCACCTCGCACGCCTTCCGTCATCTCGGCATCGCCGAGCCCTCGCGCGATGCGGCGGCACAATTCGGCCTGTTCGGCACGGACGAGAGCGACGACTGAGCTGCGCCAATGCAGTGCGCTCCTTCTATCATGAATTTCTGGTAATCTCGTGCAGACGGTCTGCACGAACGCACCCCAATTCCGCTCCAATCAGACCGCATCAACAAGGCGCATCTCGATCGGGCTTCCATGATCACGCGCCGTCATTTCATCCGTTCCATCGGCGGTCTGTCCGCCCTCGGCATCTCGACCGCCGCGTACGGCGTCGGCGTCGAGCCGGTGCTGCGGCTTCGCGTCACCCGCTATCATCCGAAGCCGCGGCAATGGCCGGCGGATTTTCCGTTGAAGATCGCGGCCATCGCCGACATCCACGCCTGCGATCCCTGGATGTCGCTGGAGCGGATCGAGGGCATCGTCGACCGCACCAATGCGCTGAAGCCTGATATCATCGTGCTGCTCGGCGACTATGTCGCCGGCCTTCACCACGTCACGCGCCTCATCCCGTCGCGCGAATGGGCGAGGGTGCTGGCCGGACTCAAGGCACCGCTCGGCGTCCATGCCGTCATGGGCAATCACGATTATTGGGACGACTTGACCGTGCAGCAGGCGGGGCACGGACCGACCATCGCGCATCGGGCGCTGGAGGCGGCCGGCATCCCCGTCTACGAGAACGACGTCGTGCGTCTTTCCAAAGACGGCCGCCCGTTCTGGCTTGCCGGGCTCGGCGATCAGCTGGCCTATTATCCTTCGAAGCGCTTCGGCCGCGCGCACCGGCTTGGCGTCGATGATCTTGCGGGCACGCTGGCGAAGGTCACCGACGATGCGCCGGTCATCCTGCTCGCGCACGAGCCCAACATCGCGCCGCTCGTACCCGGGCGCGTCGCGCTGCAACTGTCCGGCCATACCCATGGCGGCCAGGTTCGTCTGCTCGGCTGGTCACCGGCGGTTTCGCCCAAGAACGGCCTGCGCCTCGCTTATGGCCACTTCCGCCTGAAATGCGACCTCATTGTCTCCGGCGGCCTCGGTTGCAGCATCATGCCGGTCCGTGTCGGTGTGCCGCCCGAGATCGTCGAGGTGACGCTGGGAAGGACAGGGCTCGCTGTGTCCTAGCTACGCTTGCGCGTCCGGCCGTTTTTGCGCAAAACGGACCTATAGCGACAAGCGAAGAGGCTCGCGACGTGACAGCTCATCTCGACGGCGAGATCCGCGACGGCCGCCACCACATGCAGGTCCGCGTCTATTACGAGGACACGGATTTCTCTGACTTGCCATTATCGTAGTAGGCAAACGAACTGCTTTCTTCCGCCGTGCGGCGGCCTTCTGGGAAAAGCTTCTTGCCGTAAAGGGCAACGCTGTTGAGGTAGGGCGTATATTCGTAGGGCATTCGCTTGCGAACCGGATGCACCACGATGCAGTCAATCAAGTTGCGGAAGGCGACACGAGTTTCGATCGCCTTAGGATTGGTTTTGAGCGCTGTGACAAGCCTTCTAACCTCCAAACGGTATCGGTCACCGAATTTCGGGTGGTCGAAGGGGATGACATTTTCGCCGCCGCCGCCCAGCAGCCGCATGCGCTCTTCTACGCTTTCCCGTTCCAAGTCACACTCATCGATCCGCTTGAGCAACTCATCCGGCTTCCGACGGCTATTTGCGATGGCATATGACAGACGTTCGATCTCCGTAGTCAACACGCGGCGCCGACGATCTAGCTTGGCGTATTCGCTGCTCTTGTTCCGATCGTTTTTGCGCTCCTCCTTCCAAGCATGCATTGCCTCTTCAATGGCTCTTGGCGAAAGCAATTTCACTTCGATCTTGGCGGAGGCATCTTCGAGCAAAACGTCCATGTCAAAGCTGCGGGTATGCTCGCAGGTGCCCCGCTGATGCGCGTTCGCGCATGCAGCGCGAGGTGCGCCGTTACGGGAGGATTGAGCGATTCGCATATGGCCATTGCAGACCCCGCACCGGAGCACCCCGGCAAGCGGGTGCTCGTTATTACGCGGGATCACGATGCGACGCCGCGGCTTGCCTGTCGGCCCGAACATGTGCACGGCGCGCACGCTACGAACCTTCTGCGCTCGATCCCAGAGCACTTGCGGAACGATCCGCAGCTCGGGCTTTTTGACTATGATGTGCCGTTCCTCCGGATTGCGGCGCTTCTGCTTCTTCTGCGTTTCCGGGTTGATAATCGTCGAGCGAACGTTCCAATGTATCTCGCCGATGTATAGATCGTTACCGATAATGCCGCGACCATGCCGACCGCCCGTGATGCACTGATGATTCCAGGTGGTGCGTCCCGCCTTGTTCTTGTGACGAATTGCCCCTGGTGAGGGCACGCCTTCGCGGGTGAGATCAGCGGCGATACTTCGAGTCGAGCGGCCAGCCGCATATTCGGTGAAGATGCGGAGCACAACCTTCGCTTCGTCCTCATCGATCGTCCGCTCGCCGGGCGCGCCTGGTTTCGGCCGATACCCATAGGCGTATGAGCCAGGAATTCTTCCGTTAGTAACAGCGTTGTCATGGCCGCGCCGAACCTTCTCGGCGAGCTGCGGCTTGTAAATCGTATTGTAGAGACTTGCGATGCTGATGTCCGTGGCTGTCGCATAGACGCCTTTCTGATCCATTAACTCAACGCCATTGAACTCGAAAACCTGCTTGAGACGCTGGATAGTTGCGGGATCGCGCGACAAGCGGTCAAAGTGCTCTACGACGACCACGTCAAAGTCATGTTTTCGCACACCGTTGAGCAAGCGCTGATAGCCGTCCCGTGCACCTTCGGTAAGGCCAGATTTTGCGGCATCCACAAACGCCCCGATAATATCGAGGTTGTTGCGCAATGCGACCTTCCGGCAGAGCAATAGCTGACCGTCAATCGAGGTCGCCTTTTGCATGTCGCTGGAATAGCGGGCGTATAGTACGGCCGTTTTCTTGGATGACCTTGTCGTCATGCCGGTCCTCTATCGGCTGCTGCCGAGCCGTCATTTTCATCCCGTGCGATCTGGCGTCCGATGGCGCGCGCCAGCTCAAACCAGATTTCCTCATTGTCGGGATTATCCCAGCTCTGAGGATGGGAGGGGTCAAGCGCTCGAATGATCGCCCGTTGTTCTCGGAGCGATCGGATGCGGGTACGCATTTGCAAACTCGCCAGCAGAAGCTACCGTAAATTTCCGCGCTGCGCCACAGCCAAGCCGCAGTGATTGCTCGCAGCGCTTCCCTCATCCTGACTTCCGCGGCATCGAATGAAAATGAAATTCTTCAAGTGTCGCAGCGCGCGTGAGGGCATTCCTGGCGATCAGGCGCGTAGTCTGGAGCAGATTTGCTAAGCAAAGCGGAGTAAAAATACTTGCGGGTGACGGTGGCGTAAGTCTGTTGTTCGGTGCCGTGCCGAGCGGAGCCGTTCTCAGGCCACGCGGCCTCTCGTAGTGGCTGCTGCGGAACGTCGGCTCGCCCACCAATGAAATCTGGCTGCTGGTGGTGAATTGTAGACCTTAAGACCGAAGCACTGCGCGGGGGCCCGTCCGGCATCTGACGCCAATGGATCCATTCGATAATTGGCAACTAGATAGGGCTATTCAACGATCCGGGGGTGCCGGGGCCGCGCGTAATGCGAGCCCAGAATAACGTGGTAGAAAGATTGCAAGAGCAAACAAAAACCCCGGCATTGCTGCCGGGGCTCTCGCGTTTGGTGGTCCGCGTGATGCGGCTGGATCAGAAGTCCATGCCACCCATGCCGCCCATGCCGCCGCCAGGAGGCATCGCAGGGCCGCCGGCGTTCTTCTTCGGCAGCTCGGCAACCATCGCTTCCGTTGTGATCAGCAGCGCCGCCACCGAGGAGGCGTTCTGGACTGCGGTGCGGACGACCTTGGTCGGGTCGATGATGCCCTTGGAGACCAGGTTGCTGTATTCGGCTGTCTGCGCATCGAAGCCGTAAGAGTACTGATCCTTCTCCAAGACTTTGCCGACCACGACCGAGCCGTCTTCACCGGCGTTGAGCGCGATCTGACGGGCCGGCCAGGACAACGCCTTGCGTACGATCTCGACGCCGGTCTTCTGGTCGTCGTTCTTGGTGCGCAGGCCCTTGAGCTGCTCGGAGGCACGGAGCAGGGCGACGCCGCCGCCCGGGACGATGCCTTCCTCGACAGCCGCGCGGGTCGCGTGCATCGCGTCATCAACGCGATCCTTGCGCTCCCTCACCTCGACCTCGGTCGCGCCGCCGACGCGGATCACCGCGACGCCGCCCGCGAGCTTGGCGAGACGCTCCTGGAGCTTCTCACGGTCGTAGTCCGAGGTGGTCTCCTCGATCTGCGCCTTGATCTGGGCCACGCGCGCCTCGATGTCGGCCTTCTTGCCGGCGCCGTTGACGATCGTGGTGTTCTCCTTGTCGATCATCACCTTCTTGGCGCGACCGAGCATGTTGAGCGTGACGTT